>NZ_JALDUB010000001.1:430552-735529 GCF_023109195.1 Streptococcus oralis
GAAATTCGTCTTCATCATCGATGAAATCAATCGTGGAGAGATTTCAAAGATTTTTGGTGAACTCTTTTTCTCTATTGACCCTGGTTATCGTGGTGAAAAGGGAAGTGTTTCTACCCAATATGCTAATTTACATGAGACTGATGACAAGTTTTATATTCCTGAGAATGTCTACATCATCGGAACAATGAATGATATTGACCGTTCAGTAGATACCTTTGATTTTGCTATGCGTCGTCGTTTCCGTTTTGTTGAAGTTACTGCCGAGAGTCAAGTTGGTATGCTTGATGACGTGCTTGGTGATAAAGCCGAAGAAGCAAAAACTCGTCTAAGAAACTTGAATGCTGCTATCGAAAACGTTCAAGAGCTAAATAGTCATTATCATATCGGACCAAGTTATTTCCTTAAGTTGCAGGATGTGGATTTTGACTATGAGTTACTCTGGTCTGATTACCTCAAACCTCTATTGGAAGATTACTTACGTGGTTCTTATGAGGAGGCCGAAACTCTGGATACATTGAAAAAAGCATTTGATCTGACAAATAACGAGCAAACAGTTCAGCAAGATACTGGTGATAATGATGCGTATAACTGATAATCAGCATAAAATTGCTAAAGAAGACTTTGTAGCAGAATATCCCAAACTAAGTCAAGCGCTTCTTGATAGAACACTGGATAACCTTTCTCGAGAGGACCGTATCTTTATTTTCCCGAATGATTTGATAAATTCTCTTGATTTAGATAAGGACCAAAAGATTTTGGAAACAGTTAATCAGGAAATCAAGACAGGAAACGTGATTGGTTTTCTTGGATATGGTCAGGAAAGATTAACGATTGCCTCTCGTTTTTCTGATGAAAGTAACGACCATTTTTTGCATTATCTCTTACAAAAGGTTCTCAATATCAATCTGACTAGTTTGGATGTCGGTCTATCTCTAGAGGATAAACTCTATCAGCTTTTGATTTACCTCTTTCCCAAGTATTTACAAGCTGCTCTCAGAAAAGGTCTTTATAAGGAATACCAGAGATTTTCTCATAACGACAGTCATGTAAAGGGAGCCGTTGATGTAGGAAATCATCTTAAGAAAAATCTTCCTTTTACGGGAAATATTGCCTATACAACAAGAGAGTTTACCTATGATAATCCACTCATGCAGTTGATTCGGCATACGATTGAGTACATAAAGATTCAAAAAAGTTTTGGAGCACTACTTGATAGTAATCGTGAAAATATAACTGAAATTACTCGTGCAACTCCAGCTTATAAACTAGCTGATCGTGCTAAGATTATCAGAATGAATAAAATCAAACCCATCCGACACGCCTACTTCAGAGAGTACAGAAAGTTACAGGAACTCTGCTTGATGATTCTGAGTAGAGAAAAGCATGGTCTTGGCCCTCAATCTCAAAGGGTACATGGTATTCTCTTTGATGTTGCCTGGCTTTGGGAAGAGTATGTTCACAGCTTGTTGCCAAAAGGTTTCATCCATCCACGAAATAAAGATAAGACGGACGGAATTTCAGTATTTTCTGTTGGGAAACGAAAGGTATATCCAGATTTTTATGACAGAGAACGAAAGATTGTTCTAGATGCAAAATATAAGAAACTGGAGTTCACTGAAAAAGGAATCAACCGTGAGGACTTATTCCAGCTGATTTCCTATTCTTATATTTTAGAAGCTGAGAAAGCTGGTCTTGTTTTTCCGAGCAAGCACAAGGTTGTTGATAATGAGATAGGAAAGCTAGCAGGTTATGGAGCTTTGTTGAAGAAATTGTCTATCCATATTCCTCAGAATGCTTCATCTTATAATGAATTTTGTGAAATGATGGAAAGCTCCGAAGCGATTTTTAAAAGAAATATTGATAAGGAAGTGGGGAGAAACTAATCTCCTCACTTTTTATATTTAAATTATAAAAACCGAACATTATTGTTTTATAATTAAAATTATTTGACAAAAACTGTACTTTAGTTTATAATAAATCAAGGAAACGTCGGAAAAGGCGTAGGGATGCGCAAGCATAGCTAGGTCATTACAAAAGAAACGAGACAGCGATATGTTAAATGAATTTCCAATTTTTGATTACGAAGATATTCAGTTGATCCCAAATAAATGTGTCATTAAAAGCCGTGCAGAAGCAGACACAAGCGTCACACTTGGAAATCACACTTTCAAATTACCTGTTGTACCAGCCAACATGCAGACGATTTTGGATGAGGATGTTGCAGAGCAACTTGCTAAAGGCGGTTACTTTTACATTATGCATCGTTTTGATGAGGCTGGGCGCATTCCTTTTATCAAACGCATGCACGATCAAGGGCTCATTGCTTCTATTTCAGTCGGTGTCAAGGATTACGAGTATGATTTTGTTAGCCAACTCAAGGCTGATGCTCCTGAGTATATCACGATTGACATTGCTCATGGACATGCAGATAGCGTGATTTCTATGATTCAACACATTAAGAAAGAATTACCAGATACGTTTGTCATTGCTGGTAACGTGGGAACACCAGAAGCTGTGCGTGAATTGGAAAATGCCGGTGCGGATGCGACTAAGGTCGGAATCGGTCCTGGTAAGGTTTGTATCACCAAGGTCAAGACTGGTTTTGGTACAGGTGGTTGGCAATTGGCTGCCCTACGTTGGTGTGCTAAGGCTGCGCGTAAACCGATCATTGCTGATGGTGGGATTCGTACTCATGGTGATATTGCTAAGTCTATCCGTTTCGGTGCCAGCATGGTCATGATCGGTTCCCTTTTTGCAGGACACATCGAAAGCCCAGGGAAAACGATTGAAGTTGATGGCGAACAGTTCAAAGAATACTATGGTTCAGCTTCTCAATATCAAAAAGGAGCATATAAAAATGTGGAAGGCAAACGCATTTTGCTTCCTACCAAAGGGCATTTGCAAGACACCCTTACTGAGATGGAGCAGGACTTACAAAGTGCTATTTCCTACGCAGGTGGACGCAGAATTGCTGACCTTAAACATGTTGATTATGTTATCGTGAAAAACTCTATCTGGAACGGGGATGCATCCCACTAATGGACGCTTAGTCTACCCATAAAAAAACTTGTTATTAGAGCAAATTTCTGTTATAATAAGACAAGTTTCCACCCTTAGTGTAATGGATATCACGTAAGATTCCGGTTCTTGAGATGGGGGTTCGATTCCCTCAGGGTGGATGTAAAAAGCCTATGAAAGCCTTAAATAAGGCTTTTTTCTTTATCTCGCCCCAAGTTTATCCCTAAAATTGAAATTGTCTTCTAAAAAATGCTCAATTCCCCTCTAGTCCCGTTTTAAAGTGACTAAGGGGGCTTTTTTTGATATAATAAGAAGGACTGTTATCAGTTAGAAAGAGGTTGGTATGAAAGAATTACAAACTGTACTAAAGAAGCGTTTTGCAATCGAATTTGCAGACAAAAACTTACTGGAAACGGCCTTTACTCATACGAGTTATGCCAATGAGCACCGCCTCTTAAAAATTTCACACAATGAGCGCTTGGAATTTTTAGGAGACGCTGTTCTGCAATTATTGATTTCAGAATATCTGTATAAAAAATATCCTAAGAAACCAGAGGGAGATTTGTCTAAACTCCGTGCTATGATTGTCCGTGAGGAGAGTTTGGCTGGTTTTGCGCGTGATTGCCAGTTTGATCAGTTTATCAAGCTAGGAAAAGGAGAAGAAAAGTCTGGTGGGCGCAATCGTGACACCATTCTTGGAGATGCCTTTGAAGCTTTTTTGGGAGCATTGCTTTTGGACAAGGATGTTGCTAGAGTAAAAGAGTTCATCTATCAGGTCATGATTCCCAAGGTTGAAGCAGGTGACTTTGAAATGATTAAGGATTACAAGACACACCTGCAAGAGTTGCTCCAGGTCAATGGAGATGTGGATATTCGCTACCAGGTGACCTCTGAGACGGGGCCTGCCCATGACAAGGTTTTTGATGTAGAAGTTCTGGTTGAGGGCAAGAGTATCGGAAAAGGTCAAGGTCGTTCTAAAAAATTGGCTGAGCAAGAGGCCGCTAAAAATGCAGTTGAGAAAGGGCTGGATTCATGTATTTAAAGGAGATTGAGATTCAGGGATTCAAGTCCTTTGCTGACAAGACCAAGGTCGTATTTGACCAAGGCGTGACAGCTGTCGTTGGACCCAATGGTTCTGGGAAGTCAAATATCACAGAAAGTTTGCGATGGGCCTTGGGTGAGTCTAGTGTCAAGAGTCTTCGTGGTGGCAAGATGCCGGACGTTATCTTTGCTGGAACTGAAAGTCGCAAACCACTCAATTATGCCTCTGTTGTCGTGACCTTGGACAATGAAGATGGTTTTATTAAGGATGCAGGGCAAGTCACTAAGGTAGAACGCCATATCTACCGTAGTGGAGATAGCGAGTATCGAATTGATGGCAAGAAAGTTCGCTTGCGTGATATTCATGACCTCTTCTTGGATACCGGTTTGGGTCGGGATTCCTTCTCCATCATTTCCCAAGGGAAGGTTGAGGAAATTTTTAACTCCAAACCCGAAGAACGCCGTGCTATTTTTGAAGAAGCTGCTGGAGTTTTAAAATACAAGACTCGTCGAAAAGAAACAGAAAGCAAACTGCAACAAACTCAAGACAATCTCGACCGCTTAGAGGATATTATCTATGAATTGGACAATCAAATCAAGCCCCTTGCAAAACAAGCCGAGAATGCGCGCAAGTTTCTCGACTTGGATGGTCAACGCAAGGCGATTTACTTGGATGTACTGATTGCTCAAATCAAGGAAAACAAGTCTGAACTAGAGCTAACAGAAGACGAGCTAACGCAGGTTCAGGAACTCTTGACCAGTTATTACCAAAAACGTGAAGAGTTAGAAGAGGAAAATCAAACTCTTAAAAAGAAACGCCAAGATCTCCAAGCTCAAATGGCTAAAGACCAAGGGAGCTTAATGGATTTGACTAGTTTGATCAGTGACTTAGAGCGAAAACTAGCCTTGTCTAAACTGGAATCTGAGCAGGTAGCCCTCAATCAACAAGAAGCACAAACCCGTTTGGCGACTTTGGAAGATAAGAGAAAGGCTCTGAGTAAAGAAAAATCTGAAAAAGAAGCGAACTTGGAACAGTTAGAGGAAAGTCTAGCTGAAAACAACAAGGAACTCAATCGTTTAGAAGCGGAGTTGTTGGCATTTTCAGATGATCCTGACCAAATGATCGAGCTCCTGCGTGAACGTTTTGTTGCGCTTTTACAAGAAGAAGCGGATGTCTCAAACCAACTGACCCGCATCGAGAATGAGTTGGAAAACAGCCGTCAGCAGTCTCAAAAACAAGCTGATCAACTTGAGAAACTGAAAGAACAACTGGCTACAGCTAGAGAAAAGGCCAGTCAACAGCAGGCTGAGCTTGAAACTGCCAAGGAGCAGGTTCAGAAATTATTGGCTGACTACCAAGCTAGTGCCAAGGAACAAGAGGAGCAGAAAGTTTCTTACCAAGCCCAGCAGAGCCAACTCTTTGATCGTCTAGACAGTCTCAAAAACAAGCAGGCTAGAGCCCAGAGTTTGGAAAACATCCTAAAAAATCATAGTAATTTTTATGCGGGTGTTAAGAGTGTTCTTCAAGAAAAAGCCCGTCTTGGTGGGATCATTGGTGCAGTCAGTGAACATTTGACCTTTGATGTGCATTATCAAACTGCCCTAGAGATTGCGCTTGGAGCTAGCAGTCAGCATATCATCGTAGAAGATGAAAACGCGGCAACAAAGGCGATTGATTTCCTCAAGCGCAATAGAGCTGGTCGTGCGACCTTTCTTCCATTGACGACTATCAAAGCTCGTACGATTTCTAGTCAGAATCAAGATGCTATCGCAGCAAGTCCAGGATTTCTGGGAATGGCAGATGAGTTGGTGTCGTTTGATAAGAGACTAGAAGCCATTTTCAAAAACTTGCTAGCCACAACGGCTATCTTTGATACCGTAGAACATGCCCGTACGGCAGCTCGTCAAGTTCGTTACCAGGTTCGTATGGTGACGCTTGATGGTACCGAATTGCGTACAGGTGGTTCCTACGCGGGTGGTGCCAATCGTCAAAACAACAGTATTTTCATCAAGCCAGAGCTGGAACAATTACAAAAAGAAATTGCTGAAGAAGAAGCTGACTTGCGGTCAGAAGAAGCGAGTTTGAAGACCTTGCAAGATGAGATGGCGGTATTGGCAGAAAGATTAGAAGCCATCAAATCTCAGGGTGAGCAAGCTCGTATTCAGGAGCAAGGTTTGTACCTCGCTTATCAACAAACCAATCAGCAGGTCGAAGAACTGGAAACGCTTTGGAAACTTCAAGAAGAGGAATTAAATCGCCTATCTGAAGGAGATTGGCAAGCGGACAAGGAAAAATGCCAAGAGCGCCTTGCAACTATCGCCAGTGAAAAGCAAAATCTGGAAGCTGAGATTGAAGAGATTAAGTCTAACAAAAACGCTATTCAAGAACGTTATCAAAACTTGCAGGAACAAGTAGCGCAAGCACGCTTGCTTAAGTCAGAACTGCAAGGACAAAAGCGGTATGAAGTGACTGATATTGAACGACTAAGTAAGGAATTGGATAATCTGGATCTCGAACAAGAGGAAATTCAGCGCCTTCTCCAAGAAAAGGTTGATAATCTTGAGAAAGTGGATACGGATTTGCTAAGTCAGCAGGTGGAAGAGGCCAAAACTCAGAAAGCCAA
The DNA here is from genome assembly GCF_023109195.1 of Streptococcus oralis. Classification (GTDB taxonomy): domain Bacteria; phylum Bacillota; class Bacilli; order Lactobacillales; family Streptococcaceae; genus Streptococcus; species Streptococcus oralis_BV. The sequence continues at coordinate 437,236 of NZ_JALDUB010000001.1, forward strand.
TCTTCAACAAGGTCTGATTCGCAAGCAGTTTGAATTGGATGATATCGAGGGTCAGCTGGATGATATTGCCAGCCATTTGGATCAGGCTCGTCAGCAGAATGAAGAGTGGATTCGTAAACAAACACGTGCTGAAGCCAAAAAGGAAAAGGTCAGTGAACGCTTGCGCTATCTACAAGCTCAATTAACTGACCAGTACCAGATCAGCTACACTGAGGCTCTAGAAAAAGCACATGAGTTGGAAGATCTCAATCTGGCAGAGCAAGAGGTTAAAGATCTTGAGAAAGCTATTCGCTCACTCGGTCCAGTCAATTTGGATGCTATTGAACAGTACGAAGAAGTCCACAATCGTTTGGATTTCCTCAATAGCCAGCGTGATGATATTTTGTCTGCGAAAAACCTGCTCCTTGAGACCATCACAGAGATGAATGATGAGGTTAAGGAACGCTTTAAATCAACCTTTGAGGCGATTCGTGAGTCCTTTAAAGTGACCTTTAGACAGATGTTTGGTGGAGGTCAGGCAGACTTGATATTAACTGAGGGTGACCTTTTAACAGCTGGTGTGGAGATTTCTGTTCAACCACCAGGTAAGAAAATCCAGTCTCTCAACCTCATGAGTGGTGGTGAAAAAGCCCTATCTGCTCTGGCTCTGCTCTTCTCCATTATCCGTGTTAAGACCATTCCTTTTGTTATCTTGGACGAGGTAGAGGCTGCGCTAGACGAAGCCAATGTCAAACGTTTTGGGGATTACCTTAACCGCTTTGACAAGGATAGTCAGTTCATCGTCGTAACCCACCGTAAGGGGACGATGGCGGCAGCTGATTCTATCTATGGAGTTACCATGCAAGAATCAGGTGTATCTAAGATTGTTTCGGTTAAGTTAAAAGACTTGGAAGAAACAGTAAACTAGTTACCAAACGATAGCATCTCTTAGGAGGTGCTATTTTTTAAAACTCATAGCTTGGAATTGTCTATCAAGGTCAGTTCAGACGCAAAAAACGACATTTGGGATTTCCTCTTAGCGAAAAGACTTGCTCTATGATATAATAGTTTCATGATTACAACAGTACCTATTAAGAACGAAAAAGACATTGCAGTACCGGGAAAAACAGTCCTTGTACTAGGTTATTTTGATGGCATCCACAAGGGGCATCAGAAACTTTTTGAAGTGGCCAGCAAGGCTTCAATGAAGGATTATCTGCCAGTTGTCGTGATGACTTTTACAGAGTCACCAAAACTTGCCTTACAACCTTACCAACCTGAGCTCATGCTCCATATCGTCAATCATGAGGAACGGGAGCACAAGATGAAGTGGCACGGAGTAGAGGCTCTTTTCTTACTGGACTTTAGTAGCAAATTTGCTAGTTTAACGGGTCAAGAATTCTTTGATACTTATGTTAGAGCCTTAAAACCAGCGATTATCGTAGCAGGATTTGATTACACCTTTGGTTCAGATAAGAAAACTGCAGATGACCTGAAGGATTATTTTGATGGAGAGATTATCATTGTTCCTCCGGTCGAGGACGAAAAGGGCAAGATCAGTTCCACACGGATTCGCCAAGCTATTCTTGATGGAGATGTCAAGGAAGTCAACCATCTACTAGGCACACCTCTCCCAACCCGTGGAATGGTCGTTCATGGAAATGCACGAGGACGTACTATCGGTTATCCAACAGCCAATCTGGTCCTCAGAGATCGAACCTATATGCCAGCAGACGGTGTTTACGTAGTCGATATAGAAGTACAACGTCAGAGATATCGTGGAATGGCAAGTGTTGGGAAAAATGTTACTTTCGATGGAGAAGAGCCACGTTTTGAAGTCAACATTTTTGACTTTTCAGATGATATTTATGGTGAGACAGTCATGGTCTACTGGCTAGACCGTGTCCGAGATATGGTCAAATTTGACTCCATCGAAGAGCTCGTAGACCAACTCCAGAAAGACGAAGAGATTGCTCGGAACTGGAAGGATGCTGAGTAGGAAATTGGAGTTTTATATAAAATCATCCATACTTTAGATTCTTATTTCTAAATCATGACCACCCGTCTAACGGGTGGTTTGTACCAGAGCTATAAGCCCAAATTACCAGCCAGCGCCTAAAGACGCTGGCTTTCACGTTGTTCAATCCTTATTGCTCTTGACTCATCATTCGCCTCTCAAAGAGGCTTTAGTATTACTTACCACTATCCCTAAAGGGATCCTCATATTCTTTTACACTTAATTTATCTAGTGCTATATCATGCTTTTCCTGTTCTTAGATATATTTCTTAATTGTAGCTTCATTGAGTCCCACCGTACTTACATAATAACCTTCCGCCCAGAAATGCTGATTCTCAAACTTGTACTTGAGATTAGCGTGTTTGTCAAACATCATGAGTGAACTTTTTCATTTTAAATAACCCATGAAACTCGAAATACTTATCCTTTATGGAATACTTTCTAACAGATGTACATGGTCTGGCATTAAGTAACCCTCGATAATTTCAACTCCTTTATAACTACACAAGCGATGAAATATTTCGCCTAAACTACTTCGATATTGATTATAGATGACTTTTCGTCTATACTTAGGGGTGAACACAATGTGATACTTACAGTGCCACTTTGTGTGCGATAAACTATGAGCCTTTTGTGCCATATTTTTCTCCTTTCGCTTTACAATTGGCTTGAACACCTTTATTGTATCGCGTTCGGAGTTTTTTGGTATAACCTTCGACGCGCACCCGCATAGCGGGTGGTTTTTTTGTCTCGCACCTAACGGAGCGAGACGGACTAATAATCATATAACCTAAAAACGGATAATGCACCATATTTGGTCCGTTATCCGTTTTTTTATGGTATAATGAAAGCAAATATGAGGAGGTCTTTATCTATTATTGGAGACAATATCAAATCACTACGCCGAACACACGATTTAACACAGCCAGAATTTGCAAAAATGGTCAATATTTCACGCAATAGCTTAAGTCGTTATGAGAATGGAACTAGTAAAGTTTTAACAGAACTTATCGACCGTATTTGTCAAAAATTTAACGTCTCTTATGTTGATATTGTAGGGGAGGACAATATGTTATCACCTGTTGAAGATTACCAACTGACTTTAAAAATAGAAGTGATAAAAGAATGTGGAGCAGCCATTTTATCACAGCTTTATAGATACCAGGATAGTCAAGATATTGCTTTTGATGATGAAACAAATCCTTGGATTTTGATGAGTGATGATTTGGCTGAATTAATCAATACGAAAATATACCTTGTCGATACTTTCGATGAAATCGAGCGTTATAGTGGCTACTTAGACGGTATCGAACGGATGCTAGACATGGTGCATCATCGGGTGGTGGCTTAATGATATTGGAAGAATTTAGTGAGGCTGAGTTTCAGAAAGCTTTACAACGAACAATTTGGGTTCTAACTCGCGGAAAAACGATTCCAGATCAACCGAAAGCCATTTTACTTGGTGGACAAAGCGGAGCAGGTAATACGACTATTCATCGTATCAAGCAAAAAGAATTTCAAGGTAATATCATTATCATCGATGGTGATAGCTACCGTTCTCAACATCCCAATTACTTAGCACTGCAAGAAAAGTATGGCAAGGACAGCGTGGACTATACCAAGGGATTTGCAGGAAAAATGGTAGAGTATCTGGTCGACGAACTCAGCACGCAAGGCTACCAAGTTTCTTTAGCTATTATTGGTACTAAACCAAAACTGTCCTATCTCAGTACCTTAATTCGTTACGAGGAACTTTATGCTATCAATCCAGCTTAGTCCAGAGCAACACCTAAAGAACATCATGGTTATATTGTAGAGCACTTGGTTGATAATCTTAGGGAGTTAAAAAGAGAGCAACTCTTTGACCAGATTCAGATTTATCAAAGAGATAGAACTTACCCGTGGTGCTAGTTAATTTCAAAATACAATAAAAAGTCCAAAAGGACTATACTGTAAGTGACGAAACATACAGGAGGTTAGTCTAAATGAGCTACTTACAGTATACTGCTAAATCTTATCATTTGCAATGGAATGTTCGCCAATTATCACAAATTTGTCATTACTTTTATAAAACTTATTTCCCAGATTCCTTTAAACATCGGCGTAATGTTGGCTTAGGAAAAGTTTCAGATGAAGCGCTTCTTGTCTTGCTTTTGTTACAAGCTGAACTAGGCATAACGTCACAACGCCATTTCTACACCATCTGACATCTCTTTCCTTGTGGTCAGTTACTAGAAAGAAGTCGTTTCAATCATCGGTCTAGACGAATGATTTGGCTAGTCCAATTAATCCGAAAAGCTATGAGCGACTTGATTTCGCCTGATGAAATAGCGATTATAGATAGTTTTTCCTTACCACTTTGCCAACCAGTTCGCAATCAAAGAGTTGCCAATTTTAAAGGATTAGCCGATATTGGCTATAATGTCTCTAAACATCTTTGGTTCTACGGTTTCAAGGTTCATATGCTAGTGACCTTATCGGGTTGTATTCTGAACTGTGTTGTCACACCAGCCTCTGTCTACGAACTCAAGGTGGTTTATGAGCTATTAGAGGGATGTAAGCAATCGGTTATTCTAGGTGATCTTGGCTACTTAAGCGGTGAACTCAAAAATGACTTAAAACAGGAAGATGACCATCTATGGATACCATTTCGACAAAACATGACAGGATCCGAAGAACATAACAATTGGAAAGTAATGGCCATGAGACGAACTATTGAAACTCGTTTTTCTGAACTGTGTCGTCTCTTTGACATCGAACATACATTAGCTAGAGGGCTAGCCGGACTACAGTTACGAATTGAACAAATTATTCTGGCTCATAATTTACACTATTTTGAAATGAACTAGCACCATGGATACTTATTTGTAATGTTGTAAATCACTATATATCAACATTAAGGAAGGAAAAATATGCCTATAAAAGTTGTAGATTTATTTTCTGGAGCCGGTGGATTGACATTTGGATTTCAGAAAGCAATATATCGAAATAGATTTAGAGATGACGATAGTTTTCAGATTATTTTTGCAAATGAATTAAATTTTGAGGCTTCACAATCTTTTAAAGCTAATTTCCCTAATATTAAAATGTTTAATGACGACATTCAAACTATTGATGAAGAATTTTTAAACGATAAACAGGTGGATATCCATGACGTAGATTTAATTATAGGAGGTCCCCCATGTCAATCTTTCAGTACAGTAGGGAAGCGTCAATATGATGAACGTGCAAAAATGTATAAAGAATATAGACGTTTATTATCTATTATACGACCTAAAATGTTTATATTTGAAAATGTTTACGGGTTATTAACAATGAAAGATGACCAAAATAGACCTGTAATAGAAAATGTCATTGAAAGTTTTGAGAATTTCCGAGATTTTGAAGACAATCTTGGTTATGATATTCATACGGAGTTACTTAATGCTAAAGATTATGGTGTGCCACAGAGCAGAGAGCGGGTATTTTTAGTTGGTATCAGAAATGATTTATTGATTAAAGAAGGTTGGGAATTCCCTCACCAAAAAGTAAGTAAGCCACTATCTGTTTCTGATGCAATTAGTGACTTGCCTAAGTTAAATAATGGTGAGGAAAAATCATTTTACGATTCAAAACCCAATACTAAATATCAATATCTAATGAGGGATGGAGAGAGGAGACTTACTAATCATAAAAATGGAACTTACGGATTAAGAATGTTAGAAATTATGAAGTTAGTGAAGCAAGGTGAAGGAAAAAATCAAATCAATAAACTTGTTGATGAAGGGAAAGCTTCAAAAGAACTATACCTAACGTCAGGTTATAGAAACTCTTATGGAAGATTATGGTGGGATAAACCATCATCAACAATTACGAATAATTTATCAACTCCCTCTTCTTTAAGATGCATTCATCCTAAGCAAAATAGAGCTTTAACTTCGAGAGAAGGAGCAAGACTCCAATCATTTCCAGATAGCTTTCAATTTTATGGTTCAAAAACTCAAGTAAATATTCAAATAGGCAATGCTGTTCCTCCTCTGTTAAGTATTGTGCTAGCTGATAGTGTTAAAAGATTTTTTCTAAACAATTTTGATGAAGATAGAGGTAGATAGTTATGGTGCATAATAAAAAAAGTGATGATTTACAGTTTAGTTTTTCATACATGGCATTAGGTTTATTGGGGAAAAATCTTTATTCTAATGCATGGGCTGCACTTTCTGAGCTAGTTGCAAATAGTTTAGATGCAGGTTCTACAGAAGTTTACATAGCTATAGATATGAGAAAAAAAAATAACTCTGTGATTGAAGTTTATGATAACGGTGAAGGGATGTCTTATGATAATTTAAAAGAAAATTATATAAAAATTGGAAGAAACAGGCGCTTAAATCAGAAAAATTCAGAAAATGTTATGGGGAGAAAGGGAATAGGTAAGCTTGCAGCTTTGTACCTAAGCAATCACTATTATGTTGCTACAAAACAAAAAGATACTGACTTATTAGTATATGAAATGGAATTCCCAAATTCAGAATTAGAAAATGATACTCAAAATCCTCAAATGTCAAGTTCTTCTTTTGATGCTTTCAATAATCGTGAATTTTTACGTTATGAGTCCGGAACTATGATAAGAATGGAAGAGGTAAATTTAACAGGATACGGAGATGCATCTATAGAAACGCTAAATTCTACACTATCTGATTATTTTACTGTTTCTAATCTAAACTCACAAAAGATATTTTTAAAAGTTGTAAAAAGTGATAATGATTTAAAAAAAGAATACACTGAAGTAATTAAAACTATCCCATTTAAAAACATGGTACGGATTACTTGCTTTGATAAAGAAACATACGATGAGTTATCAGAAAAATATTCAAATAAGAAATATCAGTTAAATTTAAAAGGCTTTGATAAAAAATTTTCGGATAATATTCAAGTCGTTTATAAAGAAGCTACAGGGACAGAATTTACATATAGGAAAGATGGTCAAGAAAAAACAAAGGTTGGTAAGATAACTGGATGGATTGGTATACACTCTACTATAAATTCGTCTGAAGCAACGGAGTTAAATGATGCTAATTTCAAGAAGAATAAGTTATATAATCCTTTGAGTCTTAGAATTTATGTTAGAAATAAATTAGCTATCTCTAATTTTTTGCCAGTAATTAATAATACGCAAGCTTTTGTAAACTATATTGAAGGTGAAATCGGTTATGACATTCTTGATGACAACAACTTTAAAGATATTGCAACGACTAGTAGACAAAGTATGGATGAAAATGATCCTCGAGTAGTGGATTTAGCAGAAAAAATGAAACAAGAATTATCAAGTTTAATTCGTACAAGAATAGAAGTTAGAAATAAAATGAATAATGAGATTCAATCTTTACAAACAGAATCTGAAAAAATTGCAAAAGAATCGACTTCTAAAAATATTGATAAAATATTTGATGATTTTAAGTCTCAAAATTTTAGTACCGATGAAATGGATCAGCTAAATCTTAATATAAAAAATAGGGTTGTACAACAACTCAAAGGAGAAAATTTTAAAAACGAGTATACTATTTTCTTTTCCCATTCACGAAGAAATAAGAATGTATTAGACTTTTTCTATTATTTATTAAAAAAGATTGGTGTTACTTCAGACGAGATTTTCTATACAAGTAAAGAGGATGCACCTCAAATTGATATTAAGCAAAACTTAGGTGAAATTTCTAAAGAAAATATTGTCAATAAAAATACATTATTATTCTTTTATGTTACGAAGGATTTTAAAGACTCAGATTATTGTATGTTTGAAGGAGGTGCTGCTTGGGCAACGCGAGGTTCAGAAGATTATCTAATCAATTTTGATGAATTTGGTCTGATTCCTGATTATCTTAATCAAAAAGGTGAATTTCTATTAAACCTTACTCAAAATTCTGATTTGTCTAAAGGAGATTTTTATAATCAGTTGATAAATACACTGAATAAGTTAATTGAGCATATTAATATTGGACGAAAAATGAAAGCTGCTGAGGAAGTACCATTATTTAATAACATTGAATTTCCTGACAAAGTGGAATTAAGTCAAGGAAAAACTCCGAAGCTTAATAAAGATATTGAAGACTATTGGAATACTTATATTTTAGAAAATAATGAGTAATTTCAATGTGCGAATAGGGAGAGAGTTGCCTCTTAAGTTTTATAAAAAATAGGTGATAAATATGATATCTATCCATGGTGCTAGTTCATTTCAAAATAGTGTAAATTATGAGCCAGAATAATTTGTTCAATTCGTAACTGTAGTCCGGCTAGCCCTCTAGCTAATGTATGTTCGATGTCAAAGAGACGACATGTACGATTAAACGTATTTCAATTGAACATCCTGAACTTTACGCTGCAGCTCAAACAAGTGGTGAAATTCCAGAAAAAGAACGCGAAGAATTGCGTCAGATTATCACAACTATCTTTGAACAAAAGATGAATAAGCATAGTATTAAGTAGAGAATGAAAAAATATTTTATTGGCGGTCTGGGAAGCAATGTCTATCATAGCAAGGATTTTCTTCAAGAACTAGATTCGAAGGTTTATTTTTTAAATCCATATGAAAAGCATCTTCGAGATGAAACAGAATTGAAATCATGGTTTAAAAATGAGATTGTAGAGGAAGAATCTATATGTCTGATAGGTCATTCTCTTGGAGGAGATTTGGCGCGTTATCTTGCATCGGAATTTCAAGAAGTGAAAAAACTGATTCTTTTGGATGGTGGCTATCTAGATTTAGATAAGATTTTACCTTTAGATACAGAGTTAGAGGAAGCTAAAAACTATATCGAATCTCAAGTCGTTTCAGACTTAGCTCTTCTTATTTCTAAAGAGAAATCTGAAGCAAAGTATTGGTCAGAAAATATGGAGGAAGCTGTAAGACAGTCTTATCACTGGAATGCGGAGTATAATAGATATGAGTTAGCTATAAATTATGAAAATATAGAAGTGATTCTCCGCCTACGAAGAAAAATCCAAGCTTTTAAGAGAGAAGTGGGAGATACTTTGTTTATCAGTCCTCGCTATCCTAATGAAGCTACATGGAGAGAGGAACCCCTGAAAGAATTGCCAGACTATTTTGATACTTTTTTTCTAGAAAACTTTGGCCATGAGCTTTATACTGAAGCACCCAGAGAAATCGCTAGTCTGATTAATGAGTGGCTCTCTTATTCTCAATGAGCTACTTGTATTACTTAAAATGTTATAAGATTTAAATCTAAAAATCATTAATACTCAGATAACAAAAAACGAACAGGCTCTTTTTCTGTCATTCAGAAGAGAACTTGTTCATTTTGTTTTTTATAGATTTAGTTTGCTTTTTAAAACACGCGATAGACATAAGGATTTTCTGGTTTGTCTACTTTTGTGAAACTCTCAACCTCCAGTGTTGGGAGTTTTTGTTTGAGTTCTTTATGGTAGTGGAGAGTCAGGGTTCCTCTAGCGGTAATCCAAGTATTGTCAGGATACTGGCGTGAGTTCCCCTTGGTCAGGAGTCCATATACTCCAGAGTCTGCGATACAGTGGATGATGCCAAAGCGAAAGAGGAACTGGCTATCTGGATGGCTAGGATCGTTATAGACAAAGCCTGTAAATTCGATTTTCTTTCCTTCAAACTCTTGAGGGTAGTCATAGAGAACTTCCATGACCTCCATATAGTTATCGTCTGTAATTTGAATGGTTGGCTGGGAGAGGTATTTGTCAGCTGTAGTCCTCATTTCCTTTTCATAAGCAGATTTGGAAAAATAGGTACTGGTATCGGGTTTGAGGTATTGACTGGATGTGCCTTCGCTTGCCTGAATAGCAGTATCGATTTCCTCAGAAAGTGGGAAATGATAACCTTTGGCAGATACAGTTCTCGAGTCCAAACTTACTGTCGGAAAGGCAACCCCAATCAAGAGAGGTAGAGACAGTAAAAGGAGGCTGATTTGTCTAGCTCGACGACTTTCCATATGGCTGTGAGAGTTGATTTTCTTGATCCAGATATAGAATTGGACCAGAGCCAACAGAAGAGAAAGGACCATTGAGATATAGACTAGATAGGAATAGTGGAGATTGATGTAGTGGCTAAGCTTGCCAGATAGCTGCAGATACAGAGTTAGGGCAAAGTAACCCAGTAAAGTGAAAAATCGGATCATAGCATCACTCCTATCATGTAAGAATAAAGCAAGACAAGCACTGTCACGATGCCCATGAATTGCAAGATGAAGCGTGCTTTGAGATAGTGTTTCATCATGAGGAGATTTTTGATATCAAGCATGGGGCCAATGACCAGAAAGGCAAGGACTGGCGCTATGCCGAAGCTCGAGAGGAGAGAAGCGCCGATAAAGGCGTCCGCCTCGCTACAAAGAGAGAGGAGAAAGGCTAGAAACATGAGCAAGAGAATCGCAAGGACTGGACTAGCACTGATAGAGGTCAAGATCCGAGTCGGGACATAGACCTGCACGATAGCCGCAAAGAGACAGCCAAAGACCAAGTAACGCCCCATATCGAAAAACTCATCAATAGCTTGTATAAAGATCTGAAACACTTTTCTAGCGGGACCCAAGTGTGAAAAGTCATGTTCATGGCAAGCGATAGGATTCTCTTTTTGAATGGGTTCCTTCCAGAAAAATCCTAGGAAAATCCCCAGAATCAAAGCAATCACAATAGCTCCCAGAGCTCGCAAGAAGGCAAGTTTTATTGAATTGCCAAAGGCAGAATATGTGGCGAAAAGAACGATAGGATTGATGATGGGAGCAGTCACCAGAAAAGGAACCGCTGTGTAGCTGGGCACTTTCTTTTCCAGAAAACGATTGATAATCGGAACGATACCACATTCGCAAGAAGGAAAGAGAAAGCCAATGAAGGTACCAAAAAAGATCCTCCCCCAACGATTGCGAGGGAGAAACTCATAAACTTTATCAGGTGTGATATAGACCTCAATCAATCCCGAAATGAGACTCCCAATCAAGACAAAAGGAAGGGCTTCAATCATGATGGAGAGAAAAATAGCTCCCGCTTGTAATACACTAGGAGGAAGAGATTGGAAAATCGTCATCTATTTTTTCTTCTCAACTTTTTCTTTTTTATCTTTGTCATCTGGAAAAGTGACTTGTGTTAAGTCAGGAAGTTTTGCGAATTCTTCAAACATCTTGTCCAAGTCATCCGTTTTTGTAAATTTAACAGCCATGGGCTTACCTCGTTTCTAAATGTTACCTCTATTATACTATTATTTTCTGGAAAAGGGATTATTTTTATTTTGATAATCAAAGAGATAAAAACAGGTAAGGTGAAACAAGCCTTGTCCCTTATGGTATAATAGGTTTATGGATAAAAAATATGAAATAATCTCCCAGGATTTGGGTGTAACCTTAAAGCAAATCGATACTGTTCTAAGTTTAATGGCTGAAGGGGCGACGATTCCCTTTATCGCGCGTTATCGAAAGGACATGACTGGTAGTTTGGATGAGGTGGCGATTAAGGCCATTATCGACTTGGATAAAAGTCTGACAAATCTCAACGACCGTAAGGAAGCTGTCTTGGCTAAGATTCAAGAACAAGGCAAACTAACCAAGGAATTGGAAGAAGCTATTTTGGCAGCTGAAAAATTAGCAGACGTTGAAGAACTCTATCTTCCTTATAAGGAAAAACGTCGAACCAAGGCAACCATTGCCCGTGAAGCTGGACTCTTTCCTCTTGCTCGCTTGATTTTGCAAAATGTAGCTGACTTAGAGAAAGAGGCTGAGAAGTTTGTCTGTGAAGGATTTGCGACTGGTCAAGATACCTTAGCGGGAGCAGTTGATATCTTGGTAGAAGCCTTATCCGAAGATGTCAATCTACGTGCTATGACCTATCAGGAAGTGCTGAGACACTCTAAAATCACTTCGCAGGTCAAGGATGAAAGTCTTGATGAAAAACAAGTTTTTCAGATTTATTATGATTTTTCAGAGACAGTTGGCAACATGCAGGGCTATCGTACCTTGGCCCTCAATCGTGGGGAAAAATTAGGCATCTTGAAAGTTGGCTTTGAACATGCAACGGATCGTATTCTAGCTTTCTTTGCTGCTCGTTTCAAGGTGAAAAATGCCTATATTGATGAAGTGGTTCAACAGTCAGTTAAGAAAAAAGTCTTGCCGGCTATCGAGCGCCGCATTCGGACAGAATTAACCGAGAAGGCAGAAGAAGGGGCTATCCAACTCTTTTCGGATAATCTGCGCAATCTCCTTTTGGTTGCTCCGCTAAAAGGGCGCGTGGTTTTAGGCTTTGACCCTGCATTTCGTACAGGTGCCAAGCTAGCGGTAGTTGATGCGACGGGGAAAATGCTGACAACACAGGTCATCTATCCTGTTAAACCAGCCTCTTCTCGTCAGATTGAAGAAGCTAAGCGAGACTTAGCCGACCTGATCGGTCAATACGGCGTGGAAATTATTGCCATTGGAAATGGAACGGCTAGCCGTGAAAGTGAAGCCTTTGTGGCGGAAGTTCTGAAAGATTTTCCAGAAGTCAGCTATGTTATTGTCAATGAAAGCGGTGCTTCGGTCTACTCTGCCAGTGAACTTGCTCGTCAGGAATTTCAAGAATTAACCGTTGAAAAACGTTCGGCTATTTCAATCGCCCGTCGTTTGCAAGATCCGCTTGCTGAATTGGTTAAAATCGATCCCAAGTCAATCGGTGTTGGTCAATACCAGCACGATGTCAGTCAGAAGAAACTGTCTGAAAGTCTGGACTTTGTCGTGGATACCGTGGTCAACCAAGTCGGTGTCAATGTCAATACAGCCAGCCCAGCACTTCTTTCCCACGTAGCTGGACTCAATAAAACCATTTCTGAAAATATCGTCAAATACCGTGAGGAAGAAGGAAAAATCACTTCACGCGATCAGATTAAGAAGGTTCCTCGTCTGGGTGCCAAAGCCTTTGAGCAGGCTGCCGGTTTCCTCCGTATCCCGGAAAGTAGCAATATCCTTGATAATACAGGAGTTCACCCAGAAAACTATGCTGCCGTCAAAGAGCTTTTCAAATGCTTGGATATCAAGGATTTGAATGAAGAAGCACAAAATAAGCTTAAGTCCCTATCAGTCAAGGAGATGGCGCAAGAACTGGATCTTGGACCAGAAACGCTTAAAGATATCATTGCCGACCTTCTCAAACCAGGTCGAGATTTCCGTGACTCTTTTGATGCACCTGTTCTCCGTCAAGATGTACTGGATATCAAGGACTTAAAAGTTGGCCAGAAGCTAGAAGGTGTGGTGCGTAATGTTGTTGATTTCGGTGCATTCGTTGATATCGGGATTCACGAGGATGGCTTGATTCATATTTCCCATATGAGTCGTAAATTTATCAAACATCCCAGCCAAGTGGTGTCTGTTGGAGATTTGGTAACGGTTTGGGTCAAGAAAATCGATACTGAACGTGAAAAAGTTAATCTGTCGCTCTTAGCTCCAGATGAAACTAACTGAGTACGTCCAGTCTGTTTCCCTCGAAGACTTTGGTAGACCTTTTACCCACCAAGCCCAGTGGAATTCTCGTCTGCGAACGACAGGTGGGCGATTTTTCCCCAAGGATGGGCATTTGGATTTTAATCCCAAGGTTTATAATGAACTAGGTTTGGAAGTCTTTCGCAAAATCGTACGCCATGAACTCTGTCACTACCATCTTTATTTTCAGAAAAAAGGTTATCAGCATAAGGATCGAGATTTTAAAGAACTTTTGAAAGAAGTGGATGGACTACGCTTTGTCCCGCCTTTGAAAGACCAAAATACCTACCTAGTCTATCAGTGTCAATCTTGCCAGCAAACTTATCAACGCAAGCGTAGGATTGATACCAAACGCTATCGTTGTGGCGTCTGCCGTGGTAAACTCGTCATCTTAAATCGGCCTAAGGACTGATGTTTGTGAACCTGTTTCATGCTATACTACTTGTAAGAATACCAAAAGAGGAACATATCATGAATAACAAATTTTATAAAATGAAACGAAATAGTATGGTGTCGGGAGTTTTAGCTGGTCTATCAGACAAGTGGAATTTTGATGTGACTCTAGTCCGCTTTCTCTTTGCTATTTTTACCATATCAAATTTTGGGATTGGTGTGATTATTTACATCATTCTTGCGTCTATCCTGCCAACTAAGGAAGAAATCGAAACAGAAATGTACGGAACAGGACCACGCAAACGCAAGGAAGCCGAGGCCATTGATGAAAATGATGGACGGTTTTGGTGATAATAATAGAAGCAGGAACTTCGTCCGATTGGACGAAGTTTTTTTAAACTTGTCAAATCAAATCTTGAAATGGTATAATAAATCAATGAATACAATAATAATGTAGAGAGATTAATATGGCTAACGAGAATAAAACGTTTGAATTACAAAGTTCTGAAATTGACTTTGACTATGAACAATTACTTGAATTAGAAAGTTCTTTAGAAAATAACCTTAAGGATGTTGTTGAACATATAGATCAACTTGATATAGACAGAGAGAAATTACAAAATAATGAATATCTTCAAGAAACTATTGAAAATATAGTTTGGGAGCAAGTACAACTTCAACTTGCTGCCCAAATTGGTGAAGAGTTTATTAAAGAGAACAAAGGTCAAACCCTAGATTTACGAAAAGAAGCACATATTCAAACAGCTGAAAATTTTGAAAAAGGCATAATTGCCACTCATAATAGAACTGTTGATCATCAAAAAATATACAATGAATGGCAAGATTCTTTTATACTGAATAAGAACGGAGAGAGAATTTTAAAAAAAGAAACTCGTGAATTTTTTGATAAGGGAAGAGATAAAGGTTCATCATCTGTTCATAAAGATCATACTATTTCTATTAAAGAGCAATTAAATGATATTGATTTAGTTGCATTTTCTACAAAAGATGAAATTAAAGTTTTTGCTAACAGCTCTAAGAATTTACATGATTTAGATGCCTCAGCGAATATGTCTAAGGGTGACAAACCTATGTTAGAATTTTTAAATACTGAAAGAAATGGGCTAAAACCAGAGGAACGATTTAATATAGATAGAAGACAAGCAGAGTTTGATGAAAAAGAAGCTCGTGAAGGATATTCGGAGTTTAAAGATAACGCTAAAAAAAGAGCAGTTGAATCTGGTAAAAAATCACGACGTGATGAGGGGTTAAAAGTTTCCGGAAAGGCATTAAAGGTTGCGATTTTCCAACTTTTATCAGAATTTTTAAAGGAAATTATCAAGAAATTTATAGTTTGGTTGGGTGAAAAGCATAAGAATCTCAATTCATTCCTTAAGAAATTAAAAGAAGCTGTCTCTACTTTTGTCTCAAATTTATCAAAACATATTTTAAATGTTGGGAAATCTATCTTAACAATGCTTGTTACTTCTATTTTTGGAACATTTGGTGAAGTGTTTTTAAAGATTTGGACATTTATGAAACAGGGATGGTCATCTCTAAAGGATGCTATTGATTATTTGAATAACCCTGAAAATAGTTCTAAAGATATTAATATTATTATTCTCGAACTTGGTAAAATAATAACTGCGGGTATAATTGTCACAGGAGGGCTAGTTTTAGGTGAAACAATTGGAAAATCTCTCGTTGCTATTGCGCCTCCACTTTCAGTAGAAATACCTATTCTAGGTTCTTTAGCTAGTATTATAGGAACATTTATGGGAGCAACTTTATCTGGAATTATTGGCGCTTTTGTATTAAAAATGATTGATCAGCAAATTGTTAATAAACAGATTTCTGAACTAAGTTCTAAAAAAATTGATCAAAATAATGAAATGTTAGTAATTCAAGATCAATTATTAGATGTAAAGAGCACAAAACTACAAGTCGAAAAAGATTCTATTGTTAATACTATTAAGGAAAGACATGATATGGCTGCGTCCATGATGAAAGAAAAGCTATCAGATATTTTTGAAGAATCTACAAGAGACGATAAAAGTGACTTTGATGAGATTGATAGTTTATTACAAGAATTATTAGATTAGGGAGATAAATATGGAACAAGAAGTAGTTGAGCAAGAACAAGAAACAATTGAAATAAACATTAGCAAACATGATTTCGATGAAGCAAAAGAGCATCTGAAAGAGTTTGCTGAACAAAGTCAAGATGAACTGTATTTTGATAAAGTTAGAACTCACGATGATTTCTTCGGTTTTGAGTTTGCTGAACATGGAGTGACAGGAAACGAGTTTAATACGTTAGTTGAACAAATTCAAAATTACATTTCAAAATTTTATGATAATCAACAAACATTTATTGAAGAATTTGGTCAAGTTTATAAAGCTTTAGAAGCGCTGGATAAAGATTATATTCAAGCTATTCTTTCTTCTGTAGCTGCCATTGAACATACCAACAAAAAAATTCTGAAAGAACAAGCTCGTATTGATAAAACCATAGAGAAACAAAAATTAACTTTAGAAGCTCTTAAGCAGTTTAAAGAGAAATTTAACGAAGAAAAAAGTAAAAATTCTATCGTCGAAAATGAGGAACGACTTTCTGCACTAGATGATAGAATTGTCAACTTAGAGGGCACTGTTAGTCAGCTTCCTTTGGAAACAGTCTCTCACACTGCTGAGATTGAAGAACTCAGAAAAGAGTTGAAAGAAAGTAAACAACAAATTCAATTTATTTCAAATCGTCTTCTTACGCTCTTTATTGTATCAGGAGTATCTATTGGAATGTTAATAATCACTTTAGTGTTTATGTTTTTGAGGTAAATTATGACTGTATCTCGTGACAAGCTAATTGAGAGCGCCAAAAAATTGGATCGACAACTGGGTAATGAGCCGACTTTTTTCACAAAAGTGAATGAGATTATAATTGATCATTCAGACACAAATAAAGTAGCAGATTTATATAAATCTATATATTTATTTCAAAAAGAGAATAAAATAAGCAAGATAAGTCAAACGTTAAAAGAATTATCTGATAATTTAGCTTGTTATTTAGGTTACTCTTATCTTTTTGAAATACTAGGGAAGGAGTTAGGAAAACGTAACAACTCTTCTCTGGATGAATTGATGAAGGAATTAAATCAATTAGTTGGTTTACAAAAAGTTAAAGAGGAAGTTTCGAGGTTAGTTATATATCAAAAGGTTCAGTCCAAAAGAAAAGAGACTGGGCTAAAAGTACCAAAGAGAACTTTACATATGGCATTTATGGGCAATCCTGGTACTGGGAAGACGACAGTAGCTAGAATTGTAGGTCGAATGTATTATCAGTTAGGCCTTCTTTCAAAGGGGCATTTTACTGAAGTCTCTAGAACGGATTTAATTGCTGGTTACCAAGGTCAAACCGCTTTGAAAGTAAAAAATGTTATCGAAAAAGCAAAAGGTGGCGTTTTATTCATAGATGAAGCTTATAGTATTACAGAAAATGACAATACTGATTCATATGGACGAGAATGTTTAACAGAATTAACAAAGGCTCTAGAGGATTCAAGAGATGATCTAATTGTTATTGTTGCAGGATATACTGATCCAATGAATCATTTTTTTGAATCAAATCCTGGTTTGAAATCTCGCTTTAATTATTTTATTAATTTTGAAAATTATTCTTCTATGGAATTGTTAGATATTCTTGAAACTTTAGCAAGAAAAGACGACTACCAGATTGAGGACAAGTTGAAAAAAATATTATTAAATTATTTTAATGAAAAGTTAGAAAGTAATCTCACCAATTTTTCTAACGGTCGTTTCGTTCGAAATCTTTATGAAGATTTAATAATGAATCAAGCTGTTCGAATAGATAAAAGTGAAAATTTGACTTCAAAAGATTTAACCTTGTTGATAAAAGAAGACTTTTCTTTAGAAGAAAACTGTTCTGCTTATATAGAAATATAATTAATTGAAAGAATACATCATCAAATTGTAGCTACATTTCTTACTGATTGATTCAGACTGAATAGTGAATTTTAACCCTTGCATCCGCAAGGGTTTTCTTCTTGCCTTTCTTTTATGGTAAAATATTGATAGCGAAATTGCTTGTTTTTTTTAATCTTACAAAAATGTAAGATTAAAGTCTCTTTTGTAAGGTTAGGTTATGGCAAGACCTCTTTTTTTGCGATAAACTAGACTCATAAAGAACAAAGGAGCAAAACCATGAAAAGAATCTTACATAAGAAAACAAGAAAACCAAGTCAAAAAGATATCGAGCGTGTTCAACTGGGATGCGCTATGATGCAAGCACAGTTTCAATTGATGGGATATTAAGAAGGAGAAAATCATGACACTTTTAGATGTAAAACACGTTCAAAAAATTTACAAAACACGTTTCCAAGGAAACCAAGTAGAAGCCCTCAAAGACATTCACTTTACAGTAGAAAAGGGTGACTACGTTGCTATCATGGGAGAGTCTGGCTCAGGGAAGTCTACCCTACTCAACATCCTAGCCATGCTGGATAAACCAACTCGTGGTCAGGTTTACCTAAACGGAACAGACACAGCAACCATTAAAAATTCTCAGGCTTCTAGCTTCCGTCGTGAGAAGTTGGGATTTGTCTTCCAAGACTTTAACTTGCTAGATACTCTATCGGTCAAAGACAATATCTTGCTTCCGTTAGTTCTATCTCGAAAACCTATCACGGAGATGATGAAGAAATTGGTGGTAACAGCTGAAAATTTAGGCATCAATCAATTGCAAGAGAAGTACCCTTACGAGATTTCAGGTGGTCAAAAACAGCGGGTAGCAGTAGCACGCGCCATCATCACTGAACCTGAAATTCTCCTTGCGGATGAGCCAACAGGAGCTCTTGACTCCAAGTCATCTGCAGCCTTACTCGACGTTTTTGATGAAATCAATGAGCGCGGTCAAACCATTCTGATGGTAACTCACTCAACAGCTGCAGCTAGTAGGGCCAAGCGCGTTCTCTTTATCAAGGACGGCATTCTTTACAACCAAATCTACCGCGGAGACAAGACAGAGCGTCAGATGTTCCAGGAAATCTCTGATACTTTGACTGTTATGGCAAGCGAGGTGAATTAGTATGTTTCGATTGACCAATAAGTTAGCGGTATCTAACTTGATTAAAAACCGCAAACTCTACTACCCCTTTGCCTTAGCTGTTCTCTTAGCAGTGACCATCACCTATCTTTTTTACTCTTTGTCACTTAATCCTAACATTGGCAAGATCCGAGGGGGAGAAACTATCTCTATGACCCTCGCTCTAGGTATGGTGGTTGTTACCATCGCTTCTGGAATTATTGTTCTTTATGCCAATAGTTTTGTCATGAAGAACCGTTCCAAGGAGCTGGGTGTATATGGTATGCTTGGGCTCGAAAAGCGTCATTTGATCAGTATGGTTTTTAAAGAGCTTCTTATTTTTGGTTCCTTAACCTTGACAGCTGGTCTCGGTCTAGGAGCTCTCTTTGATAAGCTCATCTTTGCCCTTCTTCTGAAGCTGATGAAAATGAAAGTGGAGCTCGTTTCGACTTTCCAACCAATTGTCTTTATCCTAGTTCTCATCGTCTTTGGAGCTATCTTCCTAGGTTTGATTTTTATCAATGCCTTTCGTATTGCACGCATGAATGCCCTTCAGCTCTCTCGTGAAAAAGCCAGTGGTGAGAAAAAAGGACGTTTCTTAGGTGTCCAAACCATTCTAGGTCTGATTAGTTTGGGAGCGGGTTACTACCTAGCAGTAACAGTTGAAAATCCACTTTCTGCTGTTCTGATTTTCTTCGTAGCAGTTTTGTTAGTTATTTTGGGAACTTATCTTCTCTTCAATGCAGGAATCACAGTTTTCCTACAAATCTTGAAGAAAAACAAGCGTTATTATTACCAACCTAACAACATGATTTCTGTATCCAATCTCATTTTTCGTATGAAGAAAAATGCGGTTGGTCTGGCGACGATTGCTATTCTTTCAACCATGGTCTTGGTGACAATGTCTGCTGCAACGAGTATCTTTAAAGGCTCTGAAACTTTCAAGAAAGTCATGAATCCACATGATTTTGGAATTACAGGACAGAATATTGAAAAAGAAGACATAAATAAACTCCTAGACCAGTATGCTAGTGATAAGGGATTGACTGTTACAAAGAAAGAAGTTCTTACATACAGTAGCTTTGGTGTAGCAAATCAAGAAGGTACGAAATTAACAATCTTTGACAAAGGTCAAAACCGTGTTCAACCGAAAACTGTTTTTATGGTCTTTGACCAAAAAGACTATGAGAATATGACGGGGCAAAAACTCGCACTTTCAGGAAAGGAAGTTGGATTGTTTACTAAAAACAAAGAACTTCAAGGACAGAAAGAACTGACTCTAAATAACCAGACCTACACGATCAAAGAAGAAATCAAAAAAGATTTTATTCTTGAACATGTCCCAAATCAGTACAATATTCTAACTTCGGACTATAACTATCTGGTTGTTCCTGACCTACAAGTCTTTCTTGACCAGCATCCTAATTCTTCCATCTTTAATCAATACTACGGTGGTATGAATGTAACGGCTAGTGAGGAAGAGCAACTCAAACTTGCCAACGACTATTCAAAATTCCTTGATGATTTTAATAGAGAATTAAGCAAAGAAGGAAGCTATGTTTACGGAAGCAATCTGGCTGATAGTAGTGCGCAGATGAGTGCTCTCTTTGGTGGAGTTTTCTTTATCGGTATCTTCCTCTCTATCATCTTTATGGTGGGAACAGTTCTTGTCATCTACTACAAACAAATCTCTGAAGGCTATGAAGATCGTGAACGCTTTATCATTTTGCAAAAAGTCGGTCTCGATCAAAAGCAAATCAAGCAAACCATCAATAAACAGGTGCTAACTGTTTTCTTCCTCCCATTGCTCTTTGCTTTCCTACACCTTGCCTTTGCCTATCATATGCTTAGTCTCATCCTAAAAGTCATTGGGGTCCTAGATGCGACCATGATGTTGACAGTCACTCTGTCCATCTGTGCTATCTTCCTCATCGTCTATGTCTTAATCTTTATGATTACCTCAAGAAGCTATCGCAAGATTGTGCAAATGTAAAAAAGATACCTCGATGCTTGTCGAGGTATTTCTTTTATCTTAAATGCTAAAGAGTTGTCCCAAGAGGAAGGTTACACCCATGGTGAGAAGTCCGATACAGAGGTTGCGGATCATGGCAGTTTTCGTAGGTGCCTTGCCTAGTTTAGCACTGGTATAGCCGGTGACGAGAAGGGAAAGGGCCACGATAAAAACAGTAGCAGGAATACGATAGTCACTTGGAAAGACGGTGATTGAAAGCATAGGAGGAAGGCTTCCCAGTACAAAGGCAATAAAGCTAGAGATAGCAGCATGCCAAGGGTTGGTAAACTCTTCATACTCGATTCCATACTTTTCTTCGACCAAGGCTTTGAGTGGATTTTTTAAAAAGGCCTTGTTGGTCAAGAGTTGGGCTGACGTTTCACACTCACCGTTTTGAAGATAGGCAGCATAGAGGGATTGTTTTGCAGATTCGATATCCTTATCCAAGAGCAACTGTTCTCTAGCAACAGCGGCTTCTTCCGTGTCTTTCTGAGTGGATACAGAGACATATTCGCCACCGGCCATAGAGAAAGCACCAGCGAGGATAGCCGCTAAACCTGATAAAAAGATAATCCAGATATTGCTTGTCGCACTGGCAACGCCGATAACGACTCCAGCGATGGAAATAATTCCATCATTGGCGCCCAGAACACCTGCGCGTAGGATATTGAGTCGTCCTGCAAAGTTAGCATCAATTTCATGTTTTATTTCTGTCATAGTCATCTCCTTTCTCTCCATTATAGAGAAAAGGGTAGGGGAATACAAACTTTTTAAACTATCTGAAAAAAGTTTTACAATTCTAATTTTTAGGCCCTTTGAAGTTTCTCCGAAAAAGTAGTGCTTTCCTGCTGTACTGGAACTTTTTAAACTTATCTATGGTATAATAGAAGATAGATTTATCAATTGGAGTATGAAGGATTTTATGATTAAACTTGTAGCAACCGATATGGATGGAACCTTTCTAGATGGAGAGGGTCGGTTTGATATGGAACGCCTTAAAAACGTACTTGTTTCCTACAAGGAAAAGGGGATTTATTTTGCAGTGGCTTCAGGTCGCGGTATCTTGTCCCTGAAAAAGTTGTTTGCGGATGTGTGTGATGAAGTGATTTTTATAGCTGAAAATGGGAGCTATGTTGAGTTTCATGGTGAGGATATGTATGAGGCTACTATGTCTCGGGATTTTTACTTGAGCACTTTTGAAGCTTTAAAGAAATCACCCTATTTTGATGAAAGTAAAATGCTCTTGACTGGGAAAAAAGCTTGTTATGTTTTGGACACAGTGGATGAGACCTATCTCATGTTTAGCCGTCACTACAATGAAAACATTCAAAAAGTAGCGAGTTTGGAAGATATCACGGATGAGATTTTTAAATTCACGACCAACTTCACAGAAGAAACGATAGAAGCTGGAGAGGCCTGGGTCAACAAAAATGTTTCTGGTGTGAAAGCCATGACAACAGGTTTTGAATCCATCGATATTGTCTTAGACTATGTTGATAAGGGTGTGGCTATTGTTGAGTTAGCCAAAAAACTTGGTCTGACCATGGATCAGGTTATGGCTTTTGGCGATAATCTCAATGACCTTCATATGATGCAGGTTGTTGGACACCCAATCGCCCCTGAAAATGCGAGACCAGAGATTTTAGAATTAGCAGAGACAGTGATTGGCCACCATAAGGACCAGTCAGTGATGGCTTATATGGAGGGTTTGTAATGGCAGATATTAAATTGATTGCACTCGATTTGGATGGCACCTTGCTGACAACGGATAAAAAACTGACAGATCGTACCAAGGAGGTCCTCAAAGCTGCGCGTGATCGTGGCATCAAGGTCGTTCTGACAACAGGACGTCCTTTGAAGGCTATGGATTTCTTTCTCCATGAGCTAGGGACTGACGGTCAGGAGGATGAGTACACCATCACCTTTAATGGTGGTCTGGTACAGAAAAATACTGGAGAGATTCTCGATAAAACCGTCTTTTCAATCGATGATGTGGCACGATTGTACGAGGAAACTGAAAAACTCGGATTACCGTTAGATGCCATTTCAGAAGGAACAGTCTATCAAATCCAGTCTGACCAAGAAAGTCTCTATGCGAAGTTCAACCCATCCTTGACTTTCGTACCTGTCGCTTTTGAGGATCTATCTAGTCAGATGACATATAATAAATGTGTGACTGCCTTTGCCCAAGAACCCTTGGATGCAGCGATTCAACAGATTTCTCCTGAATTGTTTGACCAATACGAAATCTTCAAATCGCGTGAACTCTTATTGGAATGGTCACCGAAAAATGTCCACAAGGCAACAGGTTTAGCGAAATTAATTAAACACCTAGGAATCGACCAAAGTCAAGTCATGGCTTGTGGGGACGAGGCCAATGACCTTTCCATGATTGAATGGGCAGGTCTGGGAGTTGCTATGCAAAATGCTGTTCCAGCAGTTAAGGAAGTTGCCAATGTGATTACCCCAATGACCAACGACGAGGAAGCCGTTGCCTGGGCTATCGAAGAATACGTGCTAAAGGAGAACTAAAATATGGGATTATTTGACCGTCTATTCGGAAAAAAAGAAGAGCCGAAAATCGAAGATATTGTAAAAGAAGCACTGGAAAATATTGATTTGTCAGAAGAGGTTGAAGAGAACCAAACGGCAGTCGAAGAAACTTCTCAGGAAGAGACAACAAGAGAAAAAGTGGAAGAAACACCAGCTCAAGAAGAAATTCCTCAAGTCTCAACAGAAGAAGTGATTGAACCAGAAGCAGTCGAAGAAACTGCTCAGGAAGAGGTTGAGCTAGAATCTGATGAATTGGAACAATTCCAAGAGCCGGAAGAAATTCTAGAAGAAGAGAACCAAGAAACTGTAGAGTTCGAAGAAGGGTTAGCTTCTGAAGTAGTAGAAGAAGAACTTCCTCAGGTTGAAGAAACCGTACAGGAAAAATATGACCGCAGTCTCAAGAAAACCCGTACAGGATTCGGTGCTCGTTTGAATGCCTTCTTTGCCAACTTCCGTTCTGTCGATGAAGAATTCTTCGAGGAATTGGAAGAACTGCTCATCATGAGCGACGTCGGTGTGCAGGTCGCTTCAAACTTAACAGAAGAACTACGCTATGAAGCTAAACTCGAAAACGCTAAGAAGCCTGACGCACTTCGTCGTGTTATTATCGAGAAATTGGTTGAACTTTATGAGAAGGATGGCAACTACGATGAACAAATCCACTTCCAAGATGGTTTGACCGTCATGCTCTTTGTTGGTGTTAATGGTGTTGGGAAGACAACTTCTATCGGGAAATTGGCTCATCGCTACAATCAAGCTGGCAAGAAAGTCATGCTGGTTGCAGCAGATACCTTCCGTGCGGGTGCTGTGGCCCAGCTAGCTGAATGGGGTCGACGTGTGGATGTTCCTGTTGTGACGGGACCAGAAAAGGCTGACCCTGCTAGTGTGGTCTTTGATGGGATGGAACGTGCTGTAGCTGAAGGGATTGATATTCTCATGATTGATACAGCAGGTCGTCTGCAAAACAAGGACAACCTTATGGCTGAGTTGGAAAAGATTGGTCGCATCATCAAGCGTGTCGTGCCAGAGGCGCCACATGAAACCTTCATTGCCCTTGATGCTTCAACTGGACAGAATGCCTTGGTGCAAGCTAAGGAATTTTCTAAGATAACACCATTGACTGGAATTGTTTTGACAAAAATTGACGGAACTGCCCGAGGTGGTGTTGTTCTGGCTATCCGCGAAGAACTCAATATCCCAGTAAAATTGATTGGTTTCGGTGAAAAAATCGATGATATAGGGGAATTTAACTCAGAAAACTTTATGAAGGGTCTCTTAGAAGGCTTGATTTAATACAAAATAAATATCCTGCAAGTCAATCTTGCAGGATATTATTGCTATTCTAAACGGCCATCTTCTCGATAGGCGATATCTGGTTGCCAGGTCCATTTGGCTCCATACTTCTCAAGTAAGTCAAAGCTAGCTTGTGGTCCCATGCTTCCAGCTTTATAATCGTAGAGTGGTGCACCGTTTTCAGCCCAGAGCTCTTCGATACGGTCAATCAATTTCCAAGAAGCACTTACCTCATCCCAGTGGCTAAAATTGGTTGAGTTGTTGTTCAAAACATCGTAGATTAATTTCTCGTATGGATCTGGTGAGGCTCCAGTAGCAGTTGCATCTGTACGGTAATCCAGAGAGCTAGGCGCCAGGTTAAATTCTTCACCGACTTGCTTCCCATTTAGGCTGAGAGAGAAGCCTTCAGTTGGTTGGATATAGATGGTCAAGATATTTGGCGCTAACGGTTCTCCAAAGATAGAGTCCATTTGCTTAAAGACGATATTGACATGAGTCCCTTTTTCAGTCAGACGTTTCCCTGTACGGAAGAAGAAGGGAACACCACGGAAACGATCGCTGTCTACAAAGAAGGCGCCAGATGCGAAAGTTTCTGTTGTAGATTCAGGATCGACGTTTGGCTCGCTACGATAGGAAATGTATTTCATGCCATCGATTTTACCAGAGCGATATTGACCACGGATAAACTGTTCCTTCAATTCTTCCTCAGTTGGATGATAGAGGTTTTTAAAGACCTTTATCTTTTCAGCACGAATCTCATCCTTTGTAAAGCTAGCTGGTTTGTCCATGGCTAGAAGAGAGAGGAGTTGAAGAGTATGATTTTGCACCATATCACGAAGGGCACCAGATTGATCATAGTAGCCACCGCGTTCTTCTACACCCAAGCGTTCCGCAAAGGTAATCTGAACATTATCGATGTGTTCGCGATTCCAAACATTCTCAAAGATCATGTTGGCAAAACGAACAGCAAAGATACTCTGAATCATCTCTTTACCTAGGTAATGGTCAATACGGTAGATTTGCTCCTCATCAAAGGCTGCAAGGAGATCTTCATTGAGTTTGCTAGCTGTTTCGTAGTCTGTACCAAATGGTTTCTCAACGATCAAGCGCTCAAAACCTTTGCCATCAACAATGTTTTCAGATTTGAGGTGCTTGGCAATAGTTCCAAAGAACTGAGGTGCCATAGACAAGAAGAAGAGCTTATTGTGTTCAGCTTGGTATTTTTCATTCAGCTCAGTTTGTAATTGGCGCAAAGCAATGTAATGTTCCGTATCGTTCACATCATGGCTTTGATAGTAGAAGTGGCTAGCAAATTCTTGGGCTTGCTCGGTACTATCTGCCAAATCAAGGATGGATTCGACAACTACAGATTCAAAATATTCCTTACTCCAAGGTCTACGAGCTGTTCCGATAACAGCAAAATGCTCAGAGAGATTGCCTGATTTATAGAGTCTGAAAAGGGAAGGGTAGAGTTTGCGTTTAGCTAAATCTCCACTCGCACCGAAAATTGTAACAATAACCTTTGATGACATCTAGCTACCTAATTTCTATATTTTTTCCTAGTTGGACTAGGGATGAGATTTCCTCATTATCATAGTTTTTATTTTATCATAATTTTCAAAAAAAACAAAAAATCCAATACGCAATTAAAAAACTGTAAGGAGAACCTTACAGTTTTGTTTTATACATTTAAGACCTTATCCAAGAACTCTTTTAGACGAGGGTGTTGCGGGTTGTCAAAGATTTGATCTGGAGTTCCATCTTCCAGGAATTCACCATCAGCCGTAAAGATAACACGGTTAGCCACCTGACGAGCAAATCCCATCTCATGGGTTACGATAATCATGGTCATGCCTTGTTCCGCCAATTCCTTCATAACATTCAGTACATCTCCAACCATTTCAGGGTCCAGAGCGGAAGTTGGCTCATCAAAGAGCATGATATCAGGATTCATGGCAAGTCCACGAGCGATAGCTACACGCTGTTTCTGACCACCTGAAAGGCTATCTGGGTTGGCATTAGCTTTATCTGCTAGTCCTACCTTTTCAAGCAACTCCATCCCCAATTTTTCAGCTTCTTCTTTGGTCATCCGTTTGTGTTCAATAGGTGCAAAAGTGATATTTTCTAGGACTGACATGTGAGGGAAGAGGTTGAAGTGTTGGAAGACCATTCCTACGTTCTCACGAACATGGTCGACATTGGTTGATTTTTCAGTCAAATCATAGCCATTCACTGTGATGTGGCCACTCGTTACCTCCTCGAGAAGGTTAAGGCTACGGAGGAAAGTGGATTTACCAGAACCAGAAGGTCCGATGATACAGACAACATCTCCTTCATAGAATTTAGTCGTAATCCCTTTTAAAACTTCGTTTTTTCCATAATACTTATGCAAATCATTTACATCAATTTTTAGTTTTGCCATTAACGAATCCTCTTTTCTAAGCGTTTCGCTAGTCTAGTCAAAAGCGTGATAATTACAAGATAGAAGATAGCAAGGATTGCATACATCTTGAAACTTTGGTAGTTACGGGCGATGATGATCTTACCAGTTTGGAAGAGTTCAACCAAACCGATAGCAGAGACGATGGTTGTATCTTTAAGAGCGATAACGAATTGGTTAACGAAGTTTGGCAACATCAATTTAGTCGCTTGTGGCAAGATAATCTTACGCATGGTTTTTCCATAAGAGATACCAAGACTGCGACTGGCTTCCATTTGCCCAACTGGAACAGCTTGAATCCCACCACGAACAATTTCAGCGATATAAGCAGCTGCATTGAGTGAGAGGGCGATAGTACCAGCTACAAAATCATTGATTGGACTTTGTTGGCCTGTAATGGACTCGATGAAGTTTGGAATTCCCCAGAAGATGAAGGCTGCAAGAATCATCAATGGGATACCACGGATAACGTCAACGAAAATCTCAGAAATCAGACGAAGAGATTTGTATGGGCTAACGCTAAACATACCAAAGATAATCCCGATGACAATGGCAATTGCAAATGAAATAAGCGCTAAGGCAAGAGTGATTCCAAGTCCACTAAGAAGTTGTTTGTAGTTGTTTTGAAGCAAGCCCCAGATAGTTGTTTCGTCAACCGTACTTGTAGAGTCAGTTGAAGTTTCGCTAGCTAGATACTTGTCAAGAATCTTTTGGAATTCTCCGTTAGCTTTAAGATTTGCAAGTCCGTTATTGAACATCTGGATCAATTCTGGGTTTGTTCCTTTTTTAACCGCAAAGGCAGTTTCACCGATTGGAGTTCCAGCGATTGGCGTTTTCAATTTTTGACCTTGGCTGATCGAATATTTGAGAACAGGCTCATCATCCATCACGGCATCAATAGCCCCAGTATTGAGACTGTCGTACATTGATGCACCATCTGCAAAGGTTTTAATCTTATAGCCGTATTTGCTTTGGTTCTCAGTAAGGAATGTTTGAGAAGCAGTTCCGTTTTTAACACCAACAGTTTTATCCTTGAGGTCTTCATAAGAAGCGATTGTGCTTGATTCTTTCACACCGAGAATCGTATTTGCTGTGTAGTATGATTCTGAGAAGTCGAAGGTTTCCTTACGAGCATCTGTTACAGACATACCAGCAATGATACCATCTGCTTGTCCTGCTTGAACAGCACTGATGGCTGCGTCAAATCCTGGGTTAGTAATTTCAATTTCAAAACCTTGATCTTTGGCAATGGCCTTGATGAGGTCCATATCAATACCGGTGTATTGATTGCTTGAATTTTGAAAGACGAATGGGGCGAAAGATGAGTCACTGGCAATAATGTACTTGCTTTTCACTGGAGTAGCTTTTTGTCCAGCAGCAGTAGTTGTCGTTGGGCTTGCCGTTGTTGTAGAAGCTGTCCATTTTTGGATGATTTGCTCCAAGCTACCATCTTTCTTCATTTGTGCTAGGGCTTCGTTAAACTCGGTAACCAAGTGTTCATACTTGCTCCCTTTCTTGACACCAAAAGCAAAGCTTCCAACAGCCTCACCATCCATATTGATGCTGAGATCTTGTCCTTGGTTAATCGCATACTCAATAACAGGTTTATCATCCATGATGGCATTTACAGCACCAGCACTTAGACTGTTATTCATCAAATCACCTGTATCAAAGGTTTTAATAGAGAAACCGTATTTATCTTTGATACTTTCGAGGAAACGTTGAGCGGCAGTTCCGTTCTTAACACCAACTGTTTTCCCGCTAAGTTCCTCATATTTGGTGATTTTATTTGCCTTTGTTGTAGCAATGACAACTTTTGTATCATAATAGGTATCAGACATGGTAAAGACATTTTCACGTTCTTTTGTTTTTGTCATACCTGCCATAATGGCATCTGCTTGACCTGACTGCACTGCATTTACAGCTGCGTCAAAGCCAGGATAAGACATTTGGATGTTCCATCCTTTGATTTCTGCGACTTTATTGATAATATCAACATCAATCCCTTTATAGGTTTGATCTGAATCTTTAAACTCAAAAGGTGCGTAAGCTGTATCAGACACAATCTTAACAGTATCAGCTTTTGCCATACCTAGTGAGAAAATGGGAAATAAAATGAGCAAACATGCTAGTATTTTTTTCTTCATTTTTAGTCTCCTTTTCCGAATATTTTCCCATTATATCAGAAAATGAATGAAAAGGCAAATTTTATGGATTTTATGTAAGAAAATGTAACATAGAATCCTTGCTCTTATCAACTTAGAGTAGAGTCTGAAAAGTAAATTTATGGTAAAATAGAAGGATAGAAAAATGCAGATGAGGCAATCATGATTAATCGAATTACAGATAATGAATTTAAACTAGTATCAAAATACGAACCTTCAGGAGATCAACCACAAGCGATTGAGCAGTTGGTTGACAATATCGAGGGTGGAGAAAAGGCCCAAATTTTGATGGGGGCGACGGGTACAGGGAAGACCTATACCATGAGTCAGGTCATTTCCAAAGTCAATAAACCAACTTTGGTCATTGCCCACAATAAGACTCTGGCTGGTCAGCTCTATGGAGAATTTAAGGAATTTTTCCCTGAAAATGCTGTTGAGTACTTCGTATCCTACTATGACTATTACCAACCAGAGGCCTATGTCCCTTCTAGCGATACCTATATTGAGAAGGATAGCTCGGTCAATGATGAGATTGACAAGCTTCGACACTCAGCGACTTCAGCCCTTTTAGAGCGTAACGATGTCATCGTCGTGGCTTCAGTCTCTTGTATCTATGGTTTGGGTTCGCCAAAGGAATATTCTGATAGTGTTGTTAGTCTTCGTCCAGGTCTGGAGATTTCTCGTGATAAACTCTTGAATGACTTGGTAGATATTCAGTTTGAACGCAATGATATTGATTTCCAACGGGGAAGATTTCGCGTTCGCGGGGATGTGGTGGAGATTTTCCCAGCTTCCCGTGATGAACACGCTTTTCGAGTAGAGTTTTTCGGGGATGAGATTGATCGTATCCGTGAGGTTGAGGCTTTGACAGGTCAGGTATTGGGAGAAGTAGATCATTTGGCGATTTTCCCAGCTACTCACTTTGTGACCAATGATGACCACATGGAGGTTGCTATTGCCAAGATTCAGGCGGAGTTGGAGGAGCAGTTAGCTGTCTTTGAAAGGGAAGGCAAACTGCTAGAAGCCCAGCGTTTGAAACAGCGGACAGAGTATGATATTGAGATGTTACGTGAGATGGGCTATACAAATGGGGTTGAGAACTACTCTCGCCACATGGATGGTCGTAGCGAAGGAGAACCTCCTTATACGCTTCTCGACTTCTTCCCAGATGATTTCTTGATTATGATTGATGAAAGTCACATGACCATGGGACAGATTAAGGGCATGTACAATGGAGACCGTTCTCGTAAGGAAATGCTGGTCAATTATGGTTTCCGTTTGCCGTCAGCCTTGGACAATCGTCCTCTCCGCCGTGAGGAGTTTGAGAGTCATGTGCACCAGATTGTTTACGTTTCAGCGACACCTGGTGACTATGAAAATGAACAGACCGAGACAGTGATCGAGCAAATCATTCGTCCGACAGGGCTTCTAGATCCTGAAGTGGAAGTCCGTCCAACTATGGGACAGATTGATGACCTTTTAGGTGAAATCAATGCCCGTGTTGAGAAGAATGAACGGACCTTTATCACAACCTTGACCAAGAAAATGGCAGAAGACTTGACTGACTACTTCAAAGAAATGGGTATCAAGGTCAAGTATATGCACTCAGATATCAAGACCTTGGAACGGACGGAGATTATCCGTGACCTGCGCTTGGGTGTTTTTGATGTCTTGGTAGGAATCAACCTGCTCCGCGAAGGGATTGACGTTCCTGAGGTAAGCTTGGTTGCCATTCTCGATGCTGACAAGGAAGGTTTCCTTCGTAACGAACGTGGCCTCATCCAGACTATTGGTCGCGCTGCCCGTAATAGCGAAGGACATGTTATCATGTACGCTGATACGATGACCCAGTCTATGCAACGTGCTATCGATGAAACGGCTCGCCGTCGTAAAATTCAGATGGCTTATAATGAAGAGCATGGTATTGTACCTCAGACAATCAAGAAAGAAATCCGTGACCTAATCGCTGTAACTAAGGCAGTTGCTAAGGAAGAGGACAAGGAAGTCGATATCAACAGCCTCAACAAACAAGAACGCAAAGAACTCGTCAAGAAACTGGAAAAACAAATGCAAGAAGCCGTCGAAGTGCTTGATTTTGAACTGGCAGCTCAGATACGTGACATGATGTTGGAAGTGAAGGCGTTGGGGTAGTGAAGGAGAAAAATAAATGAACCTAACTATCAAACAAATGGAAACTCCTGAAGAGATAGAAGGTAAATCCTTCGTTCATTGGCAAACGTGGAGAGAGGCTTATGATGACCTTTTACCTGCGAAATTTCAGGAGACGATGACATTAGAAAGATGTCGATTCTTTAGTCAAATATATCCAGAAAATACATTGATTGCGATGGATGGCATGAAGGTAGTTGGTTTTATCAGTTATGGAAACTATCGTGATGAGACTCTTCAAGCTGGTGAAATTATTGCCTTATATGTTTTAAAAGACTATTATGGAAAAGGTATTGCTCAGAAGTTAATGAAGGAAGCTCTGTCTACTCTTGAACAGTTCTCTGAAATATTTTTATGGGTATTAAATGAGAATAAGCGAGCCATTGCTTTCTATCAAAAAATGGGTTTTACTTTTGATGGGCAAGAAAAAATACTTGACCTTGGAAAACCTATCACTGAAATTAGAATGGTACGTAAGAAATCCTCAAAATCTGAGAGTTAAATACTGATAGAATTGCGATTTTGTTTTCAGATTACGCAATGAATCAACAATCATGTTTTAGATTATATTTTAAATAGAGGGAAGTTATTATGAATTTGAAAGTGAAGAAGTATAAGAAGTCATCGAGCTTAGATTCTGTTCGTTTTTGGTTACAAGGTCATCGATTTATCAAATTTATGCTTGATATTATCTTTTATATCATCTTGTTCCTAGTTATAGAATTTACAACATCACAGAACAAAAGCATTCCAGCTGATTTTCGGTACAGAGAACTCTTGTTTCCCTTGCAATTGAATCTTTTTATCTTGGGTTATAGACTCTATGCTTTCTTTTTACCAGTGAAAACAAAAAAAGAAAAGACCCTTAAAAAATTCTGTGAACCCTTTATTTATATCAATGTCCTTAGCTTCATTTTTCAACTGATTGGCGTCAGAAAAAGAGGAAGAGTTGTTCTCTCACCTTTGTTTTCACTGGAGTCATCCTATATCTGGTTTCCTATTGTCGTCTACCTTCTGGTCTTGATGTTAACTTTGGCAATCTTCTTTCTCTCTAAAGGCTCAAAAAAAGGAGTAGATGAAAATGAAGATGAGTAGGCAAATGAAGTACAAGACAAAAGAAAAGTCTTCTTGGACTAAGAGGATTTTTCTTTGGCTGGAAAGGCACAGAAGGATTGGTCAACTTTTGGATACGAGTGTATTATTTGGATCTATGTTTGTATCATTTCTTGCCGCCTCTTACATTAGTTATCTATTACCGAACATGAACTATCTTTCCCCCTTAAGCTTCAATCTTATCCTTCTGATCTTATCAACCTATTTCCTTGTCTTTCGTTTTAGTAGTGATAAACTTCAGAAATGGCGTTACTTTTCATGGGGATTTATTGGGTTCAATGGTCTTCTTTTTCCCTTTCATCTCTTGGTGGGTCTGAATTGGCTAGGACGTCGTAAGTCAACGAATTTCCCCCCCTATAATTTCTATGGATCCGGCCTATGTCTGGGCTCCTATTGTAAGTTATCTCTTTTTCTTTTTCTTAGGGCTGGGCATTCTGCTTTTGGTTATACGGATAGAAAAGAGAAGAAGGAGGCGTAAATGGAACGAAAGATTAAGAAACCAAAGAAGATCAAACAAAAGAACAGAAAAATGAGAAAAATCCATAAAAAGGATTCTTTGATAGCTCACGTCCAATTGTGGATGGGAAGGCATCCAAAGCTTGCTTCTTTTATGGATGGTGGCATAATATTATTTTCTATTTTTGGTATCATGTATGTGTTGTTTGGGACAACACTTATCCCGAAACCATATCAGGAAATGTCCTATGTCTTGCCAATTATTATGAATTTTGTCTTTTTGGTGTACACACTCTATCAAGGTATTTTTAGAGATGGTTTTAGTGAAAAGACTTCAGTACAAGGATTTTTACAACCTTTTCTATACATAAATGGACCTATTTTTCTTCTCCACTTAATTGTTGGGG
This sequence comes from Streptococcus oralis, assembly GCF_023109195.1. Taxonomy (GTDB): domain Bacteria; phylum Bacillota; class Bacilli; order Lactobacillales; family Streptococcaceae; genus Streptococcus; species Streptococcus oralis_BV. Next base: position 470,783 of record NZ_JALDUB010000001.1, read on the forward strand.
TGAAAGGAAGAAATGTTAAAAAAATTCCTTCTCTATTATCTATCGATTATCGCTACATCTGGCTTCCAATTGCTACCTATCTAATCTTTTTCATCATTCCAGCGATATTAATGGTCATTTTGAAATATAAGGACAAAAAGAGGAATAATCATGACAAAAGAAAATCTAACTAAGTTAATTTCGTTTAAGACACTTTATTTGGCTTTGCTAGCTTTTGTGATCCTTCATTTGATCTTGTTGGTTTTTGGCCTATCTTTTACGCCGATTTTGTGGAATAGTTGGTTTTTCGTTCTTTGTTTAGCCTTCTTAATCCATCCATGGAGAATCTTTTATAGAATAAGAGATTTTCAATGGTACCACCTTATTTTTCAATTATTTAGTGGATTGGTGGCACTTTATCTTTGGTTTGGAGCATTTTTTGCTTTGTCAATTATCTCGGATCCAGCTATTCCCATTAATATAGACTATCACATACAAGATAAAGAAATCATCATTGTTAGAGGTTTTTTGGCCCGTAGTACTTATGAACATCACGAGTTGATTAATCCATTCATCATGAAATCTGATATTAAGTTCGAAAAAGGCATATAACAACTTAGAAAGCGAGAAAATCCATGTCCCGTGCGCAAGCAACCATTTTAACTAACATCTGTCTAATCGAAGATCTAGAAAATAAGCGAGTAGTCATGCAATACCGCTCTCCTAAAAATAATCGCTGGTCTGGCTATGCCTTTCCAGGAGGACATGTTGAGAATGGCGAGTCCTTTGCCGAGTCTGTCATTCGTGAGATTTATGAAGAAACAGGTCTAACCATTCAGAATCCACAACTAGTCGGCATTAAAAACTGGCCCTTAGATACAGGTGGGCGCTACATCGTCGTTTGCTATAAAGCGACAGAGTTTACTGGAAATCTCCAATCTTCAGATGAAGGAGAAGTATCTTGGGTACAAAAAGACCAGATTCCAAATTTGGATCTGGCCTATGATATGTTGCCTCTGATGGAAATGATGGAAGCACCTGACAAGTCTGAGTTCTTCTATCGCCACCGCACAGAGGACGGCTGGGAGAAAGAAATTTTCTAGTCTTTTACTAAATAACCTAACTGATCCAAGGCCTCCTCGATATAGTGGAGGTCTTGTTGCGTTTCGGCTTCAACAAGGTGGTAATGAATGCCATCTGTCAATTCAGAAAGGGGTCTAAAGTCTGAATTCTCGACTTGTTCCAGAAAGTGCTGGACATCTCGGCGGCAGGTGAGTTTGAGTAGGGTTTCAATTTCGCCATAAACGGGATGATCGATTAAGATATTTTGAACGCGTCCGCCATTATCTACAATAGCTAGAAGTTCCTGACCAATTTCTTCCAATTCATGTTTCACTTTAAAGAGTTTGTGAACGTAGGGGCTGGCATCATTTTCTTTGTAGATATAGCCACGATTGGTGGATAGGATAGGAGCTCCATCTGCTCGGAGAATAGCGATATCCTGTACAATGACTTGGCGCGTAACATGAAAGTGTTCAGCCAAGGTTTGACCATTGAGAGCTTTTGGTGCCTCTTTTAACAGTTTGAGAAGAGCTTGTTTGCGATCCTTTGTCATAGTTTTTCCTTTTAGCGACGTTTTCGAAGCACTTTATAGACAGCTAGTGCTAATGTATAGTCTACCATACTATGAACGATTGTGCCAAAACCAACTAGGATAAAGAGAACATAAAACATATTTTCAACATTTGTCCCTGAAGTAGCATAAAAGATGATACAAGCTATTACTTCAGCGATAGCATGAACAACACCCAAAACAAAGTTAAAAATCCAAGATGCCTTTGGTTTATCCAAGGTTTCAGGGAATTTCTTTAAGTACAAAGCCCCCAAAGTACCAAAAACAATGTGAGAGAAGGCACGAAGTACAATAACAGGCGGATAACCTGCCATCAGAAAACCAAGACTAGAAGCAATAATCACAAAAGCAGCCATCAAAGGCGAAAGAAACATGGCGATAAAGATGGGGATATGACTTCCCAAGGTGTAAGAAGCCGGTGGGATAACGATTTTAAAAGGCATAATGATTGGAATCAAAATCGCTATTGCAGTGAGTAAGGCAGTCATAGTCATAAACTGCGTTTTTTTCCGTATATCCATAAGAACCTCCATTTATCTGTATATACACAAGTATAGTACAATAAATTACCAATCAAGTCAAGAAGTATTATTGATTTTTCAGGAAAATTTGGTTAAAATGTGATAAAGAATAATAGGAACTGAGGAGAAATCGTGATGATACTTTTTGTTTACCTAATCGTGGTAATCGTGATAATGTCAAAACAGAAAAGCGAAGGGAAAGTAGTCTCAGGTTGGACTCGTTTCCTAGTTTATAGTTTATTAGTCCTTTCGATACTCTCTCTATTAGCAAGCAGTCTGGCTGTTTCACTCTTTAGCCTTCCTTTATTAGGTTTTCTTTTGATGGCAGCAATACTGGAAATTGCCTATTTCGTCAGATTGGTGATTGCATTTGGTTTGGTTTTACTATCTCTAACCCTATATTTGGATAGTCAGAAAAGTCAGCAACCTACACCTCTTTCGTATCAGCTCCTGCGTTTTGGCTTTCACATTCTATTGATGTTTCTCATGTTTTAAATGCTAAAACTCCACTTTCAGGATGAAAGTGGAGTTGTTTATTTATTTCTTCAAGGTTTCGAGACGGGGAACAATTGCTACTGTTAGAACGGCAGAAATGACAAGCTCGGCAATTGAGTTTGTAGAAATAACGGTTGCCAGGAGTTTTTGAATATTGCCGTCGAAGACATTTCCAAAAAGGAAGAAGATTCCCCCAAGGACAAAGACGGTGTTGGTAAGGGAACCGAGAGCACCAGCAAAGATGAGACCTGTTCTGTTTTTTAATAATTTATAAACCAAATAAGGTGTCAGCCCAATCAAAACTCGAGGGACAATAGCGATAATCGCAGAGTAGATGTTTCCGTTCGGTACGAATGGTGAGAAAAGGTAGCTGGTTGGTAGAATCGTAATCGTATTTACCGTTAAGCTTAGCAGTCCCATCAAAAAACCAAGTGTAACTCCAACGCGAGGACCATAGATGATACTAGCAATAATGACTGGAATATGAACGATAGTTGGTTTAATTGGAAATGGGAAAAGATTAAATAGGAGAGAGCTCAAAAAGTGGATAACGAGCATAACTGCAAAAAAGATAGCAATGGGTGCAATGTTAGAGCGTTTGTTCATCGAGGGTTTCCTTTATTCTTTCTAATATAGTATTCAGGTCAGCTAGGGCGCCTTTGCCGTGATCGCCACAGGCTAGTAGAGATTCCTTTGGAGAGATAATCTGATAACCATAGGTCTCTAATGTTTTTAGATTAGCCTGAGTTGCCGGATGGTCATACATTTTTGTGTTCATGGCTGGTGCGACTAACTTTTTGACATGTTCTGGCAAGGCAAGTGCTGTGCTTGTCACCATGTTGTCCGCAAATCCATGGGCTAACTTTGCGATGGTATTAGCAGTAGCTGGGGCTACAATAAAAAGGTCAGTCCTTTTGCCTAGTTCGATATGATTGACTTGATTAGGATAGGGTTCCTTCATGACATCAAGGTGGACAGGATTTTGAGAGAGGACCTGTAGTGTCAACGGTTGGATAAACTCTCTCGCTGCCTTAGTCATTAAGACAGTGACATCATGGCCTTGTTTCTTCAAGGAACTGACGAGGTCAGCTGCTTTATAGGAGGCAATGGAACCTGTCACTGCGATGAGGATATTTGCCATGGCTTTCCTTTCTATGAATCGTATGCTTGAATTTTTTCAAGAAGGAGGTTCGCTATTTCCTCTTTGGTTTGAACGGTTTGGAGTTGCTCTTTTTCAACAAAGATTGCATGATGCTGATTTGCCGAGATTTGAGTCAGGTCATTTGCGATGATTAAGTCTGCTTGGTTCTTGATAAGACTTTGTCTAGCAATTTCTATGAGATATTCTTCAGAGACATCAACAAGTAGTTTAAAGCCAATCAGATGAATGGCAGGATTCCATTCCTTGACTAGAGAGATGATTTTGGGTGTTTTTTTCAGGAATAAGATCTGAACCTCATCAGTTGAAGAAATCTTAGCTTCTATATTTTGCTTGTCTAATAATTCTTCCAGATTAGAGCTCGTCTTAACTTCATCTAGTCCCGTCATATAAACAGGAGTGTAGTCAGAAACTGCCATCGAATGAATCAAGACCTGATAATCTTGAACACACTTTTTCATCTCTAAAAGAAGATCATTCGTATTTTTGATTTCTAGAATGGTTAGATGGCGATGAGGTTCTGGCTTAAGAGCACTAGGAGTAGTAATCAGACAAATCTCATGACCAGCAGCAAGTAGGGTTTCGGTAATAATTTTCCCCAAGCGACCAGTCGAGTGATTCGTGATAGAGCGGACGCTATCGATTGCTTCACTTGTGCCGCCTGACGTAACTAAAATTTTCATAGGACTATTGTACACAAAAATAAACAGTAAGTAAAATGAAAGCGATAAATTTTTGGAAAAACGAAGCTACACTATAGTTTATAACTATAAAGCCATATAAAATTTTCAAAAGAGCCCTAAAAATCTTTAAAACAATGATATTTACGAACGTTTAGAGAGTTTATGGATGTTAAAAATCTTGTTTTGTGATATAATGAATTATCACATTAGAGGTTAGAGGAGTTTTGAATGAAAACAGATATTGAAATCGCACAGAGTATTGAGTTGAAACCAATCGTTGATGTTGTTGAGAAACTTGGTATTTCTTACGACGATTTGGAATTGTACGGGAAGTATAAGGCTAAACTCAGCTTTGATAAAATTCGTGCAGTTGAGAGCAATCCAGTTGGGAAATTAATCTTGGTTACTGCCATCAATCCAACTCCAGCAGGTGAAGGAAAATCAACTATTACCATTGGTCTTGCGGATGCCTTGAACAAGATTGGCAAAAAAACCATGATTGCTATCCGCGAACCATCTCTTGGTCCAGTCATGGGGATTAAGGGTGGTGCAGCTGGTGGTGGTTACGCCCAAGTGCTTCCAATGGAGGACATCAACCTCCACTTTACGGGGGATATGCATGCCATTACAACAGCCAACAATGCTCTTTCAGCCTTGATTGACAATCACTTGCACCAAGGAAATGAGCTGGGAATCGACCAACGTCGTATTCTCTGGAAACGTGTAGTGGACTTGAACGACCGCGCCCTTCGTCATGTAACCGTTGGACTTGGTGGTCCTCTAAACAGTATTCCTCGTGAGGATGGTTTTGATATTACAGTTGCTTCAGAAATCATGGCCATTCTTTGCTTGGCAACGGACATCGAGGACTTGAAACGTCGTTTGGCGAATATCGTTATTGGCTATCGCTATGACCGTACACCAGTTACTGTTGGTGATTTACAGATTGAGGGAGCATTAGCATTGATTTTGAAAGATGCTATCAAACCGAACTTGGTTCAGACAATTTACGGTACACCTGCCTTTGTACACGGTGGTCCATTTGCCAATATCGCTCATGGATGTAACTCTGTTTTGGCAACAAGCACAGCCCTTCACTTGGCTGATTATACTGTTACTGAAGCTGGTTTTGGTGCGGACCTTGGTGCTGAGAAATTCCTTGACATTAAGACACCAAACTTGCCAGCATCTCCAGATGCTGTTGTCATCGTCGCAACTCTCCGTGCCCTTAAGATGAATGGTGGTGTAGCTAAGGACGCTCTTACAGAGGAAAATGTAGAAGCAGTTCGTGCAGGTTTTGCTAACTTGAAACGCCACGTTGAGAACATCCGTAAGTTCGGTATTCCAGCAGTTGTAGCTATCAATGAATTTGTTTCTGATACAGAGGCTGAAATCGCAGCCTTGAAGGAACTTTGTGCCTCAATCGATGTACCAGTAGAATTGGCTAGTGTCTGGGCTGATGGCGCAGAAGGTGGTGTAACACTTGCCGAAACACTTGTCAAGACAATCTCTGAAAATCCAGCCAACTACACTCGTCTTTATGACAATGACCTTTCTGTCCAAGAAAAGATTGAAAAGATTGTTACTGAAATCTATCGTGGTAGCAAAGTGAACTTTGAGAAGAAAGCTCAAACACAAATCGCTCAAATCGTTCAAAACGGATGGGACAAATTGCCAATCTGTATGGCTAAAACTCAGTACAGTTTCTCAGACAATCCAAATGCACTTGGAGCACCAGAAAACTTTGAAATTACCATTCGTGAATTGGTACCAAAATTAGGGGCAGGCTTTATTGTTGCCCTAACTGGTGATGTCATGACCATGCCAGGCCTTCCAAAACGACCAGCCGCTCTTAATATGGATGTTGAAAGCGACGGAACTGTTCTAGGATTGTTCTAATAGTTTAATTGAATTAAAATGAGTTTGGAAATAATATCCAAGCTCATTTTTTTATCTAGCTTTAAGGAGTTGTCTTCAGCTGATAATAGAGTTACTTTCTAGACGCAATCAGTCTAGGTAAAGATATTTTCCTCGATTTCTGATATAATAGAAACATTGACTTCAAGAGTAAGGAAGAGAAAATGAACGCATTATTGAATGGAATGAATGACCGTCAGGCTGAGGCAGTGCAAACGACAGAAGGGCCCTTATTAATCATGGCTGGTGCTGGTTCTGGGAAGACTCGTGTTTTAACTCACAGAATCGCCTACTTGATTGATGAAAAGATGGTCAATCCTTGGAATATTTTGGCCATTACCTTTACCAATAAGGCGGCGCGTGAGATGAAGGAGCGTGCCTATGGCCTCAATCCAGCTACTCAGGACTGTTTGATTGCGACCTTTCACTCCATGTGTGTTCGTATCCTACGTCGCGATGCGGATCATATTGGCTACAATCGGAATTTCACTATTGTAGATCCTGGTGAGCAACGAACTCTCATGAAACGCATTCTCAAGCAGTTAAACTTGGATCCAAAAAAATGGAATGAACGAACCATTTTGGGAACCATTTCCAATGCTAAGAATGACTTGATTGATGATGTGGCTTATGCTGCTCAGGCTGGTGATATGTATACGCAAATCGTGGCCCAGTGTTATACAGCTTATCAAAAGGAGCTTCGTCAGTCTGAGTCCGTTGACTTTGATGATTTGATTATGCTGACCCTGCGTCTCTTTGATCAAAATCCTGACGTCTTGACTTACTATCAGCAGAAGTTCCAGTACATTCATGTTGATGAGTACCAAGATACCAACCATGCCCAGTATCAATTGGTCAAACTCTTGGCTTCACGCTTTAAAAATATCTGCGTAGTCGGTGATGCTGACCAGTCTATTTACGGTTGGCGTGGGGCTGATATGCAGAATATCTTGGATTTTGAGAAAGATTACCCTCAAGCCAAGGTCGTTTTGTTAGAGGAGAATTATCGTTCAACTAAAACCATTCTCCAGGCTGCCAACGACGTCATCAAAAACAATAAAAAACGTCGTCCCAAGAATCTCTGGACCCAGAATGCGGATGGGGAGCAAATTGTTTATTATCGCGCAAATGACGAACAAGATGAGGCTGTTTTTGTAGCCAAAACCATCGATGAACTTGGTCGAACTCAAAACTTCCTCCACAAGGATTTTGCAGTTCTTTATCGGACTAACGCCCAGTCTCGTACTATTGAAGAGGCCCTCCTAAAGTCCAATATTCCTTATACTATGGTCGGCGGAACCAAGTTCTACAGTCGTAAGGAAATCCGTGATATTATCGCCTATCTTAATCTCATTGCCAATCTGAGTGACAATATCAGTTTTGAGCGCATTATTAACGAACCAAAACGCGGAATTGGCCCAGGGACGGTTGAGAAAATTCGCGACTTTGCGAATATGCAAGACATGTCTATGCTGGATGCTTCAGCCAATATCATGTTGTCTGGCATCAAAGGAAAAGCAGCTCAGTCTATCTGGGATTTTGCCAATATGATTCTGGATTTGCGGGAAAAACTGGATCAATTAACTATCACCGAGCTGGTGGAGGCTGTTCTAGAAAAAACAGGTTATGTCGATATTCTTAATGCTCAGGCAACCTTGGAGAGCAAGGCGCGGGTTGAAAATATCGAGGAATTCCTTTCTGTTACCAAAAACTTTGATGACAACCCTGATAGTCAGGAAGAAGAAACTGGTTTGGACAAACTCAGTCGATTCTTGAATGACTTGGCTTTGATTGCAGACACAGATTCAGGCAGTCAGGAGACATCAGAAGTAACCTTGATGACCTTGCACGCAGCTAAGGGACTTGAGTTCCCAGTTGTCTTTATCATTGGGATGGAGGAAAATGTCTTTCCACTTAGTCGTGCAGCAGAAGATCCGGATGAACTGGAAGAGGAACGCCGTTTGGCCTATGTCGGTATCACGCGTGCAGAAAAGATTCTCTATCTGACCAATGCCAACTCTCGCTTGCTTTTTGGTCGTACTAGTTACAATCGTCCGACTCGTTTTATCAATGAAATCAGTTCGGACTTGCTTGACTATCAAGGCTTGGCCCGTCCAGCGAATACTAGCTTTAAGGCATCTTATAGCAGTGGTGGAGTGGCCTTTGGTCAAGGTATGAGCCTAGCTCAGGCCCTGCAAGAAAGGAAGCGCAATGCTGCACCAAGCTCTATCCAGTCAAGCGGTCTCCCGTTTGGACAATTTGCAGCTGAAAATAAAAAAGATTCGACTGATACAAGTTGGTCCATTGGAGATATTGCACTTCACAAGAAGTGGGGAGAGGGTACTGTTCTGGAAGTCTCTGGTAGCGGTGATACTCAGGAACTAAAAATCAATTTCCCAGAAGTCGGTCTGAAAAAACTCTTAGCTAGTGTAGCTCCAATTGAGAAAAAAATCTAATTTTTCATCCTTCTCACGAATAATAAAGTGAGGAGGATTTTTATGTACAGTATTTCATTCCAAGAAGATTCACTCTTGCCTAGAGAAAGACTAGTTAAAGAGGGAGTAGAGGCTCTGAGCAATCAAGAGTTGTTAGCTATTTTGCTCAGAACGGGAACGCGTCAGGCAAATGTCTTTGAAATTGCCCAAAAAGTCTTGAATAGTCTTAACAGTCTAACTGATTTAAAGAAAATGACCCTGCAGGAATTGCAGAGTCTGTCTGGTATTGGACGGATTAAGGCCATTGAACTACAAGCAGTGATTGAACTGGGACATCGCATTCACAAACATGAAACCCTTGAGATGGAAAGTATTCTCAGTAGTCAAAAGCTAGCCAAGAAAATGCAACAGGAACTTGGCGATAAAAAACAAGAGCACCTAGTGGCGCTCTATCTCAATACTCAAAATCAAATCATTCATCAGCAAACTATTTTTATCGGCTCTGCGACACGCAGCATTGCTGAACCGAGGGAAATCCTTCACTATGCCCTCAAGCATATGGCTACCTCAGTGATTCTCGTTCACAATCATCCATCCGGTGCTGTATCTCCTAGTCGAAACGATAACCATGTCACTAAACTAGTCAAGGAAGCCTGCGAACTGATGGGAATTGTTTTCTTGGACCATCTGATTGTCTCGCACTCTGATTACTTTAGTTACCGTGAAAAGACGGATTTGATTTAGAGTTCGTTAACAACATAGTCAAATAGCGTTTTATCTTTGGGGCGATTTTCAAATAGAAATTCTGGATGCCATTGGACACCAAGATAAGGAAAGCCGTCCGTAGTTGTCACAGCCTCAATGATTCCATCTTTAGGATCATGTGCTACAACCTTAAGATTTGAAGCTAGATCTTTAATGCTTTGGTGGTGGAAGGAGTTGATGTGAGAGATTTCTCCATAGATTTCTCGGAGAATCGTATCAGGTTCCGTTACGAGGCGTTGGGTCGTGTATTCGGCTGAACAGTCCTGCCAATGATCCTCGATATCTTGGTGTAGCGTGCCTCCCATAGCAACATTGAAAAGTTGAGTACCCCGACAAACAGAGAAAATTGGTTTCTTTTGCTTAATCGCTTCATTGATAAGTGCTAGTTCAAAAATATCTCTTTGAAGATGGTAGTCTTCACTATCAATAGCCTTTGGTTCACCATAGTATTTTGGATCAACATTTTGCCCACCCGTTAGGATGAGCTTATCAATGATACTGATGTAATAGGCAGCCATTTCTTGATCACCAATTGGTAGGATGATTGGAATTCCGCCAGCGTCCTTGACTCCTTCAACAAAGCCTTTTGCTGCATAGCTCATCATGATGTCATCATCTGGATGAGCTTTTTCATTTCCTGTAATCCCAATAACTGGTTTTTTCATAAATGCTTTCGCTTTCTAATCTTCTTTACGCATAAAATAGAGGAGGGTTTGGAGTTCGCTTGTCAAATCGACATACTGAACGACCACATCTTTTGGGAGGTGGAGGTGAACAGGGGAAAAGCTGAGAATACCTTTTATACCTGCATCAACCAAAAGATTGGCGACTTCTTGTGATTTAACACTTGGAACAGTTAGGATAGCAGTTTTAACATCTGCTTCTTTTATTTTTTCTTTAATCTGAGAGATACCATAGATTGGAATTCCATCAGGTGTCTGGCTTCCAACTTCTGGATGGTCATCTAGGTCAAAGGCCATGATAATTTTCATCTTGTTACGCTCGTGGAAGCGGTAGTGGAGAAGGGCATGGCCCATATTTCCAATCCCAACCAGCATAACATTGGTAATTGAGTTATCATTAAGGAGATCAGCAAAAAAATTCATCAATTTTTTGACATCATAACCAAAACCACGACGACCTAGCTCGCCAAAATAGGAAAAATCACGTCGAACGGTCGCAGAGTCGATACCGATAGCCTCTGCAATTTGCTTGGAGTTGGCACGTTCGATTTTTTCTGCATGAAATCTCTTGAAAATTCGATAGTAAAGTGAGAGTCTTTTTGCTGTTGCTTTTGGAATAGCAGACTGTTTATCTTTCACAAAATCACAACCTTTCTATTCTTCTATTTTATAGAAACATTGTGAAAAAATCAACAAAAACAAGAAAAAACTAAGAAATTTCTTAGTTTTTATCTGAAAAATGAGCTTGTGATAGAAAACGGTAGAGATCGCCAACCAATCCTTGATAAATCACCTTATCATTCAGCGTTAAGGAGCTGATTAGGAGAGTATCAGGTAGGGTCACGCAGCCTGATAGAGATAACATAAGCTCTTCGTAATCCTTATATTCAAGTGTACGTTCTACGTGATAGTTATCTTGATAGGTAAGTCGATACATAGTCAATTATCTTTCTTCTTTAATGAAGATACCGCGTTCTACAAGGCTGTCCATGAGGAAGTAGAATTTTTCTTGATGAATGTGGTGGTCTTCTGATTTAAAGATATTCACCAAACGAAGGCCAGACTTGTCAGTGATGTTGAGTTTAGCACCTGTAAGGTCTTTGTTGATGATGATTTTTAGCTTGAAACCTTCACCGCTGTTGGGTACTTTTTCAAGTAGACGAGTCAGTTCGTAGTTTCCTACTTTTGTTTCAAAGAAAGTATTGTCTTTGAGCGTGAATTTTTTGACAGATGGGTTAAGTGTATAGTCGTAGCGACAGTTTTGTAGTTTAATGGTTTTTTCGAATGCCATTAGTTTAATCTCCAATAATATTTTTTAAAGTTTGTGCGAGTTGTTTCAGTTCTTCTTCGGTATTAAGAGGAGAGAGACTGATACGGACAGATTCTGTTAAACGATGCGAATCAGACCCATAAAATGCTTCAAGCACATGACTGGTTTGCACAATACCAGCAGTACAAGCTGAACCGGTAGAAATTGAAATTCCTTCAAGGTCTAACCGTAGCAAGAGCAAATCATTTTTTTGACCAGGAAAGCCAATGTTGACAACATAAGGTAGTTGGTCTTGACTTTCATTGAGATAGTAGTCGAGACCTGCAATTTCTTCTAAAAAAGTAGCTTTGAGTGCGCTTAGTTTTTGGTAATGCTCAACTTGGTCATTTAAATCCTCTTTGAGAGCAGCGACCATGCCTACAATGGCAGCGAGATTTTCTGTTCCAGCCCGTTTCTTTTGTTCTTGGTCTCCACCGTGAAGGTAGGAATCAAAGTCTCCAGTCGATGCGTAAAGAAATCCGACTCCTTTTGGTCCATGGAATTTGTGGGCAGAAGCGCTGAGGAAATCAATTCCCAATTCCTCGGGATGGATAGGAATTTTTCCGATAGCTTGAACAGCATCTATATGATAAGCAGCAGGATGGTCTTTTAAAATATGTCCAATCTCAGCGATAGGTAAGAGACTTCCAGTTTCATTGTTAGCGTACATGGTGGAAACGAGAATGGTATCGTCACGTAAGGCTTCTTGAATTTGCTGAGCAGTTATCTCTTGATTTACTGGTTGGATGATGGTCACTTCAAAGCCAAAATGTTGCACCAGGTAATCGACAGTCTCAAGTACAGAATGGTGTTCGATAGCTGTTGTGATGATATGTTTTCCACGATTTTGATGACGTAGGCAATAGCCGATAATGGCTGTATTGTTACTTTCTGTACCGCCAGATGTGAAAAAGATATGTTGAGGTTTGGTTCCTAGTAAGTGGGCTAAGTCCTGACGAGCCTCTCGTAAGAGTTTACCAGCCTGCCGACCATGACCATGAATACTAGAAGGATTACCATGAGTTTCTTGCATGACCTTGGTCATTTCTGCAATAGCTACTGCAGACATAGGAGTCGTTGCAGCATTGTCCAAATAAATCAAAGAATCACCTTATTTCTTTTTGTTGTAAGCAAAGAGTGGGCTGACTGGTTTTCTTTCATGGATGCGGACGATAGCATCTCCGATTAATTCGCTAGCAGTAATGTAACATACATTTTCTGGAGTTCTTTCTTTGGTCGCTACGGAGTCTGTCACAAGGATTTCCTTGATGTTTGTAGCATCAAGAAGATCTGCTGCCCCTTCAACAAATAAACCGTGACTAGATACTGCATAAATCTCAGTTGCGCCTTCACGTTCAACGATTTTGGCTGCTTCAGAGAAAGTACGACCAGTATTTAGGATATCGTCAATCAAGATAGCCTTCTTGCCTTCAACATCCCCAATGATATAGCCTTCGTTACGATCAGAATCGTCTTGGGCGTAGTCAATGATAGCGATAGGAGCATCAAGGTATTCAGCCAAACTACGTGCACGTTTAACACCAGAGTTCTTTGGACTGACAACAACAACATCAGAGCCAAGAAGTCCTTTATCACAGTAGTGCTTAGCAAATAGAGGAACAGTATAAAGATTATCTACAGGAATATCAAAGAAACCTTGGACCTGAACAGCGTGGAGGTCCAGCGTTAGAACACGGCTTACACCAGCTTTGACAAGCATATTGGCAACTAGTTTTGCAGTGAGGGGTTCGCGAGAAGAAGCGATACGATCCTGACGCGCATAACCAAAGTAAGGGAGGACAACGTTGATACTATGAGCACTTGCACGTACACAAGCGTCAACCATGATCAACAACTCCATCAAGTGGTTGCTAACAGGGTAGCTGGTTGACTGGATGATGTAGACGTCGTAACCACGGACACTTTCTTCAATGTTGACCTGGATTTCGCCGTCAGAAAATTGTCGAGAGGATAATTTCCCGAGAGGTACACCAACTGTATCCGCAATCTTTTGAGCGATTTCATGGTTAGAGTTTAGGGTGAAAAGTTTCATGTTGTTTCTATCTGACATTATAGACCGTCCTCTGTAAACTTTGTGAATCTTCTTTGAGAAAGTTTTGTTTTTCAAAGCCAGATTCTTTTATTTTTATCTTTTCTATTTTACCAAAAAAAGGAGATTATTTCAGCTTTTTTTCATGCTTTTAATAAAACGAATTAATTTTGAAGGAGCTTTCTGATAGGTTATCTGATTTTCATCTAAAAATCTCTGAAAATCTTCTTTCCCTTTTTCATGGTCGGTGACTTCAAGTTCGAGTTCATAGTCCGTCTGGTCAAAGTATTGACTTTCATCTAAGGCCATTAAGCCAATCTCAGTTTTCATTTCATAACGAAGGGTGGAAAGGCAACCTAGAACAAGCCAGTCATGGCTTTCGATGCCAATCTTAGAGAGCTTCTCTAGAACGAGACCCTGAGGTAGTTTTGGTTTTTCTAGGTACGATTCAGCTTCTGGAAGAGTTAGTTTCTGGTTGTATTCCATATTTCCTACAGTTTGAGGCACTTTTAAGGTCAATTCCGCCCAATCTGCAAAAGTGCGAATGCGCATGGCAACCTTCTTTTCACGCAATTGGAAATCTGGTGTGTCAATGTAGTAGTTCTTCTGAAGAACGGGTTGGATATGGGAAAACTGTTTTTTTAGATGATCATATTCCTCTTTTTTCAGAAGTGTTTTCAATTCTATTTCTAAATGTTTCATTTTTTCAACCTTTTCTATATCTTTGAAAGCGATTTATGGTATAATGGACAATGTATTTATTGTATACGAATGTACTGAAAAAATCAAAGATTTTCGACAGAGCAATCAAACATTACAAGGGAGAAAGTATGACCATAGAATGGGAAGAATTTTTAGATCCTTACATTCAGGCTGTTGGTGAATTGAAGATTAAACTTCGGGGAATTCGCAAACAGTATCGTAAGCAAAACAAGCATTCTCCGATTGAGTTTGTAACGGGTCGGGTAAAACCGATTGAAAGTATCAAAGAAAAAATGGCTCGTCGAGGAATTACATATGCAAGTCTGGAACATGATCTGCAAGACATTGCTGGTTTACGTGTCATGGTTCAGTTCGTTGATGACGTTAAAGAAGTAGTTGAGATTCTACGTAAACGCCAAGATATGAGAGTCGTTCAGGAACGAGATTATATCACTCATCGTAAGGCTTCGGGTTATCGTTCTTATCACGTGGTTGTCGAATATACTGTAGATACGATAAATGGGGCTAAGACCATCCTCGCCGAGATTCAAATACGGACTTTGGCTATGAACTTTTGGGCGACCATTGAACACTCGCTCAATTATAAATATCAGGGCGATTTTCCAGAAGAAATCAGGACAAGATTGGAAATTACAGCGAAAATAGCTCATCAACTGGATGAAGAAATGGGTAAGATTCGAGATGACATCCAGGAAGCGCAGGCTCTCTTTGATCCATTGAGCAGAAAATTAAATGACGGTGTAGGAAATAGTGACGATACAGATGAAGAATACAGGTAAACGAGTTGACCTCATAGCAAATAGAAAACCACAAAGCCAGAAGGTTTTGCATGAGCTGAGGGAAAAACTAAAGAAACAACATTTTATACTGAACGATACCAATCCTGACATCGTCATTTCGATTGGTGGTGACGGGATGCTTTTGTCCGCTTTCCACAAGTATGAGAATCAGTTAGACAAGGTTCGATTTGTAGGTGTTCATACAGGGCATTTGGGATTTTACACAGATTATCGTGATTTTGAGTTGGATCAGTTGGTGACCAATCTCCTACTCGATACTGGTGCCAAGGTTTCTTATCCTGTTTTGAATGTCAAGGTAACGCTTGAAAATGGAGAAGTGAAAATCTTCCGAGCCTTAAATGAAGCGAGTATCCGTCGATCAGACCGCACCATGGTGGCAGATATCATCATTAACCATGTTCCGTTCGAGAGATTTCGTGGAGATGGAGTGACTGTTTCAACTCCGACGGGTAGTACTGCCTACAACAAGTCCCTGGGTGGAGCTGTCTTGCATCCTACCATTGAAGCCTTGCAGTTGACGGAAATAGCGAGTCTTAACAACCGAGTCTATCGCACTTTGGGATCATCGATCATTATTCCCAAAAAGGATAAGATTGAACTCTTGCCGACACGCAATGATTATCACACGATATCAGTCGATAACAGCGTCTATTCATTCCGTAATATCGAACGGATTGAGTATCAAATCGACCATCACAAGATTCACTTCGTAGCGACACCAAGTCATACTAGTTTCTGGAATCGTGTCAAAGATGCCTTCATCGGCGAGGTGGATGAATGAGGTTCGAATTTACCGCAGATGAGCACGTCAAAGTTAAAACTTTCCTCAAGAAACATGAGGTTTCTAAGGGACTTTTGGCTAAGATTAAGTTTCGAGGCGGGGCTATTCTGGTCAATGACCAACCACAAAATGCGACTTATCTCTTAGATATTGGAGACAGGGTAACTATTGACATTCCAGCGGAGGAAGGGTTTGAGAGTCTTGAAGCAATTGAGCGTCCACTGGATGTTCTCTATGAGGATGACCATTTTCTGGTTTTGAATAAACCTTATGGAGTAGCTTCCATCCCCAGTGTCAATCATTCCAATACCATTGCTAATTTTATCAAGGGCTACTATGTTAAGCAAAACTATGAAAACCAGCAAGTTCACATCGTGACTAGGCTTGATAGAGATACATCTGGTTTGATGCTCTTTGCCAAGCACGGTTATGCTCATGCACGATTAGACAAGCAACTGCAACGAAAGTCTATCGAAAAAAGGTATTTTGCACTTGTTAAAGGAGATGGTGACTTGGAGCCAGAGGGGGAGATTATTGCCCCGATTGCGCGTGATGAAGATTCTATTATCACGAGACGGGTTGCCAAAGGTGGGAAATACGCTCATACGTCTTACAAAGTTGTAGCGTCCTATGGAAATATTCACCTAGTTGATATTCGCCTGCATACTGGGCGAACCCACCAAATCCGAGTGCATTTTTCTCATATTGGTTTTCCTTTGTTGGGAGACGATCTCTATGGAGGCGGCCTAGACGATGGGATTCAACGCCAGGCCTTGCATTGTCATTATTTATCTTTTTATCATCCCTTTCTAGAGCAAGATTTGCAACTAGAAAGCCCCTTACCGGATGATTTCAGCAATCTTATTACTCAGTTATCAACTAATACTCTTTAAAATCTATTTGGAGTATAATTTATTTTCTTAAAGGAGAAAACTCATGGAAGTTTTTGAAAATCTCAAAGCCCACCTAGTTGGCAAAAATGCTCGTATCGTTCTCCCTGAAGGGGAAGAGCCACGTATTCTTCAAGCAACAAAACGCTTGGTAAAAGAAACAGAAGTAATCCCTGTTTTGCTCGGAAACCCTGAAAAAATTAAAATTTATCTCGAAATCGAAGGGATCATGGATGGTTATGAAGTGATTGATCCTCAACATTATCCTCAATTCGAAGAAATGGTTGCTGCTTTGGTAGAGCGTCGTAAGGGCAAAATGACTGAAGAAGAAGCGCGCAAAGTTTTGGTTGAAGATGTCAACTACTTTGGTGTGATGCTAGTCTACTTGGGCTTGGTTGACGGTATGGTATCTGGTGCGATTCACTCAACTGCCTCAACAGTTCGCCCAGCCCTACAAATCATCAAAACTCGTCCAAACGTAACTCGTACTTCAGGTGCCTTCCTTATGGTACGTGGTACAGAACGTTACCTATTTGGAGACTGTGCCATTAACATCAATCCAGATGCAGAAGCCTTGGCTGAAATCGCGATCAATTCAGCAATCACAGCTAAGATGTTTGGTATTGAACCTAAAATTGCTATGCTAAGCTATTCTACTAAAGGTTCAGGATTTGGTGAAAGTGTTGATAAGGTCGTAGAAGCAACTAAAATTGCTCACGACTTGCGTCCCGACCTTGAGATTGATGGGGAGTTGCAATTTGACGCTGCCTTTGTTCCTGAAACTGCAGCTCTAAAAGCTCCAGGAAGTAACGTAGCTGGTCAAGCAAATGTTTTTATCTTCCCAGGTATTGAAGCCGGAAATATTGGGTATAAGATGGCAGAACGTCTCGGTGGTTTTGCGGCTGTCGGACCTGTTTTGCAAGGTTTGAACAAACCGGTTAACGACCTTTCTCGTGGATGTAATGCAGATGATGTGTACAAGTTGACCCTTATCACTGCTGCCCAAGCGGTTCATCAATAAGGTTTAGTCCTCTTTCCCATGGGAAGAGGCTTTTTAGTACTGAGAAAAAGACAGTTAGAAGTTTCTATGTTATACTAGATATATGTTAGATTTGAAAGAATACGGTGTTGACATGTGGCCAGAGGAGAAGATTATTTCTTTTCGTGAGAAACTCCTCAACTGGTATGATGAAAACAAGCGAGATTTGCCTTGGCGGAGAAGTAAAAATCCTTATCACATCTGGGTATCTGAAATTATGCTGCAGCAGACCAGGGTGGATACAGTTATTCCCTACTACGAACGATTCTTGGACTGGTTTCCAACTGTTGAAAGTCTGGCCAATGCCCCTGAAGAGCGTCTGCTGAAGGCTTGGGAGGGACTGGGTTATTATTCTCGAGTGCGCAATATGCAGGCTGCAGCCCAGCAGATTATGGCTGACTTTAGTGGTCAATTTCCAAACACCTATGAAGAAATTTCTAGTTTGAAAGGAATTGGCCCTTACACAGCAGGAGCCATATCCAGTATTGCTTTTAATTTGCCAGAGCCAGCGGTCGATGGTAATGTCATGCGGGTTTTGGCACGCTTGTTTGAAGTTAACCATGATATCGGAGTTCCCAGCAATCGCAAGATTTTCCAAGCCATGATGGAAATCTTGATTGACCCGAAACGACCGGGTGACTTTAACCAAGCTCTGATGGATTTAGGTTCTGACATAGAGGCTCCAGTTAACCCTCGACCAGAAGAAAGCCCTGTTAAGGACTTTAGCGCAGCCTATCAGAATGGAACCATGGATCGATATCCGATTAAAGAACCCAAGAAAAAGCCCCTGCCAATTTATCTCAAGGCTTTGGTTGTACGCAATGACCAAGGACAATTTTTACTAGAGAAAAATGAAAGCGAGAAACTGCTAGCCGGTTTTTGGCACTTCCCATTGATTGAAGTTGATGATTTCTCAAGTGATGACGATCAGCTAGATCTCTTTTCGCAAGTCAAAGAGGAAAGCAGAGCATTTGGACCAAGCCCTCAAGAAAACTTTGAGCAAGATTATGATTTAGAAGTGAATTGGTCCCATCAAGTATTTGACCAGGTCAAGCATGTATTTAGTCATCGGAAATGGCACATTAAAATCCTAGCTGGTCAGGTGACAGAAACAAAACAGTTTTCGGACAGAGAAATTCGTTGGGTTTCTCCTCAGGAGTTTTCTGACTATCCACTTGCGAAACCTCAACAAAAAATTTGGCAGGCTTATAAAACAACTTTTGAAGATAAAGGCCTACAGTAGCCATTTGTGCCTTCTTTGCATTTTTTTGTTATAATAGATAGAGAAAAGGTGATAAAATGAAAAAAATATTAATTGTAGATGATGAGAAACCAATCTCAGATATTATTAAGTTTAATATGGCCAAGGAAGGTTATGAAGTTGTAACAGCCTTCAATGGTCGTGAGGCAATCGAGCTATTTGAAGCTGAGCAACCAGATATTATTATCCTTGACTTGATGCTACCTGAAATCGATGGTTTAGAAGTTGCTAAAGCTATTCGTAAGACTAGTAGCGTGCCGATTATCATGCTATCAGCTAAGGATAGCGAATTTGACAAGGTTATTGGTTTAGAGTTAGGTGCAGATGATTATGTTACAAAACCTTTCTCAAATCGTGAGTTGCAGGCTCGTGTCAAGGCCCTGCTTCGTCGTACAGACCTAGTTTCAGTAGATAGCCAAGAGTCTGACGAGAAGAAGACGCAACCTTTACAAATTGGTGATTTGGAAATCGTTCCAGATGCTTACGTGGCTAAGAAATATGGTGAGGAATTAGATTTGACCCACCGTGAGTTTGAACTCTTGTATCACTTGGCGTCTCATATTGGTCAAGTGATTACGCGTGAACACTTGCTTGAGACTGTATGGGGTTATGACTATTTTGGTGATGTTCGTACAGTGGACGTGACCATTAGACGCTTGCGTGAGAAAATTGAAGACACACCAAGTCGTCCAGAGTACATTCTCACACGTCGTGGTGTTGGATACTATATGAGAAATAATGATTGAAGATATTAGACAAACTATTCTGACCAGCGATTTTATCTTTATCCTGATTTTACTTGGCTTTATCCTGGTGGTGACCTTGCTGTTACTGGAAAATCGTCGGGATAATATCCGTCTAAAGGAGATAAATCAAAAGGTTAAGGACTTGATTGCAGGTGATTATTCTCAAGTTTTGGACTTGCAAGGAAGTACAGAAATCACCAATATCACCAATAATCTAAATGATTTGTCAGAAGTTATTCGTTTGACCCAAGAAAATCTGGAACAAGAGAGTAAACGATTGAACAGTATTCTTTCTTACATGACAGATGGCGTTCTTGCGACCAATCGCCGTGGCCAGATTACCATGATCAACGATATGGCCAAGAAACAGCTCGGTGTGCAGAAAGAAGATGTTCTGAATAAAAGCATCCTCGAATTACTAAAGATAGAAGATGAGTATGAGCTGCGTGACCTGATTACACAGATTCCTGAGTTGACGATTGACTCCCAGGATGTGAATGGTGAATATCTAAGCCTTCGTGTACGTTTTGCTCTGGTTCGCCGTGAGTCAGGTTTCATCTCTGGTTTGGTTGCTGTTTTACATGATACGACCGAGCAGGAGAAGGAAGAACGCGAGCGAAGACTCTTCGTTTCAAACGTGAGTCATGAGTTGAGAACTCCTTTGACCAGTGTTAAATCTTATCTTGAAGCCTTGGACGAGGGAGCCTTGTATGATCCTGTAGCCCCTGATTTTATCAAGGTTTCGCTAGATGAAACCAACCGTATGATGCGGATGGTGACAGATCTCTTGCATCTCTCTCGTATTGATAATGCGACAACTCAGTTAGATGTGGAGTTGATTAACTTTACGGCCTTCATCACCTTTATCCTTAACCGCTTTGATAAGATGAGAAGTCAGGATGACGAGAAAAAATATGAGCTTGTCAGAGATTACCCTATTAATTCAGTTTGGATCGAGATTGATACCGATAAGATGACTCAGGTGATTGATAATATTCTTAACAATGCCATCAAGTACTCACCAGATGGTGGGAAAATTACTGTCAGCATGAAAACCACTGATGACCAGATGATTTTATCTATCAAAGACCAAGGTCTAGGTATTCCAAAACAAGATTTGCCGAAGATATTTGACCGTTTTTATCGTGTGGATCGCGCAAGAAGTCGTGCACAAGGTGGAACTGGGCTAGGTCTAGCCATCGCCAAAGAAATCATCAAACAACACAATGGCTTTATTTGGGCCAAAAGTGAATACGGTAAGGGCTCAACCTTTACCATCGTGCTCCCTTATGATAAGGATGCCGTAAAAGAAGAAATATGGGAGGACGAAATAGAAGACTAGAATGAGTGAAAAAGGCTTTAAATACAGTATTTTAGCATCAGGTTCCAGTGGAAATTCCTTTTATCTGGAAACCCCAAAAAAGAAAATCCTAGTAGATGCGGGCTTGTCTGGTAAGAAAATTTCAAGTCTGCTAGCTGAAATTAATCGCAAACCTGAAGATCTGGATGCGATTCTGATTACGCATGAGCACTCAGACCATATCCATGGGGTCGGTGTCTTGGCTCGTAAATATGGCATGGATCTTTACGCCAATGAAAAGACTTGGCAGGCTATGGAAAATAGTAAGTACCTCGGCAAGGTGGACTCTTCGCAGAAGCATATTTTTGAAATGGGAAAAACCAAAACTTTTGGTGATATCGACATTGAGAGTTTTGGTGTCAGTCATGATGCGGCAGCACCACAGTTTTACCGATTTATGAAAGACGACAAGAGCTTCGTCATGCTGACCGATACAGGTTATGTAAGTGACCGTATGGCAGGAATTGTCGAGAATGCGGACGGCTACCTCATCGAGTCCAACCACGATGTGGAGATTTTGCGAGCAGGATCTTACGCTTGGCGTCTCAAACAGCGAATTCTATCGGATCTCGGTCACCTTTCTAACGAAGACGGTGCTGAGGCCATGATTCGTGCAATGGGAAATCGAACAAAGAAAATCTATCTTGGTCACTTGTCCAAAGAGAACAATATCAAGGAGCTGGCTCATATGACTATGGTCAACCAGCTAGCCCAAGCGGATCTGGGAGTCGGAGTAGACTTTAAGGTTTATGATACCTCACCAGATACTGCAACACCATTGACAGATATATAAAAAAGAAGGCGAGTGCCTTCTTTTGTTTTGTACCTTGTCAGGAATTTAGTGTGGTATAATGATTAAAAAAACTAAAGGAGTAGCAGTGTGAAGAGAAAATGGCTATTAAAGGATTACTATGACACAACGATTATCATACTTGCATTGATATCCGTTGTCCTTGTCTTGCTTGGATTTGCTGAGATGATTGATTTGGATAATCCACCCTATAGTATTATTGACTTACTACTTTGGTTTATCTTTGTGGTGGATTATGGCTGGCGTTTCTTTACAAGTAAGGAAAAGTGGCGATTTCTTCTTGAAAATATTTTTGACTTGCTAGCTATCCTTCCTTTGAATGCTATTTTTACAGTATTTCGATTAGGGCGAATCTTCCGCTTAGCAAGGCTGACAAAATTACTGAAACTAACTCGTCTTTTAAGAGTCGTTGGATTGACTGGCAAGTTGGAAAAGAAGGTTGGAAAACTCTTACGAACAAATGGCTTACTTTATATTTTCTATCTCAATTCCTTTATTGTACTGGTAGGTAGTTCAATTTTATCTGTTGTTGAAGAAAAATCATTCTCAGATAGTCTTTGGTGGGCGCTTGTGACTGTAACGACTGTTGGTTATGGAGATATTGTTCCTGCGTCGATTTTTGGGAAGTGGTTAGCTGTTTTACTAATGCTTGTTGGTATTGGCACAATAGGGATGTTAACGAGTGCCTTGACAAACTTTTTTGTAAAGGATAATCCATTTGATCAGATAAAGCTTGATAAACTTCAAGACGAATTAATAACTCAAAGAATATTACTAGAGAAACAATCTGAGAAGATAGAAGAACTGCATAGAATGATACAAGACTTGCTTGAAAAAAAGTAATTTAGACTATACAAAAACCACTCGACGAGTGGTTTTTTACAATCCTGCAAATTCTTTGATTTCTTGTGCGGACATAGAAGAGTCGCAACGGACATTGATTTGGCCATCTGCAATGTGAACGAAGCCTGGTACAGTTGGAATTCCATAGCGTGAACGGAATTCTTGTAACTCATTGAGTTGGCTTGGTTCTTCACTGTTGATGAAGTAGATGTGAGCTTTAGTTTCAGCTACGACACCTGCCAAGGTACCTGCGAATTTACGGCAGTAAGGGCAAGTTTTACGACCAATAAAGAAGGTTGCAGTTTCTTTCTTATCAAGAGCTTCTTGTGCACGCGCAACTGTAGTTACTTCAAGGTCTTTGGTGTTTTCTAAAAATTGTTCCATGAGATTACCTCGCTTTCATTGATAAGTCTAGTATGCCATAAAGTTTCTAAAAATGCTTAGATTTGATACGAAAAAAAGATGAGACTGGTTGGTCTCATCTTTTTTAGAGCTTTATTTTACAAAAGCATTGATTTCTGCTTCGATGTTGGCAATCTTAGCTTGTGAATCTTCATTGCTTTCACCCACAACAGCAATGTAGAATTTGATTTTTGGTTCTGTACCTGAAGGGCGAACTGCAATCCATGAACCGTCAGCAAGTGTATATTTCAACACATCACTTGGAGGAGTTGTCAAGTTTGTAACAGTACCATCAGCAGCAGTAGCAGTTTGAGCCTTGAAGTCTTCTACGACAGTGATAGCTGTTGCATTCCATTCTTTTGGAGCATTGTTACGGAACTTAGCCATGATTTCCTTGATTTGTTCTGCACCATCAACACCAGAAAGGGTAACAGAGATAGTCTTTTCAGCGTAGTAGCCGTATTCTTTGTAGATTTCTTCGATACCGTCAGCAAGTGTAAAACCACGTGAACGGTAGTAGGCAGCAAGCTCAGCAACGACAAGAACGGCTTGGATGGCGTCTTTATCACGTACGAATGGTTTAATCAAGTAACCGAAGCTTTCTTCAAATCCCATCATGTAAGTGTGATTGTGTTTTTCTTCGAATTCTTGGATTTTTTCAGCGATGAATTTGAAACCTGTCAAAACGTTGAACATAGTTGCGCCGTAGCTTTCAGCAATCTTCGTTACCAAGTCAGTTGATACGATGGATTTGCAGAGAGCAGCATTTTCAGGAAGAGTTCCAGCATTTTTGTGGGCTTCCAAGATGTATTTAGCCATGATAGCGCCGATTTGGTTACCTGAAAGGTTGAGGTAGCTACCATCTTTTTGAAGAACTTCAACACCAACACGGTCAGCGTCAGGGTCAGTTGCAACAAGCACATCTGCACCAACTTGACGACCAAGTTCTTCAGCAAGGGCGAAGGCTGCTTGGCTTTCTGGGTTTGGAGATTTTACAGTTGAGAAGTCAGGATCAGCAGTTGCTTGTGCTTCAACAACTTGAACAGAGTCAAATCCTGCTTGAGCAAGAGCACGACGAGCCAACATTTCACCCGTACCATGAAGTGGTGTGTAGACAATCTTCATGTCTTTACCGAATTCTTCAATCAAGGTTGGATTGATGTTTACGTCTTTAACTTCTTTAAGGTATTCTGCATCAACAGCTTCGCCGATAACTTCAATCAAGCCAGAAGCTTTTTCAGCTTCGACATCAGCAACTTCCACAGCGAATGGATTTTCGATTGCACGAATGTAAGTTGTCAAAGCATCTGCATCATGTGGAGGCATTTGTCCACCGTCTTCTCCATAAACCTTGTAACCGTTAAATGGAGCAGGGTTATGGCTGGCAGTAATCATGATACCTGCAAAACAGTTGAGGTGACGAACTGCAAATGACAGTTCTGGAGTTGGACGGAGGCTTTCAAATACGTAAGATTTGATACCGTGTTTAGCAAGAACTGCCGCAGATTCAAAGGCAAACTCAGGTGAGAAGTGACGGCTATCGTAGGCAATTGCCACACCACGTTCTTTTTCATTTCCACCTTTTGATTCAATCAAACGAGCCAAACCTTCGGTAGCTTGACGAACAACGTAGATGTTGATGCGGTTTGTACCAGCACCGATCAAACCACGCATACCAGCAGTACCAAATTCAAGATTGGTATAAAAGGCATCTTCCTTAGTTTTTTCGTCCATATTTTCCAAATCTTGGCGAAGGTAGTCTGGAAGGTCAGCAAAATCGACCCATTTTTGATAATTTTCTTGGTAAGTCATAGAGTGTCTCCTTTGTTTATTTGCTTTAATCGCTTTCATTATATCACGATTTGACATTTTAGTAAAACGTTAGCATAACTTAAAATGTAGGAAATTAATTTTTGCACTTTAGCGGGAAAATGGTGGGGACTGTGCTTACTTATACTAAGTTAGGGATGAAAATTAATTATTAGATACTTTATAACATGAAAGTTTATAATTCATTTTGTAGGTTTGTTGAAGAAAAAAATCAAAAATATTGTTATATTCTATTCTTTTTATAAAGAATCCTTTAATGTCTCAAACGAACATATAGAAAAATTTAATGTAAAACTCTATAAATTTAAGATATTTTGAAAATATCTGGTTTCTGTTTTGATTTTTATTCTGCGTATGGTAAAATATAGTAAATCATTAAAGGAGAATCCATTATGAAAAAAATTCTTAAGCATTCTGCTTTGCTTTTGTCAGCTTTAGCACTTGTTGCCTGTGGAGCTCAAAAAAAAGCAAGCGACAATGGTACTGCCTCGAACTCAAACTTTGAAGTTTCTGTGAAAGATGGTATGTTTGTATTGCCTAAAGATGAAGATTCATCTTCAAGCTACCTTGCACTTCAAGTCGAAATCAAGAACAATCGTGATAAACAGTTTAGTTTTACTAGCCAAGATATTACGCTTTATAATGAAAAAGATGAAAAATTACAACCAATTCAAATCTACGAAAGCGACAGTAAAACGAAATTTATGTCATATGGTGACAGTCTTTCTAAAGGAAAGAGTGTTGCTGGTTATGTAGTGTATGAAGTCGACAAGAATGCTAAGTATGAACTCCACTTCGCACCTAGCTTTTATGATGACATCAAAGAGAATTCTAAAAAGAATAACGATGTAGCCATCAAGGTGGATCCAAGTCAGTATGAAGACAATATTGATGAAGCAAAAGATGTAATGAAAAAATATGTCGATGCTGTTTACCTTAATGGGGAAAGCTCTGGTGGTGGAACGAACCTAAGTGCTACTGACAATAAGTCGCAAGTTGTAGCACTTGCTGATGATAAAAAATCTTCTGATAATAGTGCTGAATTCACAAACGATGCGAAAGCTGATAAAGAAGAGTTTATCAAGAAATTTACAGAGTCATTCGGAAAAGGTTTCTATAACTACAAACCTTCTGATTCAGAACTTAGAACATTCGCAGATGCTTACATCAAAGCAAATGCTAAGAGAGCAAAAGTTGATTACAAGGTGAAGACATACTTGCCAGATTATGCTGTTGTTTATGTTCGACCAGAGACAATCGACTTGGATAATTTGAATGTTTATGAATTGAGCCGTAAATTCTACGAAGAAAACAAAGGTAAATATAGCAACTACTCTGAAGCTATGAAAGCTGGTGAAAAATATATTTTAGAAAACGCACCGAGTCAATTTGATTCAACTCCTCTAGACACTAGTGATAACATGAAGAAAGAGGGTTATGAAATTAAAATGACTAAGAAAGATGGAAAATGGACCATCGATACCTCTTCTAAAAACTATGAATTGAAAGATATGGCTCGCACATTCCGTGGAGGCATTGGATACTAAGATGAAAGGTTCGGGTATACCACTCGAACTTTTTTCATTGCAATTGTGCAAAAGAGAAAAAGATAGTAAAATAGAGATATGATTATTTTACAAGCTAATAAAATTGAACGATCTTTTGCTGGTGAGGTTCTCTTTGAATATATCAACCTGCAAGTAGATGAACGAGACCGAATTGCTCTTGTTGGGAAAAATGGTGCAGGTAAGTCTACTCTTTTAAAGATTTTGGTTGGGGAAGAGGAGCCAACTAGTGGAGAAATCAATAAGAAAAAAGATATTTCTCTGTCTTACCTAGCCCAAGATAGCCGTTTTGAGTCTAAAAATACCATTTATGATGAAATGCTCCATGTCTTTGATGATCTACGCCGTACGGAGAAACAACTGCGTCAGATGGAGTTGGAGATGGGTGAAAAGTCTGGTAAAGATCTAGATAAACTGATGGCGGATTATGATCGTTTATCAGAGAATTTTCGTCAGGCTGGTGGTTTTACCTACGAAGCTGATATCCGTGCTATCTTGAATGGTTTCAAGTTTGATGAATCTATGTGGCAGACGAAAATTGCTGAGCTTTCTGGCGGTCAAAATACTCGTCTGGCTCTAGCAAAAATGCTCCTTGAAAAGCCCAATCTCTTGGTCTTGGACGAACCAACCAACCACTTGGATATCGAAACCATTGCCTGGTTAGAGAATTACTTGGTAAACTATAGCGGTGCCCTCATTATTGTCAGTCACGACCGTTACTTTTTGGACAAGGTTGCGACGGTTACACTGGATTTGACCAAGCATTCCTTGGATCGTTATGTAGGCAATTACTCTCGTTTTGTTGAGTTAAAGGAGCAAAAGCTAGCTACTGAGGCAAAAAACTATGAAAAGCAGCAGAAGGAAATCGCTGCTCTGGAAGACTTTGTCAATCGCAATCTAGTCCGAGCTTCAACGACCAAGCGTGCCCAATCTCGCCGCAAGCAACTGGAAAAAATGGAGCGTTTGGACAAGCCTGAAGTTGGCAAGAAATCAGCCAATATGACTTTCCAGTCTGAAAAAACATCAGGAAACGTCGTTTTGACAGTTGAAAATGCTGCTATTGGCTATGATGGGGAAATATTGTCAGAACCTATCAATCTTGACCTTCGTAAAATGAATGCTGTTGCCATCGTTGGACCAAACGGCATTGGGAAGTCAACCTTTATCAAGTCTATTGTGGATCAGATTCCCTTTATCAAAGGAGAGAAGCGTTTTGGAGCAAATGTCGAGGTTGGTTATTATGATCAGACTCAAAGCAAGCTAACACCAAGCAATAGTGTCCTAGATGAACTTTGGAATGACTTTAAATTAACATCAGAGGTTGAAATCCGCAATCGTCTAGGTGCATTCCTTTTCTCAGGAGATGATGTTAAAAAGTCAGTCGGAATGTTGTCAGGTGGTGAACGCGCTCGTTTGTTGCTTGCTAAACTGTCTATGGAAAACAACAATTTCTTGATTCTTGACGAGCCGACCAACCACTTGGATATTGATAGCAAGGAAGTGTTGGAAAATGCCCTGATTGACTTTGATGGAACCCTTCTTTTCGTCAGCCACGACCGGTACTTTATTAACCGAGTAGCAACTCATGTTTTGGAATTGTCTGAGAATGGTTCGACCCTCTACTTGGGAGATTACGATTACTATGTTGATAAGAAGGATGAAATGGAAGTCAACCGGACAGAAGAAGTTTCAACTAGTAATCAAGCAAAAGAAGCAAGTCCAGTTAATGACTACCAAGCTCAGAAAGAAAGTCAGAAAGAAGCCCGTAAGCTCATGCGCCAAATAGAGAGTTTAGAGGCTGAAATCGAAGAGTTAGAAAGTCAAAGCCAAACTATTTCTGAACAAATGTTGGAGATAAACGATGCCGAAAAACTCATGGAATTGCAGACTGAACTGGACAAAATTAGCCATCGTCAGGAAGAAGCCATGCTTGAGTGGGAAGAATTATCAGAGCAGGTGTAAAGATGAAACATCTAGGAAAGGTATTTCGTGAATTTCGAACAAGTGGAAAGTATTCCTTAAAAGAGGCGGCAGGTGAATCATGTTCAACCTCTCAGCTATCTCGCTTCGAGCTTGGGGAGTCTGATCTAGCAGTTTCTCGTTTCTTTGAGATTTTGGATAATATTCATGTGACTATTGAAAATTTCATGGACAAGGCTAGAGATTTTCAAAATCATGAACATGTTGCCTTGATGGCACAGATTATTCCGCTTTACTACTCAAATGATATTGCAGGTTTTCAAAAGCTTCAAAAGGAACAGCTTGAGAAAGCAAAGAGTTCGACCAATCCCCTCTATTTTGAGCTGAATTGGATTCTGCTACAAGGTCTGATTTGTCAAAGAGATGCTCATTACAGGATGAGTCAGAGTGATTTGGAAAAGGTAGCAGATTATCTTTTTCAAACAGAAGAATGGACTATGTATGAGTTGATTCTTTTCGGTAATCTCTATACTTTCTACAATGTGGACTATGTAGCTCGGATTGGCAGAGAAGTCATGGAGCGAGAAGACTACTACAAAGAAATTGGTCGGCATCGAAAACTCGTTTTAATTCTAGCTCTTAACTGTTACCAGCATTGTTTGGAGAACCGTTCCTTTGCGGATGCGGACTATTTTGAGGGCTATGTGGAGAAGTTAATTGGAAATGGTATCAAGCTTTATGAGCGCAATCTCTTCCATTATCTCAAAGGTTTCGCCCTCTACCAGAGAGACTTGAAAGCAGAAGGTTGTAGTCAGATGCAGGAAGCCATGCATATTTTTGCTGTGCTTGGACTTCCAGAGCAAGTGGCTTACTATCAGGAACATTATGAAAAATTTGTAAATCCTTAAATTTCCCAAATAAGGGAAAAATAAAGAGACTCCTTTCAGTTTTGATACAATAGTTTCAAAATTTGAGAGGAGCTTTTTATATGAATCGACATGCAATCCAGTTGATTAGTCGTGGTGCGATTAATAAGATAGGAAATATGCTCTATGATTATGGAAACAGTGTTTGGTTGGCATCAATGGGAACGATAGGACAGACTGTTCTTGGGATTTATCAAATTTCCGAGTTAGTTACATCGATTCTGGTCAATCCCTTTGGCGGAGTGATTTCAGACCGCTTTTCGCGTCGCAAAATTTTGATGACGACAGACCTGGTTTGTGGTATTCTCTGTTTAGCTATTTCTTTCATCAGAAATGATAGCTTGATGATTGCTGCCTTGATTTTTGCCAATATTGTTCAGGCGGTTGCCTTTGCATTTTCTCGTACAGCCAACAAAGCCATTATAACTGAAGTTGTAAAAAAAGAAGAGATTGTGACCTATAATGCTCGCTTAGAGCTCGTTTTGCAGGTTGTAGGCGTTAGCTCCCCTGTACTTTCTTTCATCGTTTTACAATTTGCCAGTCTCCATATGACGCTTGTTTTAGATGCCATTAGCTTTTTCATCGCATTTACCTTAGTAGCTTTCCTTCCCAAAAAAGAGACTCAGTTACAAGAGAAAAAGACTTTCAGCTGGAAAAATATTTTTGCTGATATGAAGGAAGGACTTGGCTATATCTGGCACCAGAAAGAGATCTTTTTCCTCTTGTTAGTAGCTTCCAGTGTTAATTTCTTTTTTGCAGCTTTTGAATTTCTCCTCCCTTTTTCAAATCGACTATACGGGGTAGAAGGAGCTTATGCAACTATTTTAACTATGGGCGCTATTGGTTCGATTATCGGAGCTCTTCTAGCTAGCAAAATAAAGGCAGGTGTTTATAATCTTTTGATTCTATTGGCCTTGACTGGAGTTGGGGTTTTTATGATGGGGTTACCATTGCCAACTTTTCTTTCCTTTTCTGGAAATTTAGTTTGTGAACTGTTTATGACGATATTTAATATTCACTTTTTTACTCAGGTGCAAACAAAGGTTGAGGGGGAATACTTGGGAAGAGTACTAAGCACCATTTTTACCTTAGCCATCCTATTTATGCCGATTGCAAAAGGCTTTATGACGGTGCTACCAAGTGTCCATCTCTCTTCTTTTCTGATAATTGGAAGCGGTGTCATCGTCTTGTCTTGTTTATCCCTCGTTTATGTGCGAAGTCATTTTAAAAAAGAGTTATAATTTCTTTTTTTAAGAAAATATTACACTACAAACCATTTTTCAGTCCTTCTCTATTGTGAGGAGGGCTTGCTTTGTGGTAAAATGGGATTATGAATGAAAGAATGAATGAGTTAGTTGCCTTACTCAACCGCTATGCGACCGAGTACTATACGAGTGACAATCCCTCGGTTTCAGATAGCGAGTATGATCGTCTCTACCGAGAGTTGGTTGAGTTGGAAGCCGCCTATCCAGATCAAGTTTTAGCGGATAGTCCAACTCATCGTGTTGGTGGTAAGGTTTTAGATGGTTTTGAAAAATACAGTCATCAGTATCCTCTATACAGTTTGCAGGATGCTTTTTCACGTGAAGAGTTAGAAGCTTTTGATGCGCGTGTGCGAAAGGAATTACCCCAACCGACCTATATTTGTGAGCTGAAAATCGATGGTTTGTCTATCTCGCTTACGTATGAAAAGGGGATTTTGGTTGTTGGTGCCACACGTGGGGATGGTTCTGTTGGTGAAAATATCACCGAAAACCTCAAGCGTGTCAAGGACATTCCTTTGACCTTGCCCGAAGAACTAGATATCACCGTTCGTGGAGAGTGTTACATGCCACGCGCTTCCTTTGATCAGGTCAACCAAGCCCGCCAAGAAAATGGGGAGCCTGAATTTGCTAATCCTCGTAACGCAGCTGCAGGCACCTTGCGTCAGTTGGATACAGCAGTAGTGGCCAAGCGTAATCTTGCTACTTTCCTCTATCAAGAAGCCAGCCCTTCAACTCGTGATAGTCAAGAAAAGGTCTTGGAGCATCTTGAACAGCTTGGTTTTGTAGTTAATCCTAAACGAATATTGGCTCAAAGTATAGATGAGGTATGGGATTTTATCCAAGAAGTAGGACAAGAACGGGAGAAACTGCCTTACGATATCGATGGGGTGGTCATCAAGGTTAACGACCTAGCAGGTCAAGAAGAACTCGGTTTTACCGTTAAAGCACCTAAGTGGGCAGTAGCTTATAAATTTCCTGCTGAGGAAAAAGAAGCTCAACTCCTTTCAGTTGACTGGACAGTAGGTCGTACGGGTGTTGTGACCCCGACTGCCAATCTAACACCTGTTCAGCTTGCTGGCACAACTGTTAGCCGTGCAACTCTTCACAACGTAGATTATATTGCTGAAAAGGGTATCCGCAAAGATGATACGGTTATCGTTTATAAGGCTGGAGATATCATCCCTGCTGTTCTGCGTGTGGTAGAGTCTAAACGTGTTTCTGAAGAAAAACTAGATATTCCGACTAACTGTCCGAGCTGTGACAGTCAGTTGCTTCATTTTGAAGATGAAGTGGCTCTTCGTTGTATCAATCCACGCTGTCCTGCCCAAATCATGGAAGGTTTGATTCACTTTGCCTCTCGAGATGCTATGAATATTACGGGTCTTGGTCCATCTATCGTCGAAAAGCTTTTTGCTGCTAATCTGGTTAAGGATGTGGCAGATATTTACCGTTTGAAAGAAAACGATTTCCTTCTTTTAGAAGGCGTCAAGGAAAAATCTGCTTCTAAACTGTATCAGGCTATTCAAGCATCCAAGGAGAACTCTGCTGAAAAGCTCTTGTTTGGTCTGGGAATTCGCCATGTCGGAAGCAAGGCTAGCCAACTCTTGCTCCAACATTTCCACTCTATCGAAAATTTAGCTCAAGCTAATCCAGAGGAAGTGGCAAGTATAGAAAGTCTGGGTAGTGTGATTGCCAAGAGTCTTCAGACCTATTTTGCTACAGAAGGATCAAAGATTCTCTTAGACGAGTTGAAAGAAGCTGGAGTAAATCTGGATTACAAAGGACAGACAGTAGTGGCAGATGCAGCCTTGTCAGGTTTGACAGTAGTTCTGACAGGAAAATTGGAACGTCTCACGCGCTCAGAAGCAAAAAGCAAACTCGAAAGTCTAGGAGCTAAGGTAACAGGCAGTGTATCCAAGAAAACAGATCTAGTCGTAGCAGGAGCGGATGCAGGAAGCAAGCTCCAAAAAGCACAAGAACTTGGTATCGAAGTTCGAGATGAAGCTTGGTTGGAAAGTTTGTAAAGAATAGTTGAAAAATAGAGTCAGATAGTCTGGAACTATCTCTCCTGATGTGTTTTTATATCTATTAAACTATTCTCTATTGTGCTGAAATTCCCGTTAAATTCTTCAGCATGACTTAAAAATTAAAATTAGGAATTAGGAAAAGAAATGTATAGATACCCAGTAGTCATCCATTTTCACCGAAAAAATGGGGATTATGATGCTTGTTCATTCAGTAGAAAACAAGCAGATGTTAAAGAAAATTTGTATTATGAAAATGACTATTTTGGAGCAAAATTCTCCTTTACAGTCACAAGTGCAGAAAGGCTCGATACTTTGACCTTTTCGGTCGAAATAGATGGAAAGACAAAAGATTATCTCCTACGGTTTAACTATTATCCACTGTTGACTGAGGTTTGGATCTTAGATGGTGATGAGACGGTTTATTATTCTGAAAATCCAGCCATTGCAAGTCCTTACTATAAAGATCGAAACCCGTTTGCTTTTGATAAAGCCTTTCACAGTGAAAGTTTTGATCATCATTGGGGATACCAAGGAGAGTTGGGTTATAGTATCTCAGACTACCAGACAAGCTTTAAACTCTGGGCTCCAACAGCTACAGCAGTCCAAGTGGTCGTTTATGAAAATACAAGTAACGACGCGTCGATTTGGAAAACCTTTAATCTAAAGCGAGGGAATAGCTATTCATACAGTCATAAGTACAATACCATTGGTGTTTGGAGTGTAGACCTGGATGAAAATCTTGCAGGTAAAGCTTATCAGTATCAGATTGAGTTTCCGCACCACCAGACCTTGACACGAGACCCATACACTATCGCTACAAGTCCTGATGGAAAACGTTCCGTAATTCTCTCTCAGCAAGATAGACAGGTAGAAGGATTCGAAGTTAAACATGGGACAGACGCTCTTTGGCGTTTGGAAAATCCATGTAAAGTCGTTATCTGTGAGATGCATATTCGTGATTTTACAAAATCGCCGACATCTGGAGTTTCAGAAAACCTTAGAGGTACCTTCCTTGGGGCTGCCCAGACTGGAACAGTTAACCAGTATGGTCAAGCAACTGCCTTTGACTATATCAAAGAACTCGGCTGTAATTATGTTCAGCTCCAACCAATCTTTGATCGTCATAAGGAATACGACGAGGACGGAAATGTAACCTATAACTGGGGTTATGACCCTCAAAACTACAATGCGCCAGAACCAAGTTTCTCTAGTAATCCAGATGATCCTGGACAGGTTATTCGAGACCTCAAGACCATGATTCAGGCTTATCATGATGCGGGAATCGGTGTTATTATGGATGTCGTTTACAACCATACTTTCTCAACGGTAGATGCGCCTTTCCAAACAACTGTTCCTGATTATTACTATCGTATGAATCCAGATGGAACCTTCCAAAACGGAACAGGTGTTGGAAATGAAACCGCAAGCGAACACGAAATGTACCGCAAGTATATGATTGACTCACTCCTTTATTGGGTGAAAGAATACAATATTGACGGTTTCCGTTTTGACTTGATGGGAATTCACGATGTCAAAACCATGCAGGCAATTCGTTGGGCACTGGATGAAGTTGATCCACGTATTATCACCTATGGAGAAGGTTGGGATATGGGAACCGGTCTTGCACCTTACGACAAGGCCAAGAAGGACAATGCCTACCAGATGCCAAATATTGGATTCTTCAATGATGATCAGCGTGATGCCATCAAAGGAGGAGAAGTTTATGGCTCAATCAAGGCAGGATTTGTTAGTGGTGCAGCCACCGAACCAATCGTAGCCAAGGCTATTCTTGGTAGCCGAGAATTGGGCTCTTATCTGAGTCCAAACCAGGTTCTCAACTATGTTGAAGCCCATGATAATTACAACTTGCATGATTTGTTAGTAACCCTTCATCCAGATCGCAGTTCAGATAAGATCATGTGTCAGGTTGAGACAGCGACAGCAATGAACCTTCTCATGCAAGGAATGTCCTTTATGGAAATCGGCCAAGAATTTGGTCGAACCAAGTTAATTCCGACAGGTGAAGATGGACAACTCACTCCCGCAGACCGAGAACGTGCTATGAATAGTTACAACGCTCCTGACAGTGTCAACCAAATAAACTGGGATTTAATCAATGAAAGACAAGAAAGCATTGACTTTATTCGCCAGATTATTCGCCTAAAAACACAAACACGTGCTTTCTCTTATCCTACATACGAAGAAGTTTATCGTCATGTCTTCGTCCATACAGCTGCTGAAAATAGTGGGTGGATTGTTTACGAAATTCACGGCGGAGCAGAGCACTTATTGGTGGTATTCAATGCTAAAGGAACCTCCTTCTACTTTGAAAATGAGGGAAATCTTGAAATGCTGGTGTCCAATAGTCGTTCTAAAGAGTCTAATGTGATTGATGATATCAGCGTTGCAGTCTTGAAGGTACTTTCATAGTAAATGCAACAAAAAGGTTTAGTTAAAACTAGACCTTTTTTGATTTTTATTGAAAAACCAATATCTAATAGGAATAAATTTCAAATAATTTGAAGAATCAAGTTTGTGAAAAAAATATCAATATTTTCCAAAAAGGGGTTGTAATTTTCTGAAAATTTGATAAAATAAGGTTTAATCATTTTCAGGAGGAAGAGAATTTGACAAATTATCAGAATTTAGTGAATGGAAAATGGAAATCATCAGAGAATGAAATTGCCATCTATTCTCCCATCAATCAGGAAAAGCTGGGTACAGTACCAGCTATGAGTCAGGCTGAAGTAGATGAGGCGATGAAAGCTGCGCGTGCAGCTCTACCAGCATGGCGTGATTTAGCACCCGTTGAGCGTGCAGCCTATTTACATAAGACAGCAGACATTTTAGAACGTGATAAAGAAAAAATTGGTACCATTCTTGCCAAAGAGGTTGCAAAAGGAATTAAAGCAGCCATTGGAGAAGTAGTACGTACAGCAGAATTGATTCGTTTTGCTGCTGAGGAAGGTCTCCGTATCACTGGACAAGCAATGGAAGGTGGCGGTTTTGAAGCTGCAAGTAAAAACAAGCTAGCCGTTGTTCGTCGTGAGCCAGTTGGTGTCGTTTTAGCTATCGCGCCATTTAACTATCCAGTAAACCTTTCTGGATCTAAGATTGCTCCGGCTTTGATTGCAGGAAATGTCGTTATGTTCAAACCACCAACACAAGGCTCTATTTCTGGTCTCTTGTTGGCTAAAGCATTTGACGAAGCAGGAATCCCAGCAGGTGTCTTTAACACCATCACTGGACGTGGTTCTGAAATCGGAGACTACATCATCGAACACAAGGAAGTGAATTTCATTAACTTTACAGGTTCAACACCGATTGGGGAGCGTATTGGTCGTTTAGCTGGTATGCGCCCAATTATGCTGGAACTTGGCGGGAAAGATGCAGCAATTGTCTTAGAGGACGCAGATTTAGAAAATGCAGCTAAACAAATCGTAGGTGGTGCCTTTAGCTACTCTGGTCAACGTTGTACCGCTATCAAACGTGTTTTGGTTGTGGAAAGCGTAGCAGACAGATTGGCAGAATTGCTCCAAGCTGAAGTTGCTAAGCTAACAGTCGGTGATCCATTTGACAATGCAGATATCACGCCAGTTATTGATAATGCTTCAGCTGATTTCATCTGGGGATTGATTCAGGACGCTCAAGAAAAGGGTGCCAAAGCGCTCAGCCCAATCAAGCGTGAGAATAATCTCATTTGGCCAGGACTTTTTGATTATGTCACAAGAGATATGAAATTAGCCTGGGAAGAACCATTTGGACCTGTTCTCCCAATTATTCGAGTTGCAGATGCCAATGAAGCACTTGAAATTGCTAATGAATCAGAATTCGGTCTTCAATCTTCAGTCTTTACAAATGACTTTAAGAAGGCATTTGAAATTGCTGAGAAACTTGAAGTTGGTACCGTTCATATTAACAATAAAACACAACGTGGACCAGATAATTTCCCATTCCTTGGTGTAAAAGGTTCTGGTGCAGGAGTGCAAGGAATTAAATATAGTATCGAAGCGATGACAAATGTCAAATCCATTGTTTTTGATGTGAGATAA
Organism: Streptococcus oralis; assembly: GCF_023109195.1. Taxonomy (GTDB): domain Bacteria; phylum Bacillota; class Bacilli; order Lactobacillales; family Streptococcaceae; genus Streptococcus; species Streptococcus oralis_BV. The sequence continues at coordinate 507,653 of NZ_JALDUB010000001.1, forward strand.
TTTATAAAATCAGGAAAATAACTTCCTGGTTTTATTTTTTTCAAAATAATACAGTAAAAAATTGATAAAAAACGAATATTCTGGTATTATAATAAAAAAATATATGGAAATTGTTTCGTGTTCTATTTTCTGGATATCTTTTTTAAAATGCTAGGTAATTTTTTGAAGGCTTTCATAAAAAAATATGATTTCCTTCGTAAATTACTTGAAAGTTATCTTAAAAGAGTGTATAATAGAATTATAGAAAACGCTTACAAAAGAAAGGGGATTGAATGAATAATCAAGAAGCATTAAGAACCTTTACTACAGGTGAGAACTTTCACCTCCAGCATTATTTAGGAGCGCATAGAGAGGAGAAAAACGGAGAAATAGGCTATACCTTTAGGGTTTGGGCCCCGAATGCACAAGCAGTTCATCTAGTTGGTGATTTTACTAATTGGGTTGAGAATCAGATTCCCATGGTTCGTAATGAAGCAGGTGTTTGGGAAGTCTTTACGAGTCAAGCTCAGGAAGGTCAGATTTATAAATATCATATCACGCGTGCAAATGGTCACCAGATTATGAAGATCGATCCATTGGCAGTTTATTTTGAAGCTAGACCGGGTACAGGAGCTGTTTTGACCAATATCCGTGAAAAGAAATGGAAAGATGGCCTTTGGTTAGCACGTCGCAAACGTCTGGGATTTTTCGAGAGACCAGTTAATATATATGAAGCCCATGCAGGATCTTGGAAGAGAAATCCAGATGGTAGTCCCTATACTTTTTCGCAACTGAAAGACGAGTTGATTCCATACTTAGTTGAGATGAACTATACACATATTGAGTTCATGCCTTTAATGGCTCACCCACTTGGATTGAGCTGGGGCTATCAACTTATGGGTTACTTTGCTTTTGAACATTCCTATGGTACACCTGACGAGTTTCAAGATTTCGTTGAAGAGTGTCATATAAATAATATCGGTGTTATCGTCGACTGGGTTCCAGGTCATTTCACTATTAATGATGATGCCTTGGCATATTATGACGGTACACCAACTTTTGAATACCAAGATCACAACAAGGCTCATAACTATGGTTGGGGTGCTCTGAATTTTGACCTCGGGAAAAATGAGGTCCAATCTTTCCTGATTTCAAGTATTAAATTTTGGATTGATTTTTACCACTTAGATGGTATTCGGGTCGATGCAGTGAGCAATATGCTGTATCTAGATTATGATAATGCTCCTTGGACTCCAAATAAGGACGGCGGAAATCTTAACTACGAGGGTTATTATTTCCTTCAACGGTTGAACACAGTGATTAAGTTAGCTCATCCAGATATCATGATGATTGCAGAAGAAAGTTCATCAGCAACAAAGATTACTGGTATGAAAGAAATGGGCGGCCTTGGATTTGACTATAAATGGAATATGGGCTGGATGAACGACATTCTCCGTTTCTATGAGGAAGATCCGATTTATCGTAAGTATGACTTTAATCTGGTGACTTTCAGCTTTATGTATGTTTTCAATGAAAACTATCTCTTGCCTTTCTCACACGATGAAGTTGTTCATGGCAAAAAGAGTATGATGCATAAGATGTGGGGAGATCGCTACAATCAGTTCGCTGGTCTGCGCAACCTCTACACCTATCAAATTTGTCATCCAGGTAAGAAACTCTTGTTCATGGGTAGTGAGTACGGGCAATTCCTAGAGTGGAAGTCTGAGGAGCAGTTGGAATGGTCTAATCTAGAAGATCCGATGAATGCCAAGATGAAGCATTTTACTTCTCAACTCAATCAATTCTATAAAGACCATCGCTGTCTTTGGGAAATTGATACTAGTTATGATGGTATCGAGATTATCGATGCTGATAATAGAGATCAGAGTGTCCTTTCCTTTATTCGTAAGGGCAAGAAGGACGAAATGTTAGTCTGTGTCTTTAACATGGCACCAGTTGAACGTAAGGACTTTACGATTGGTTTACCTGTTGCGGGTATTTACGAAGAAGTTTGGAATACAGAATTAGAAGAATGGGGAGGTGTGTGGAAAGAGCACAATCAAACAGTTCAGACTCAAGAAGGCTTATGGAAGGATTATGAGCAGACCTTGACCTTTACCTTACCTGCCATGGGAGCAAGCATCTGGAAGATCAAGCGTCGTTTGAAACCAGCTAAGAAAAAAGAATAATGGGCTGTTGATGATATTTTTTAGATTTTAAAAACGGATGTACTTGTATTGGACTTGAAACACAAGAGAAATGGATTTCCTATTATTTTTATAAAAAGTTTGACTTCCGACCTTCTTTCGATTTTAACGTTCACATGTCTTTATAAAGGAGTAGAAAATGAAGAATGAAATGCTAGCTTTGATCCTTGCGGGTGGGCAAGGAACACGTCTCGGAAAACTCACTCAAAGCATTGCCAAACCGGCAGTGCAATTCGGTGGGCGCTACCGTATCATTGACTTTGCTCTTTCCAACTGTGCAAACTCTGGAATCCATAATGTTGGTGTGATTACGCAATACCAACCTCTTGCTTTGAATAACCATATCGGAAATGGTTCTAGCTGGGGATTGGATGGTATCAATTCAGGTGTCTCTATTTTACAACCTTATTCAGCCAGCGAAGGAAACCGTTGGTTTGAAGGGACTAGTCACGCTATCTACCAAAACATTGACTACATCGACAGTGTTAATCCTGAGTATGTTTTGATTCTTTCTGGTGACCACATCTACAAGATGGACTACGATGATATGCTTCAGTCCCATAAGGATAACAATGCCAGTTTGACAGTAGCTGTCCTAGACGTACCTCTCAAAGAAGCTAGCCGTTTCGGTATCATGAATACAGATGCCAATAACCGTATCGTTGAATTTGAGGAAAAACCTGCTCAACCTAAGTCTACAAAGGCTTCTATGGGAATTTATATTTTTGACTGGAAACGGCTTCGCAATATGCTTGTTGCTGCTGAAAAGAGCAATGTGGATATGTCAGACTTTGGTAAGAACGTTATCCCTAACTATCTCGAGTCTGGTGAAAGTGTCTATGCTTATGAATTTAATGGCTACTGGAAAGACGTTGGTACGATTGAGTCACTTTGGGAAGCTAATATGGAGTACATTTCACCAGAAAACGCCTTGGATAGTCGCAATCGTCAGTGGAAAATTTACTCTAGAAACTTGATTTCACCACCAAACTACTTTGGTGCGCATGCACACGTTGAAGATTCATTGGTCGTGGATGGCTGTTTTGTAGATGGAACTGTTAAACGTTCGATTCTTTCAACAGAAGCACAAGTACGTGAAGGTGCTGAGGTCGTTGATTCTGTCATCATGAGTGGAGCTATTATTGGCCATGGCGCAAAGATTACTCGTGCTATTATTGGTGAGGGTGCCATTATTGCAGACGGCGTAGAGATTGACGGAACGGACGAAGTACAAGTAGTAGGATACAATGAAGTAGTGGGGGTAGCAACAGATGAAGATTGATAAATATTCAGCCATTTTAGGAAACACAGTTGGTTTTCATGACATGTCAACATTAACAGAACACCGTCCGGTAGCTAGCTTGCCTTTCGGTGGGAAATACCGTTTGATTGACTTCCCTCTTTCCAGCCTTGCAAATGCAGGTGTTCGTAGTATCTTTGGTATTTTCCAACAAGACAATATCAGCTCAGTATTCGACCATATCCGTTCAGGTCGTGAGTGGGGCTTGTCAACTCTTCTAAGTCACTACTATCTAGGAATTTACAATACTCGTGTTGAAAGCAGTACAGTTGGAAAAGAGTATTACCAACAGCTTCTTACCTACTTGAGACGTTCAGGTTCAAACCAAACCGTTTCGATTAACTGCGATGTGCTGGTGAATATTGACTTGAATCAAGTCTTCCACCTACACAATACAACAAAAGGTCCGATTACAGTTGTATATAAGAAACTTCCAAAGAAAGACATTTCAGATGTGAATGCTATTTTGGAAATCGATGAAACTGACCATGTTCGTTCGCACAAACTCTTTGATAATAAATCTACAGATGAACTCTTCAATATGTCTACAGATATCTTTGTTGTGGATACTCCTTGGTTGATTGAACGACTTGAAGAAGAGGCTCAGAAAGAATATCCTGAAAAGTTGCGCTATGTCCTCCGCGATTTAGCTGCAAAAGAAGGAGCTTTTGCTTACGAATACACAGGCTACTTAGCTAATATTCACTCTGTTCAGTCCTATTATCAAGCAAATATTGATATGCTTGAATCTAAAAAGTTCTATTCTCTCTTCTCACCAAATCAAAAGATTTATACCAAGGTTAAGAACGAAGAGCCAACCTATTATGCGAATACTTCAAAAGTAAGTACTTCTCAGTTTGCTTCTGGTAGTATCATTGAGGGTGAAGTAGTTCAGTCAGTCCTATCTCGTAATATTTATGTTCACAAAGATAGTGTTGTGAAGAACAGCGTTCTGTTCCCTCGTGTTGTGATTGGACAAGGTGCCCAAGTTGAATATGCTATCTTGGATAAGGGCGTTGAGGTTGCGGACGGTGTTGTCATTCGAGGCACAGCAGAACATCCAGTTGTAGTGAAGAAGGGTGAAACAGTAACAGAGGACATTTATTCATGAAAATTTTATTTGTAGCGGCAGAAGGAGCACCCTTTTCAAAAACAGGTGGTTTGGGCGATGTCATTGGTGCACTTCCCAAATCACTTGTAAAAGCGGGGCACGAAGTTGCAGTTTTCTTACCTTATTATGATATGGTAGAAGCAAAGTTTGGAGACCAGATTGAGGATGTTCTCCACTTTGAAGTTAGTGTAGGATGGCGTAGACAGTACTGTGGTATTAAGAAAACGGTCTTGAATGGGGTAACCTTCTACTTCATTGATAATCAGTATTATTTCTTCCGTGGTCATGTGTACGGTGATTTTGACGATGGTGAACGCTTTGCCTTCTTCCAACTGGCTGCTCTTGAAGCCATGGAACGCATGGGCTTTATCCCTGACCTTCTCCATGTTCATGATTACCACACAGCCATGATTCCCTTCTTGTTAAAAGAAAAGTACCATTGGATTCAGGCATATCAAGGAATCAGAACAGTTTTAACCATTCACAATTTGGAATTTCAAGGTCAATTTTCTGAAGGAATGTTATGGGATTTGTTCGGTGTTGGCTTTGAACGTTATGCTGATGGCACCCTTCGCTGGAATGATTGTCTCAACTGGATGAAAGCAGGCATTCTCTACGCGGATCGTGTCTCAACCGTTTCCCCTAGCTATGCGCACGAGATTATGACCAGTCAGTTTGGTTGCGGTTTGGATCAGATTCTTCGGATGGAGTCAGGTAAGGTTTCAGGTATAGTTAATGGTATTGACGCAGATCTTTATAATCCTCAAACAGACCCACTTTTAGACTATCATTTTGATAAGGAAGATTTGTCTGGAAAAGCTCAAAACAAAGCAAAATTGCAAGAGAGAGTGGGGTTGCCTGTGCGAGCAGATGTTCCACTAGTTGGGATTGTCTCTCGATTGACACGCCAAAAAGGTTTTGATGTTGTGGTAGAATGCTTGCATCGTTTCTTACAGGAGGACGTTCAAATAGTCCTTTTAGGAACAGGTGACCCGGCTTTTGAACATTCCTTCTCTTGGTTTGCTCAAGTCTATCCTGACAAGCTATCAGCAAATATCACTTTTGATGTCAAACTTGCTCAAGAAATCTACGCAGCTTGTGATCTCTTCCTCATGCCAAGTCGTTTTGAACCATGCGGCTTGTCTCAAATGATGGCGATGCGCTATGGAACTCTACCATTGGTTCATGAGGTTGGTGGTTTGCGTGATACAGTTCAATCCTTCAATCCGATCGAAGGAACTGGAACTGGATTTAGCTTTGATAATTTAACACCATACTGGCTTAACTGGAGTTTCCAAACAGCCTTGGATGTTTATAAGTACCAGCCGGAAGTTTGGAGAAATCTACAAAAACAAGCTATGGAATGTGATTTCTCATGGGATACAGCCTGCAAATCTTACCTGGACTTGTACCATAGTTTAGTCAACTAATAGATAAAATCGTATGATAACTTCATACGATTTTTGGGCTATTTATACTCTTCGAAAATCAAATTCAAACCGCGTCAACGTCGCCTTGTGGTACTCAAGTACAGCCTACGGCTAGTTTCCTAGTTTGCTCTTTGATTTTCATTGAGTATTAGAGAGGAGAACTGATGTCTCAAGTAAAAGGCCTGTGTGTCATGGATGTTGATGGCACCCTGATAGCAGAAGAGGTGATTGATCTTTTAGGAAAAGAAGCAGGTTGCGAAGAAGAAATATCGCAGATTACAAGCCAGGCAATGCGAGGTGAACTGGACTTTGAAACAAGTTTACGAGCGAGGGTAGCTTTGTTAAAAGGCCTTCCGGTTTCGGTCTTTGATACTGTCTTCAAATCCATTCATCTGTCCAAGAATGCTCAAGAATTTATCTCCATACTTCAAAAGAAGGGCATTCTAGTCGGTCTAGTGTCTGGTGGCTTTACACCAATAGTTGAAAGATTAGCAAAATCCCTTGGTATTTCCTATTTCTCCGCCAACCAGTTGGAAGTCAAAGACGGTTTTTTAACAGGAAAATTAGTTGGTGAAATTGTGACAGGTCAAGTAAAACAAGATACTCTTGAGAAATGGAAAAAAGAACTGAAACTTCCCAAAGAAAGAACGATTGCCATTGGTGATGGGGCTAACGACCTCTTGATGTTAAAGTCAGCAGGACGTGGTATTGCATTTTGTGCCAAAGAAGTCGTAAAATCCGAGATAGCTTGTCATGTAGATACGAGGGATTTTTTGGAAGTTCTACCTTTGATTGATTTCTTAGAATGAGAGGGAACTATGAAAATTGTAATTGCACCCGATTCTTTTAAAGAAAGTTTGACGGCAGAAGAGGTCGCTCAAGCTATAAAAAGGGGTTTTGAACAGTCAATAGCAGATGTAGAATGTCTGCTTTGCCCTGTAGGTGATGGTGGGGAAGGAACTGTAGACGCTATCCGACATTCTCTTGAACTCGAAGAAAAATGGCAAGAGGTTACGGGGCCTTTTGGGCTAAAAGAATCCATGCGCTACTTTCACAAAGATCAAATAGCGCTCTTCGAAGTTGCTGACTTGGTTGGTCTTGGGAAGATTCCGCGGGAGAAACGAAACCCTCTCCACATCCAAACTCGCGGTATCGGAGAATTGATCCGCCATCTCATTGATCAAGGGATGAAAGATATCTATGTCGGCGTTGGTGGTACGGCTAGTAATGACGGTGGGATAGGCATTGCTGCTGGTTTAGGTTATCGTTTTTATGATAAGAATGGAAAAGAATTGCCAGCTTGCGGTCAGACTTTGCTTGAATTCGAGTTAGTTTCAGACAGCGAGTTGTATAGGATACCTGAAGATGTGAAAATCCGCATTTTAGCAGATGTCGTGAGCCCTCTATGTGGTCATCAAGGGGCAACCTATACATTTGGCAAGCAAAAGGGCTTGGATCCTGCTTTATTTGAGATAGTAGATCTGGCTATGCAGCGGTTCTATGAAAAATTATCGCCTTCTACCCTATTTCTTAAAGGAGCAGGGGCAGGTGGGGGTATTGCTGCTGGGCTATGTGCTTTTGCTGAGGCCTGTATCGTATCTGGAATTGATACTTGCTTGGATTTGATAGACTTTGACAAGAAAGTTTCAGATGCCGACTTGGTTATTGTTGGAGAGGGCAGACTGGATAGTCAAAGCTTCGCTGGGAAAGCTCCTATCGGTGTAGCAAAAAGAACCCCTAACAGAGTTCCAGTTATTGCTATTTGTGGTAGTCTTGCTGACGATTTGCCTCCCCTACCATTTGAAAATATACAAGCAGCATTTTCCATTTTAGAGAAAAGTGAACCTTTAGAGAATAGTTTGAAGAATGCAAGTCTCTATTTGGAGCACACAGCTACTAATATCGGTCATTTATTAAATATGAGGAAGGATTAACCTAACCATTTTTTCCAGATTGATTTTTTAGGAGTTTCTGTCTTTTTCTCCTCCCAGAGATTCGAGAATGCAAGTCTAAGGTCTTTTTCATCTACTTGAACAGGTTTGTTCGTGTGAATGACAAGGCCGAAAGGAGAGGTGATATGATCATCTGAAACAATAGTCGCCTGGCAGTTGCTTTCCTTTGCTTGTTTTAAGTAAAATACCTGTTTGTCAAACTCTATATTTGGAGAGATCTTCACAAAAAGTGCCTCTACCTTTTCTTGAAAACTTTCTAAAATAGAGAAAAATCCATGTTCTAATTCAGGACTATTGGCAGTACTGATATCAGCGTAGCCAAGAACTCTTTCCTCAAAAGTTCCGAGATAGCGGCGTTGTTCATCTGGGTTTAATTTCGGCCCACCATGAGCTTTTTCTAGTAGTTGTTTTGATAAATCTGTCATAAAAACAGTATATCACAAAAATCGCATGAAAACAGACAAAAGAAAGCGATTACTTTATAAAGTTAAGGAAAATTTGCACAAAGATAACGTTTTTCCTTGAAAAAGGCGTGTATTTGAGGTATCATAGAGGTGTAAAAAATTTAACTCAAAGGAGAGTAAAAAATGTCAATTATTACTGATGTTTACGCTCGCGAAGTCCTAGACTCACGCGGTAACCCAACACTTGAGGTAGAAGTTTATACTGAATCAGGTGCTTTCGGACGTGGTATGGTTCCATCAGGAGCTTCTACTGGTGAACACGAAGCAGTTGAACTTCGCGACGGTGACAAATCTCGTTACGGTGGTCTTGGTACACAAAAAGCTGTTGACAACGTAAACAACATCATCGCTGAAGCTATCATCGGCTACGATGTACGTGACCAACAAGCTATCGACCGTGCTATGATCGCACTTGACGGTACTCCTAATAAAGGTAAATTGGGTGCAAACGCAATTCTTGGTGTGTCTATCGCTGTAGCTCGTGCTGCTGCTGACTACCTTGAAATCCCACTTTACAGCTACCTTGGTGGATTCAACACTAAAGTTCTTCCAACTCCAATGATGAACATCATCAACGGTGGTTCTCACTCTGACGCTCCAATCGCTTTCCAAGAATTCATGATCGTACCTGCTGGTGCACCATCATTCAAAGAAGCTCTTCGTTGGGGTGCTGAAATCTTCCACGCACTTAAGAAAATCCTTAAATCACGTGGTTTGGAAACTGCCGTAGGTGACGAAGGTGGATTCGCTCCTCGTTTCGAAGGAACTGAAGACGGTGTTGAAACTATCCTTGCTGCGATCGAGGCTGCTGGATATGTTCCTGGTAAAGACGTATTTATCGGATTTGACTGTGCTTCGTCAGAATTCTACGATAAAGAACGTAAAGTTTACGACTACACTAAATTCGAAGGTGAAGGAGCAGCTGTACGTACTGCTGCAGAACAAATCGACTACCTTGAAGAATTGGTAAACAAATACCCAATCATTACTATCGAAGATGGTATGGACGAAAACGACTGGGACGGTTGGAAAGCTCTTACTGAACGTCTTGGTGGTAAAGTTCAATTGGTTGGTGACGACTTCTTCGTAACAAACACTTCTTACCTTGAAAAAGGTATTGCAGAAGGTGCTGCTAACTCAATCCTTATCAAAGTTAACCAAATCGGTACTCTTACTGAAACATTCGACGCTATCGAAATGGCGAAAGAAGCTGGTTACACTGCCGTTGTATCACACCGTTCAGGTGAAACTGAAGATTCAACAATCGCTGACATCGCAGTTGCAACTAACGCAGGACAAATCAAGACTGGTTCACTTTCACGTACAGACCGTATTGCTAAATACAACCAATTGCTTCGTATCGAAGACCAACTTGGTGAAGTAGCTGAATACCGTGGATTGAAATCATTCTACAACCTTAAAAAATAATCGTTGATTTAACAACGTTTTTAGCCCCTCGGATTTTTTCCGAAGGGCTTTTTTTCTGTTCAGGGGGCAAAAAGGGGGCTGAGATTATGGTATAATAGACAAAAACACTTGTATTAGAAAGAAATTATGTCTAAAGAAATTGATATTGAGTACTATCACCAACTAGCCTTGCAAAAGCAAAAAGAGCACCGAAAAGTCTTAGCCAATCTAAAGAAAAAACCTCCTAAAAACTTAGATAAGATAGCCCAGCAAATTCACCAAGAAGTTTTTTCTGAGATTGATTGCACTGCCTGCGCTAACTGTTGCAAGACTTTGGGGCCCGACTTTAAAGAAGCAGATATTACCCGTATTGCCAAGTATTTCAAGATGAAGCTGCCGGCTTTTGAAGAGGAGTTTCTGCAAGTGGACGAAGACGGTGACAAAGTTTTCAAGGCTATGCCTTGTCCTTTTTTAGGTGGAGACAATCTCTGCTCAATCTACGATGTCCGTCCAAAGGCCTGTCGCGAGTTCCCTCACACAGACCGCAAGAAGATTCATCAGATTAATCATCTGACAATCAAAAATACCCTGACCTGTCCAGCCGCTTATCTCTTTGTTGAGAAGCTGCGGGATAGGTTGTAGAATCCCCCTCTAAATATTGTACAAAAATTCTAGGGCAGAAGTATCTTATATCTGTTAGACTATAGTTAGAATTGAACACGGCATAAAAGCTGTGTGAAAAAGATGAAATTTTCTCGGAGCAGGAGCCTCTCCGTCAATTTTCCTATTTTCACTTTGCTTTTAACGGCCTTAGTATCTTTTATGAGGTGAAAAAGAATATGATGCATCAATTCAATCGAACCATGGAATATCTAGAAAGCAAGTTGGACGCAGAAGTGGACTTGCAGAAATTCCAGCAGCTATCGGGCTATTCTTATGCTCTCTTCAGCAGGCTCTTTTCCATCCTAGCAGATATGACTTTAGCGGAATATCTACGCAATCGCAGGCTGTCAGAAGCAGTGACAGACTTGCGGGAAAGCTCTGAGAAAGTCATTGATATAGCACTGAAATACGGCTATGAGTCTGCGGATGCCTTTAGCGCAGCCTTTAAGAAATTCCATGGTGCGACCCCCTCAGAAGTTCGAAATGGAAAACCTTATCGGGTCTTTCCTAGACTTCAATTATCCTTAAAGATTACAGGAGGAAAGAACATGGATATCAAGATTCAAAAGAAACCTGCTTTTACCGTGGCAGGCGTCCTATTGGAAGCTATTGACAATAGTCAGTGCCCGTCTGCTTGGGAGCAGCTCTATGCAAATCACAGCTTTGAAAGCATGGAAAGTTTGGGCAATGGCCAATCCTTTGGCGTCTGCTCGGATGTCAAAGAAGGCGAAATCATTAACTATATGGCCGCTTATGATGTGGCGGATAAAGCGAAAGCAGAAGAACTAGGTCTGTCGATCAAAGAAATCGCAGAAGCTGAATATGCTATCGTACCAGTCAAGGGGGCCATACCAGCCAGTATCCATCATGCTTGGAAATATGTCTTGGAAGTCTTTTTCCCAGAAACTGGCTATCGCCACTCAGGAGCACCAGACTTTGAAGTATACACCGAGGGAGACATGTCGTCACCAGACTATCAAATGGAACTCTGGATACCAGTGATTAAGTACTAGATCATTTTCTGACATTTTATAAAGATGCAAAACCAACTCTGTAGAAGATAGCTTTTACAGAGTTTTTCTTTCTTTGATTACACGAATTTATGAGAAGAACAAAAAAATTGATTTTACTTAAATTTAAGTATAAGGAATTTTTAAGCATTTACTTGTATACTTTTCCAATCATCAAAGAAAGAGGTGTAAATATGAACTATCTAGTTATCCCAGCTTACGAACCTGACTACAATCTCATCAAATTGATTGAAAAGATTCACTATAAGAGCGATTTTTACATCATTGTCATTGATGATGGAAGTTCGGCAGAATGCCAAGACATTTTTGCTCGAGCAGCGAATTTTGCGACGGTCCTTCGCCACCAGGGCAATCAAGGAAAAGGGCAAGCTCTGAAAACAGCCTTTGAGTACATTCAGTCTCTCAATAAGCCAGGGACTGTGGTTACAGCAGATGCAGACGGCCAGCATAGGATCTGGGACATCTTTCGTAGCTTGACCAAATCAAATGAAAATCCTAATACACTTGTCCTTGGTGTCCGTGCCTTTACTGGCAAGGTTCCCTTGCGTAGTCGTTTTGGAAACAGCTTGACTCGTATCTTGTTTAAACTGCAAACGGGTGTCGCTGTATCCGATACACAGACAGGATTACGTGCCTTTTCAACGGATATGATCCCCTTTATGCTTAAGATAGAAGGACAACGGTATGAATATGAGATGAACATGCTCCTCGAAGCAAGTCAAGTCTACCCAATCTTAGAAGTTCCGATTGAAACAGTCTATATCAACGACAATGAGGCTTCTCACTTCCGGCCTATTCGAGATGGATTGATGATTTATAAAAATATTTTAAAGTTTGCGCTCTCGTCTTTTAGTAGTTTTATCGTAGATTATGTGGTCTACGCTCTCTCTATTCTATGCTTGAGCTTTATTCCGACAGGTTTGCGTGTTCTCCTCTCAAATGGTTTGGCACGTGTGACTAGCTCCATCTTTAACTTTTCTACCAACAAAAAATTGGTCTTCAAGAACAAGGCGAGCAGTTTTAAAACAGGATCAGGCTATTTTGGACTAGCTGTTTGTCTCTTTATCTTAGACACCATCCTGATTCGTTTCTTTAATTCGGGTCTTGGAGTTAATTTGCTGATCGCGAAGATACTTGTCGGAATCATGCTCTTTATCCTCTCTTGGACAGTTCAAACTCGCTTTATTTTCAAAGAAAGGACTTGTAGCCCATTATGAAAGTTTTAAAGAAACCCTATCTATACGCCTCGGTCTTGGGCTTGCTCCTGACAAGCTCCTTTACCTATTCGATGTTGAAGACCTTTGTACTCGCTGAAACGATTTCCACTGTATCTAATACTAGCTCAACTTCTAACACCTCAGCGGCAAGTCAGGCAGCAAAAAATGCTCAAGTGACGGATACTAGCTATTCAGATGGAAATATCAGTGTCACCCTCACTGAAAAGACTGTCAATGAAACGCAGGTCTATGTGGCAGATATAAACCTTAGTTCATCGGATTATCTCAAAACAGCTCTAGCTCAAAACTCCTATGGAACCAACGTCACAGCTAAAACCTCTGTAACGGCTGCTGAAAACAATGCTATTCTAGCTGTCAACGGTGACTACTATGGAGCTAATAGCTCTGGTTATGTTATCCGTAATGGAGTTGTATATCGGGACAGTGTCCGTGAAGATGCTAGTAACGGTGACCTTGCTATTTACAAGGACGGCTCCTTTAAAATCATCTACGAGGACCAAGTTTCAGTTGATCAGTTGGTTCAGGACGGTGTCGTCAATCTACTGGCATTTGGTCCGTCTCTAGTTGAGAATGGAGAAATATCTGTTGATACCAATACAGAAGTCGGTCAAGCCATGTCATCGAATCCTCGTACTGCCATCGGGATTATCGATGAAAATCACTACATCATCGTCGTTTCGGATGGTCGTACCTCTGAAAGCAAGGGCTTGTCTCTTTACCAGATGGCAGAAGTGATGAAATCTTACGGAGTGAAGACAGCCTATAACCTTGATGGTGGTGGATCCTCAACTCTCTACTTTAACGGTCAGGTAATCAATAAACCGATTACAGGTGGAAGTAAGATATCAGAAAGGGCGGTGAGTGATATTGTCTACATCGGTTACTAAAATCAAAAACAAACGCCTCAAAAAGACACTCGTTAGCTATAGTCTTCTCACTATTTTCTTCTTTGCATTTAGCCGTATCTACGAGTCCCTTAGTTTTGGGGAGACGTCGCTTCATATGCACTATCTCTTTGCAGTTCCTCTACTAGGAGGCATCGTTCTGGCATTGTTGTTGAAAATCATGCCAAACCTAGGACGAATCAGCCTAAACTTGTGGAACTCGGCAGTTGCAGTCCTAACAACTGGAATGCTCTTTCGAGGAATTGTCAATCTATCAGGTCGTTCAACGACCCTAGATCAACCTTACTGGTATGTCGGCCTAGCCTTTGGTATTTTGGCTATCGCCTCGCTTTTCTTTCATAAGAAAAACAGTTAAAAATTAGCTTAAAAATTAAAAACTGGTTGTTGAGAGAAACAGCCAGTTTTCTTATTGAAGTTCATGACTATAGATCACAAATACCCATATTTTTTGTTTGGATTTTATGGGGCATGCGAATAGTTTTCTCGGTATAATAGTCCCATAGAAGATAAGGAGGCATGAATATGCAGATGTATTTTGGAGATGTGTCACTTTGCTATAGCTATTCATTGGCAATGGCACTGGCTAGCTATGGCTATGACTTTAAAGCAGACTTTCTAGAGGCAATCATGGTAATGGGAAATGGCGCTAGTATCGTAAAGGAAGATGACCAGCACCCTCTAGTATTCTTTGATAACGGAATGCCAGATCTTTCCATCTCCCATTCCTTAAAAATACTTGGGTTTGACTATGAGGATTTCTATCTAAAAGATGGAACTGAAGTAGATTTGGAAGAGATTAAAGGAAAGTTAGAAACCTTTCTGTCCAATGGACCTGTCGTACTGGGACCTCTTGATATGGGCCATCTGACCTACAATCCTAATCACACAATCCTTTATGGTGTGGATCACTTCGTAACCGTGTATGGCATTGATCATCAGCACCTCTATTTGCATGATCCAGCTGGTTTTGCCTGCATGAAGGTTGCTTTTAATGACATCTTAGAAGCCTGGAAGGCAGAGGGTATTGACTATAAGCGCGGAGTCTACTCCATATGGGGAAATTTTAAGAAGATCAAGAGTCCTAGTCAGACTGAAATCTATCAGGAAACAGCAAAGATTATAAAGTCCCGATATCTGAATGGTCAAAACGGTGTTTTGAAATGCTATGCAAAAGCAGTTGCTGAAAATGGCTTAAATACAGAACAAAAACAATTGCATCAGTATTTCAGCTTTAAACTTGCTGCTGTTCGAAATCTCTATCTTAGTAAATTCTTAAAAGACCATGATCCCGAAGGTGCAAGATTAAAAGAGGAATTAGCTACTTTATTTGGCCAAGCCCATCTTTCATGTTTAAAAGAAGATTACCAAGAACTAGCCCACTTGCTTTATCAGATAGCTGAAGTGGGTGGTCGCTTTAGAGATTTATATGTAAACTAGTGACTATAAGCATAAAATAATTAGTTAGTAAAAGCAGTTTTTCGTAAAATGAAGAACTGCTTTTTGATTATGGTTATGGTATAATGAAGTAAGAAAATAGCTTATTCTACTTAAAAATGAAGGGAGAACTCCTATGCCTAGACCAAGAACAAAAGAGGAGCTAGTGCTAGCCTCTAAGGAAAACTATGAAAAGCTCAATCACTTTATCTCAAAATTAAGTGAAGAGGAACTACAGACTCCTTTTGATTTTTCAAAAGACCAAAAGAAAAAAGAAGCTCACTGGAAAAGAGATAAAAATCTAAGAGATGTTCTGATCCATCTCTATGAATGGCATCAGTTACTTTTGACTTGGGTAGATTCTAATCAAAAGGGTCATGAAAGACCTTTTCTCCCTGAACCTTATAATTGGAAAACTTATGGGGAAATGAATGTCGCTATTTGGAAGAAGCACCAGAAAACGTCTCTAGAAGAAGCGACTAGGCTACTAGAGCAATCACATAAAGAGGTTTTAGAGTTGATGGAAGGCTTTAGCAATGACCAACTCTTTACCAAAGGTATCTATAAATGGACGGGTGGGACAAGTCTAGGTTCCTACTTTGTCAGTAGCACCTCCAGTCACTATGATTGGGCTATTAAAAAGCTCAAAGCTCATCAGAAAAATTGTAAGAAACGTTAATTGAAGAGTTTATGAAGGTTGGAAAAGCTTCTTCTAAGCTTCGAATAGCTTCATTCTCGTGATTTTTGAGCTCTTCTAGCTTTAGAATCCTTCAAAAATTAAAATTTAAGGCTATCACAGACTTAGAATAGGTCTAAAACATTTATATCAGTGCAATTCTAAACTTAGAATTACATTGATATTAAAGTAATTGGACTGTTCGACGCTTAGAATGCCTTGATTCTGAGAAATGTTGACTATAAAGTGGTTAGAATGGCTTTTTTCTGATATAGGATGTTGGATAGATGGGTGAGATAATGAACATACAAAAAGAGAAAGTTAGAAAAGAGTTGGTGTCCCTCTGTTTGGGAGAACTTACAGCCGTCCTATCCATTTGGTTTTGTTTTTTCCTTTTGAAAAATCGGCTTGGTGATGTGAATA
Organism: Streptococcus oralis; assembly: GCF_023109195.1. GTDB lineage: Bacteria > Bacillota > Bacilli > Lactobacillales > Streptococcaceae > Streptococcus > Streptococcus oralis_BV. The sequence goes on from NZ_JALDUB010000001.1 coordinate 523,873, forward strand.
GTCTAGTATCCATTCTCTATCCACTGTCTTTACTGACATTTATTTTGCTTCAAGGTTCAATCTATTGGGCGATTTTGATTAGAAGACTCTTTAAACCTCAGTTCGGAAGTGCTAGTGTCCCCAAACTATATGGTGGTTTCAGAATACTAGATCTTATTTTACTTATTTCAGGCTTTTCTTTTATAGTCTGGAACACACAGAGTGTCCAAGTGGCTGTCTTAGCCGCACTGATACAGCTTTTTGCCCTTATCGAATGGGTTAATTATTTCCTCGTACGCCTATCTTATAGTTTGAACCCACTTGTTTTATGGAGACGAATTGCCAAGGGTAAACTTGAAAAGAGCAGAATAGCCAAGGAGTTGGGGTAGGGGAGTGTAGTATTGGAGAGTTTAAGTTATTCAAACAATGTTAACTTCAAATTTTCATTTATACTATAATGTTCTTAATGAAACTCAGAAAGGAAGCTCAATGTTCAATAAATTTCTACTCTTCGAAATTACTTAATGGAATAAATCAAATAGTTATAGAGAATGTGCAAAAATGAATGAAAAATTACTTTTCTATGTTATTACTCACCTCTAGTCAACCATTAAAAATACTGATTTGATTTTTGTGATGAAAGTCAGGATCTTCACCAGATTTGCTAGTCATGATGAGTTGATGGCATTGATTGGTTTTTACCACGATTGACATAATCGTTAGTTTTCTCAAATGGCTTAATTATTATTTTTGAAAGGTCTTTTATGGAAAAAATTCTATCTTTAGGTCTGACAGGTAAGAAATTACTTGTTCAGGGTTTCTTGTTTGTTCTGCTAGGACTTGTCTTAATGGTCACGGGGACTTGGTTGCCAGTAACGGTTATTCGACTGGTTCTGTTTTTAGCTTGGATAGCAACGGTCTTAGATTTAGTATTACGTATTTTCAAAAAAAGTCAGTCAACGGACACCTTGGGAGTTGCACTGGTTAAATTGTTAGTGCTGGGATATTTGCTTGGCTCCAATCTTGCGACGGATGTGCCGATTTATATTTTGGCTCTTGTGATTGGAGTTTATCAGATTTTTCATGCTACTATCAATCTTGTCACCTATCTTCTCTACCGCAAAAACAAAATTCGACCTCGTTTTCGTCTCTTACTAGATGGACTCGTACTAGTTTTTCTTGGTGGGACTAGTCTTTTGTCCTCTACAGGAAATTCTGTCTTTCAACTCTTTGTATTAGGGGCTTATTTTTTCCTTTATGGTGTGTCCAATATCCGTGACGGTTTCTTGTTTGAGGAGGAAATTGGGAAAAACCATCTCAAACGTCGTGTAAGAATGAGCTTACCTATTGTCCTAGCCGCTCTCATCCCTGCAAGTACTTTAGCAAAAATCAACAAATTCATGCAGGAAAATGCTGATGAGAGAGAGGATATCCATCTTGGAATGGTGAAGTCTGGTAAGACAGCGGAGCTTGAAATTTTTATTCATACAGCTGAGACCTCTCTGTTTTCGGCAATTGGTCATGTGGATATCTGCTATCAAGGCCGTGTTATTTCTTATGGTAACTATGATCCGTCTTCTGAGACCTTATTTGGCATGGTAGGAGATGGTGTCTTATATTTCTGTGATCGTGACAAGTACATTGACCTATGTAAACGTGAGAGTCAAAAAACGCTTTTTGGTTATGGGATAGATTTGACGCCTGAAATGGAAAAAGCAGTTCAGAAAAAGTTGGCTGAATTGAAACAACTGACGATTCCATGGGAGCCAAGTGCAGATAAAATCATGACAGGTGATGGTAAGGAAGACTACACCTACGCTTATAAAATCAGACATGAGACAGATGGGGAACTTTATAAATTTATCAAATCTAAGTTTAAATCCTACTTTGTCTTATCTACAAACTGTGTGCTCTTGGCTGATACCATAGTCGGTCAGGCTGGCACCGATATCCTCTCACCCAAAGGATTTATCGCTCCAGGAACTTACCAAGCCTACCTTAATCGAGAGTTTGAAAAACCAAATAGTATAGTCGTATCTAAACATGTTTATTAAGGAGAATTTATGAACTTAGTAAAAAAATACACCCCGTTAATACTTTTTATAGGGCTGGTTGCTCTTGTAATTCTGAATGCATCGAGCTTTATATCAGGAGCAATCTCTCTCTTTGATGTAATATCAACCTTGATTTATGGTGCTGTTATTGCTTTTGTGCTTAATGTTCCTATGAAAAAAATTGAACAGTACTTAGTTAAATTGAAGGTAAAGGCAGAGTTGCGTCGTCCGATTGCCATGGTACTTGTTTTCCTAGCTCTTATCTTAATCGTGATTGCTCTTTTGGTTTTGGTGCTGCCAACCCTAGCCCAGACTATTAGTCAGCTGGGAACAGTCCTTTCAACAGTCCTTACTCAACTTGGGAAATTGCTAGGCAGCTCGGAATTTGTAACCAAAGACATGTTGTCAACTATCGTATCAGGCATACAGGGACAATCTAGTTCTATTAGCCAAGCTTTGATAGGTTTTTTATCAGGTCTGACTAGTAATATCGGCAATATTTTTTCAAGTTTGATGAATGCCTTTTTGATTATAGTCTTCACCTTTTTATTTTTATCCAGTAAGGAACATTTGGCAGCGATGACGAGTCGACTTCTAAAAGTTTTTCTTCCAGAGAAGGTGGTGATAAAGTTGACTTACATTGGACAAGTAGCACTAGAGACTTATGACCAATTTTTGATGAGTCAGCTGATTGAAGCAGTTATCATAGGAGTTATGATAGCGGTTGGTTACAGCGTGTTTGGGATACCCTATGGAGTAATGACAGGTATCTTTGCAGGAGTGCTATCGTTCATTCCTTATGTAGGGCCTATGATTGCTTGTGTTGTGGGAGCGATTTTTATCTTCACAGTGAGTCCTACTCAAGCCTTACTTTCTCTTCTTCTATATCAAGTTATACAGCTGATTGAAGGAAACCTTATTTATCCTAGAGTTGTAGGTCAGTCTATTGGTTTGCCAGCTATTTTCACGCTTGCGGCTGCTAGTATTGGAGGGAATCTTTTCGGACTACTTGGAATGATATTCTTTACCCCCGTATTTGCTGTTATCTATCGACTGGTTAAAGAATTTGTCGTTGCAAAGGAAAATCAGCTAGATAAAAAATAAATTTAATGAGACTTGTTAAATAAATTATCTGTGTGAAAGAAGAAAATAAAATAATTACTTGGACTTTGTCTCTTTTCCTGTTTTGAAGGTTCATGAGACTATTTTATCTCCTTAGAAAGGAAAACTCTCAAATTGTCCTACAAATTTCTACTCTTCGACCTTGACCACACCTTGCTTGATTTTGATGCTGCTGAGGATGTGGCTTTGACGCAACTTCTAAAAGAAGAAGGAGTTGCGGATATTCAAGTCTATAAAGAATACTACGTTCCTATGAACAAGGCTCTCTGGAAGGACTTGGAGCAAAAGAAAATCAGTAAACAAGAACTGGTTAACACGCGCTTTTCTCGTTTATTTGCTCATTTTGGACAGGAAAAAGACGGTAGGTTGCTTGCCCAGCGTTACCAGTTTTATCTCGCTCAGCAGGGACAAACTCTTTCGGGCTCACATGAACTCTTGGACAGCCTCATCGAGAGAGATTATGAGCTATACGCTGCGACAAATGGGATTACTGCCATTCAGACGGGTCGTCTGGCTCAATCTGGTCTGGCTCCCTATTTCAACCAAGTCTTTATCTCCGAGCAATTGCAAACACAAAAACCTGATGCACTATTCTATGAAAAAATCGGTCAGCAGATTGCAGGATTTGATAAAGAAAAAGTCCTGATGATTGGAGATTCTCTAACCGCCGACATTCAAGGGGGTAATAATGCTGGAATTGATACTATCTGGTACAATCCCCATCACCTCGAAAATCACACACAAGCCCAGCCAACTTATGAAGTTCATTCTTACCAAGACTTGCTGTATTGTTTAGATGCTTTGTGGTGATTTTCCCAAGAGGTGTTGATATGGAAACTAAAGTCATTGAAGAGATTGACAATTTACTAAATCTCATCGAGCAGTATCGGTTAAAAGGTGTGGTTGCTCAAGTAAATTCGTTAAAAGAGTTAAAGTATATCATAAGCAATCATATAGAGCTAAGTACTCGAGAGAAGATGAATATCCACTATTCACTCTTTCTCCCTAGGGGTGGTTTATCTGAACTCTACTATATGGATGCTAATCTTGAACGGATGATGTCTGTAAATAATCAACTTTCCTATGCTATTGATACAATCGAAAAGTTTCTAATAGCTGATTGATACTGTAAATACTAATGTCCAATACTAGGATGAATAACAGTATATATAAGAACTGTAAAAAGTGGTTTAGATAGCCACTTTTTGCTATAATAGAGGCAGTAAAAATGAAGGAGTAGTAAATGATGTCAAGACCAGCTCTTTCTCTTTATGAACCATTGTATACACTAAAGGAAGTTGATCAAAATATCTGGATAGTAGATGGTGATTTGATTCAAATGGACATGAAGATCTTCAACCTTCCTTTTCAGACACGTATGACGGTGATTAAGTTAAATGATGGCAAACTTTGGATTCACTCTCCGATTGCGCCAAATGAGAAACTGTTTACTGAACTGGACGCTTTGGGCAGAGTCGCTTACCTGATTTCCCCAAATAAGATTCACTACGCCTATATTGAAGATTGGAAAAAAAGATATCCTTATGCGCAAGCATGGTCTAGTCCAGGAGTTGAAGAGAGAGCAAAAAGTCAGAATGTCATGGTGGAATTTGATGCTCCTTTAACAGATAAGGCACCTGACTTATGGTCTGATGAGATTGATCAACTTATTTTTAAGGGAAGTTCTGTCATCGAAGAGGTGGTGTTTTTTCATAAATCAACTAAAACACTTATAGTAACAGACCTTATAGAGAATTTTGAACCGGAAAAGATAGCTAGTCCAATTCGCAGAAAATTCTATCGTTTAGCTCGTGTAACAGTCCCTGATGGTCAAACTCCTATCGATTATCGGATGACTTTTTTAGGAAGACAAAGAGAAGCAAAGGTTTCCTTTGCCCGTATGTTAAACTGGAAACCGGATAAGATTATACTTGCACATGGTTTATGCTTTTTTAAAAATGGTACGGAAGAATTAAGACGTGCCTTTAGATGGATACGATAAAGGAGAGAAAGATGCAACACTCATCTTGGCATGCTTTGATTAAGGAGCAATTACCTGAGGGGTATTTTGGGAAAATCAATCAATTTATGGAGCAGGTCTATGCTCTGGGAACTGTTTATCCACCTAAGGAAAAAGTTTTTCAGGCTCTCTTGACTACACCGCTTGAAGAAGTGAAGGTGGTGATTCTAGGGCAAGATCCTTATCACGGACCAGGACAGGCGCAGGGCTTGAGTTTTTCTGTACCTGACTTTATCCCAGCTCCGCCATCCTTGCAAAACATTTTAAAAGAATTGTCAGATGATATCGGCGTTAAGAAATCACATGATTTGACGTCTTGGGCTGAGCAGGGAGTCTTACTTCTCAATGCTTGCTTGACGGTTCCTGCTGGGCAGGCCAATGGTCATGCTGGGCAGATATGGGAGCCATTTACAGATGCTGTGATTCGGGTTGTCAATAATCTAGACAGACCTGTAGTCTTTGTACTCTGGGGTGCTTATGCACGCAAGAAGAAGGCCTTGGTTACCAATCCTCACCACTTGGTTATCGAATCAGCCCATCCTAGTCCTTTATCGGTTTATAGAGGATTTTGGGGTTCCAAGCCTTTTTCCAAGGCCAATGCATTCTTAAAAGAGACAGGACAAGTGCCAATCGATTGGTTTAGATAAGGAGAGAATATGCCTCAGTTAGCGACGATTTGCTACATTGATAACGGAAAAGAACTGCTCATGCTCCATCGCAATAAGAAGCCCAACGATGTCCATGAAGGCAAATGGATTGGTGTGGGTGGAAAGCTAGAGCGAGGTGAGACTCCACAGGAATGTGCAGCGCGTGAAATCCTCGAAGAAACAGGGCTCAAAGCCAAGCCAGTACTTAAAGGTGTTATCACTTTTCCTGAATTTACGCCAGATTTAGACTGGTACACCTATGTTTTTAAGGTGACAGAGTTCGAGGGTGACTTGATTGACTGCAATGAGGGGACCTTAGAATGGGTTCCCTATGATGAAGTCTTAAGCAAGCCAACTTGGGAGGGTGATCACACCTTTGTTGAGTGGCTTTTAGAAGATAAACCTTTCTTTTCAGCAAAGTTTGTTTATGATGGGGATAAATTGTTGGATACCCAAGTTGATTTCTATGAATAAAGGAGAAAGCAGATGCTACTAATCAAAAATGGTCGTGTAATGGATCCCAAGTCTGGTTTGGATCAAGTGTGTGATGTTTTGGTCCAAGATGGGAAAATTGTCAAAATTGCACCTGAAATCAAGGAAGAAGGAGCAGAGGTGCTTGATGCTACTGGTCTAGTAGTTGCTCCTGGATTGGTCGATATCCATGTTCATTTCCGTGAACCTGGTCAAACTCATAAAGAAGACATTCATACTGGTGCCCTAGCAGCCGCTGCAGGTGGCTTTACAACCGTTGTCATGATGGCTAATACTAGTCCAACCATTTCGGATGTAGAGACTCTTCAAGAAGTTCTCCAGTCAGCTGCCAAGGAAAAGATTAACGTCAAGACAGTTGCGACCATTACTAAGAACTTTAATGGCCAAGACTTGACTGATTTTAAGGCGCTTTTAGAAGCTGGAGCCGTTGGTTTTTCAGATGATGGAATTCCGCTTGAAAGTAGTAAAGTGGTTAAGGAAGCAATGGAAGAAGCCAAAAAACTCAATACCTTTATCTGCCTTCATGAGGAAGATCCAGGTTTGAATGGAATTCTTGGCTTTAACGAAAACATCGCTAAAGAACATTTCCATATCTGTGGAGCGACAGGAGTGGCTGAGTACGCTATGATTGCGCGCGATGTTATGATTGCCTATGCAACCAAGGCCCATGTTCACATTCAGCATTTGTCTAAGGAAGAAAGTGTCAAGGTGGTGGAGTTTGCTCAAGGACTAGGTGCGCAGGTCACAGCAGAAGTAGCGCCACAGCATTTCTCTAAGACAGAAGCTCTTCTTTTAACTCAAGGAAGCAATGCCAAAATGAATCCTCCACTTCGTTTGGAGTCAGACCGTCGTGCCGTTATCGAAGGTCTCAAGTCAGGTGTTATCACAGTTATCGCAACGGACCACGCGCCTCACCATGCAGATGAGAAAAATGTTGAAGATATCACCAAAGCACCATCTGGTATGACAGGTTTGGAAACCTCTCTTTCTCTTGGTTTGACTTATTTGGTGGAAGCTGGTGAGTTGAGCTTGATGGAATTGCTAGAAAAAATGACTGTCAATCCAGCCAAGCTTTACAACTTTGAAGCAGGTTACTTGGCTGAGAATGGTCCAGCGGATATCACTATCTTTGACGCTAAGGCTGACCGCCTTGTGGACTCCCATTTTGCGTCAAAAGCAGCTAATTCCCCATTTATCGGCGAAACTTTAAAAGGGCAGGTTAAATATACCATCTGCAAGGGACAAATTGTCTACCAAAACTAGATGGGATTCTGCTCTAGAAACTATAAGAATAGAGAGCGTATATGTATCCAACCCATCAATTTAAAGACAAGTTTGTCTTATTTCTTAAGATATTTTTCCCTATTCTGATCTATCAATTTGCCAATTATTCTGCCTCTTTTGTTGATACAACCATGACTGGGCAGTACAATACCATGGACTTGGCGGGGGTGTCAACCGCAACGAGTCTATGGAATCCTTTCTTTACTTTTTTAACAGGGATTGTTTCGGCCATGGTTCCCATCATAGGCCATCATCTGGGACGGGGCAAAAAGGAAGAAGTAGCATCTGATTTTTACCAATTTATCTACTTGGCTTTCGGACTGTCTTTGGTCTTGCTTGGAATGGTAGTATTCTTAGCGCCACCTGTCTTAACCAACATCGGACTAGAAGCTCAAGTGGCGGCAGTTGCAGTTTCCTATCTTTGGTACCTGTCTATTGGAATTATTCCCTTGTTGCTGTTCAGTGTCATTCGCTCTTTGTTGGATTCTCTTGGATTGACCAAGCTATCTATGTACCTCATGCTCCTATTACTTCCGCTCAATAGTGGTTTTAACTATCTCTTGATATATGGAGCTTTCGGTTTCCCTGAGCTTGGTGGCGCAGGAGCAGGACTAGGAACTTCACTAGCCTATTGGGTTTTATTGGGGATTTCTATTCTTGTTTTATTCAAACAAGAAAGGTTAAAAGCGTTACATCTTGAAAAACGCATTCCACTCAATATAGATAAAATCAAGGAAGGTGTTCGATTAGGTCTACCAATCGGGGGAACCGTATTTGCTGAAGTAGCCATTTTCTCCGTGGTTGGACTAATCATGGCTAAGTTTTCATCGCTCATCATTGCCAGTCACCAGTCAGCTATGAATTTTTCGAGTCTCATGTATGCTTTTCCTATGAGTATTTCCTCTGCTATGGCGATTGTTGTGTCTTACGAGGTGGGGGCCAAACGTTTTGAGGATGCAAAAATCTATGCTCGTCTGGGGAGAGTAACCGCCCTTATTTTTGCAGGTCTTACCCTATCTTTTCTCTACATTTTTAGAGATCGTGTAGCAAGTCTATATGGGAATGACTCTCAGTTCATTGAAACAACTGCTGTATTTCTAACCTACAGTCTCTTTTTCCAGCTAGCTGATACCTTTGCGGCTCCGCTCCAAGGAATTTTAAGAGGGTATAAGGACACTATCGTTCCTTTCTATCTTGGCTTAATCGGATATTGGGGAGTAGCGATACCACTAGGATATCTACTAGATCAAGTAACTGACTTAGGGGCATTTGCCTACTGGATTGGGTTAATTGCCAGCTTGATTGTTTCTGGTTGTTTGTATCAATGGCGTCTGAAAACCGTAATGAAAAGATTGAGCTAATTTTTGGAAAATATCCTGAAAAAGCACTTTGTGAAAAAATACTCTAACTAGAGAGAATCCCTGTTTTAACAGGGGTTTATTTTTTTATATTGTGAATTTTTATTAGCCATATACTTTGACAGCGTATACTAAAAAAGGTAAAATAGTAAGGTAAGTACAAAGTTAGAAAGGCAAGATTATGTCAACTTTAGATAAAAATCTTTTGCTAGAGATGTTCCGTAAGATGGAAGAAATCCGTCGCATGGACTTAAAAATCGCTCAGTTAGTGAAAAAGGGAAAAGTTCCCGGTATGACTCACTTTTCTGTCGGAGAGGAAGCTGCTAACGTCGGAGCGATGCTGGCTCTTAATCCAGATGATCTGATTACCTCAAATCACCGTGGACACGGGCAAGCTATTGCTAAGGGGATTGACCTCAATGGAATGATGGCTGAAATCCTCGGGAAATACACTGGAACCTGTAAAGGAAAAGGTGGTTCTATGCACATCGCTGACCTGGATGCTGGTAACCTTGGTGCCAATGGTATTGTAGGTGGTGGTATGGGAATCGCTGTCGGTGCAGCCCTCAGTCAGCAAATGCAACATACTGGTAAAATCGTTGTCTGCTTCTTTGGAGATGGCGCGACCAACGAAGGTGTTTTCCATGAAGCAGTGAATATGGCTTCTATTTGGAAACTTCCTGTTATTTTCTACTGCATTAACAACGGTTATGGGATTTCTGCGGATATCAAGAAAATGACCAATGTGGAGCATATCCATCAACGTAGCGCTGCTTATGGAATTCCTGGAATGTTTATCGAAGATGGAAACAATGTCATCGATGTCTATGAAGGATTTAAGAAAGCTGTAGACCATGTTCGTGGTGGCAATGGTCCAGTCTTGATCGAAAGTATCACTTATCGCTGGCTTGGTCACTCATCATCTGACCCTGGTAAATATCGTACGCGTGAAGAAGTGGAATTGTGGAAACAAAAAGACCCAATCGAAAACCTTCGCAAATACCTCATTGAAAACAATATTGCAAGTGCAGAAGAATTGGAAGAAATTCAAGCACAAGTCAAGGAAGCAGTAGAAGCTTCTGTTAAATTTGCTGAAGAAAGCCCATTCCCACCACTAGAATCAGCATTTGAAGATATTTACGCAGACTAAGGAGAAAGAGATAAAAATGGAAACAAAAACAATGTCGTTCCGTGACACCATTATCCTTGCTATGTCTGAGGAAATGCGTCGCGATGAAAATGTATTCTTGATGGGAGAAGACGTCGGTGTCTTCGGAGGAGACTTCGGAACTTCTGTTGGAATGCTCGAAGAATTTGGTCCAGAACGTGTCCGTGACTGTCCGATTTCTGAAGCTGCCATCTCGGGAGCAGCAGCAGGAGCAGCCATGACAGGACTTCGTCCAATTGTCGATATGACCTTCATGGACTTCTCGGTTATTGCCATGGACAATATCGTCAACCAAGCTGCTAAAACACGTTATATGTTTGGTGGGAAAGGTCAGGTTCCAATGACTGTCCGTTGTGCAGCTGGTAATGGAGTTGGTTCTGCGGCTCAGCACTCGCAATCACTAGAGTCTTGGTTCACTCACATTCCAGGACTCAAGGTTGTAGCTCCAGGTACGCCTGCTGACATGAAAGGACTGCTCAAGTCTTCTATCCGTGATAACAACCCTGTTATCATCCTTGAATACAAGTCAGAATTTAACCAAAAAGGGGAAGTTCCAGTTGATCCAGACTACACAATCCCACTTGGAGTTGGTGAAATCAAACGTGAAGGTACAGATGTAACAGTCGTTACTTATGGTAAAATGCTTCGTCGTGTGGTTCAAGCTGCTGAAGAATTAGCAGAAGAGGGAATTTCAGTTGAAATTGTGGACCCACGTACCCTCATTCCGCTTGATAAGGATATCATCATTAACTCAGTGAAGAAGACTGGTAAGGTGGTGCTTGTCAACGATGCTCACAAAACAAGTGGCTATATCGGAGAGATTTCAGCTATTATTTCAGAATCAGAAGCATTTGATTATCTAGACGCACCAATCCGCCGTTGCGCCGGAGAGGATGTGCCAATGCCTTACGCACAAAATTTAGAAAATGCAATGATTCCAACAGTTGAAAGCATCAAGGAAGCAATCCGTAAGACATATAACAAAGAATAATACATAATATAAGTTATGTAAATAAAATAAAAAAGACGAGAAACTTTGTATCTTTTAGGTGCAGAACTCTTTTCGTCCTAAATATCTTATATTCGAACACGGGCTAAAAGCTCGGAAAAAAGATAAATCTCCTTGGCTTCATCGAAGCCAGCGTCGATTTCCTATTTTTCGGTCGCTTTTTACGCCCTTTGTATCATGTAATTGAATTCGGACTGAGGTCTGTGAAAAAAAGATAGATTTCCTTGTGTTCATCGAACACATCGTCAATCTCCTATTTTTTCATTGCCCTCTTCGTCCTAAATATCTTAGTATAGAATTGGAGAGGTCATGGCTGATGACAAGCTAAGAGCGACTCCTGCGGCTAGAAAGTTAGCGGATGATCTAGGGATCAACCTCTACGACGTTTCTGGCTCAGGTGCAAACGGTCGTGTCCACAAAGAAGACGTGGAAACTTATAAAGACACAAATGTGGTTCGCATTTCGCCACTTGCAAAACGAATTGCCCTCGAACATAACATTGCTTGGCAGGAAATCCAAGGAACAGGTCATCGTGGTAAAATCATGAAGAAGGATGTTTTGGCCTTACTTCCTGAAAATATCGAAAACGACACTATCAAGTCTCCTGCTCAAATTGAAAAAGTAGAAGAAGTTCCAGACAATATCACTCCTTATGGTGAGATTGAGCGTATTCCAATGACACCAATGCGTAAGGTTATCGCACAACGAATGGTTGAATCCTACCTAACTGCGCCAACCTTCACACTCAACTACGATGTCGATATGTCTGAGATGCTGGCTCTTCGTAAGAAGGTTCTTGAGCCAATTATGGAAGCAACTGGTAAGAAGACTACTGTAACAGACCTTCTTTCACTCGCTGTTGTGAAAACATTGATGAAACATCCTTACATCAACGCTTCATTGACAGAAGATGGCAAGACCATTATCACTCACAACTATGTCAACCTTGCGATGGCGGTTGGTATGGATAATGGTCTAATGACACCAGTTGTCTATAATGCTGAAAAAATGAGCTTGTCAGAGTTGGTTGTAGCCTTTAAGGATGTAATTGGTCGTACCTTGGATGGTAAATTATCTCCAAGCGAACTGCAAAATTCAACCTTCACAATTAGTAACTTGGGAATGTTTGGCGTTCAGTCCTTCGGTCCGATTATTAACCAACCAAACTCAGCTATCCTCGGGGTTAGCTCAACAGTTGAAAAACCTGTAGTTGTCAATGGTGAGATTGTTATTCGTCCTATCATGAGCCTAGGGTTAACTATTGACCACCGTGTCGTAGATGGTATGGCTGGTGCTAAGTTTATGAAAGACTTGAAAGCCTTAATTGAAAACCCAATCTCAATGTTGGTTTAAAAATACAGTATTTATTTTTAGAGATATAGATAAAGGAAGTAAGACATGGCCTTAGAAGTAATTATGCCAAAAGCCGGCGTGGATATGACAGAAGGACAAATCGTCCAATGGAATAAGAAAGTCGGAGAATTTGTAAAAGAAGGAGAAATCCTTTTGGAAATCATGACTGATAAAGTCAGCATGGAATTGGAAGCCGAAGAAGATGGATACTTGATTGCCATCCTCAAAGGAGATGGTGAAACTGTCCCTGTAACGGAAGTTATCGGTTACCTTGGAGAAGAAGGGGAAAACATCCCAACAGCTGGAGCAGCTGCGCCAGAATCAAAACCTGCACCTGCAGCTAGTGCCTCAAACGACGATGGTAAGAGCGATGATGCCTTTGATATCGTTGTGATTGGTGGAGGTCCTGCTGGTTATGTTGCAGCCATTAAAGCTGCCCAACTCGGTGGGAAGGTTGCCCTTGTTGAGAAATCTGAACTCGGTGGAACGTGTTTGAACCGTGGCTGTATCCCAACCAAGACCTACCTTCACAATGCTGAAATCATCGAAAATATCGGTCATGCAGCAAACCGAGGTATCGTCATCGAAAATCCAAACTTCACTGTAGATATGGATAAACTTTTAGAGACAAAATCTAAGGTTGTCAATACTTTGGTAGGTGGTGTTGCAGGTCTTCTTCGTAGTTACGGAGTTACTGTTCATAAGGGAATTGGTACAATCACTAAAGATAAGAATGTCTTGGTAAATGGTTCTGAATTGCTTGAAACCAAGAAAATTATCCTTGCCGGTGGTTCAAAAGTCAGCAAGATCAACGTTCCTGGTATGGAATCTCCACTTGTCATGACCAGTGATGACATTCTTGAAATGAACGAAGTACCAGAAAGCCTCGTAATCATCGGTGGTGGGGTTGTCGGTATCGAACTCGGCCAAGCATTCATGACATTTGGTTCAAAAGTAACTGTTATCGAAATGATGGACCGTATCGTGCCAGCTATGGATGCGGAAGTTTCTAAGAATCTTCGCTTGATTCTTGAGCGTAAAGGTATGACCATCTTGACAGGTACAAAATTGCAAGAAATCATCGAAGAAAATGGTCAACTTCGTATCAAGGTTGAAGGAAAAGACGATATCATCGCTAACAAAGCTCTTCTTTCAATCGGTCGTGTGCCAGACCTTGAAGGAATTGGTGATGTTGAGTTTGAATTGGATCGTGGACGTATCAAGGTCAACGAATACATGGAAACTTCTGTTCCAGGTATCTACGCACCAGGTGACATCAACGGTACGAAGATGTTGGCGCACGCAGCCTTCCGCATGGGTGAAGTTGCCGCTGAAAATGCCCTCAAAGGAAACCATGCTGTTGCCAAATTGAACTTGACTCCAGCAGCTATCTACACTCTTCCTGAAGTAGCAGCAGTAGGTTTGACTGAAGAACAAGCCCGTGAGAAATACGATGTTGCAATCGGTAAATTCAACTTTGCAGCCAACGGTCGTGCCATTGCATCGGATGCTGCTCAAGGTTTCGTAAAAGTCATTGCAGATAAGAAATACGGGGAAATCCTTGGTGTGCACATCATTGGTCCTGCAGCCGCAGAATTGATTAACGAGGCATCAAGCATTATCGAAATGGAAATCACTGTTGAGGAAATGCTGAAGACCATCCACGGACACCCAACCTACTCTGAAGTGATGTACGAAGCATTTGCGGATGTTCTAGGAATGGCTATCCATTCACCTAAGAAAAAATAAATAAGATTTTCAACTAAATTTTCTTAAAGTAGTACGGACGGCAGCGACCTCTATTAGAGTTCCATGCCTAAAAATTGAGCCTCTTGTCTCAATTTTTCCGAGAAATGTAACGATAACACGTTACATTTCTTTTTACCACTTTAGAAAATTGGATTGCTATGAACAGAATTTAAAAACTAAATTTTTGGAAATACTATGAAATACATTATCAATCATTCAAACGACACTGCTTTTAATATCGCCTTGGAAGAATATGCCTTTAAACACCTTTTGGATGAAGATCAAATCTTCCTACTTTGGATTAACAAACCTTCTATCATTGTTGGTCGTCACCAGAATACTATCGAAGAAATCAACCGTGATTATGTCCGTGCAAATGGCATTGAGGTAGTCCGCCGTATCAGTGGTGGTGGAGCTGTTTATCACGATCTGAACAATCTCAACTACACCATCATTTCAAAAGAAGATGAAAACAAGGCCTTTGACTTTAAGAGTTTTTCAACTCCAGTTATCAATACCTTGGCTCAACTCGGTGTTAAAGCTGAGTTTACAGGCCGTAATGACCTTGAGATTGAAGGTAAGAAATTCTGTGGCAATGCCCAAGCCTATATCAATGGGCGTATCATGCACCACGGTTGCTTGCTCTTTGACGTTGATTTGTCAGTCCTTGCTAACGCCCTCAAGGTTTCAAAAGATAAATTTGAATCAAAAGGTGTGAAATCTGTCCGTGCCCGTGTAACCAATATTGTCAATGAATTACCAGAAAAAATCACAGTTGAAGAATTCCGTGATTTACTATTGGAATACATGAAAAAAGAGTACCCAGAGATGACTGAATACGTTTTTTCTGAGGAAGAATTGGCTGAAATCAATCGCATCAAGGATACAAAGTTTGGTACTTGGGACTGGAACTACGGCAAATCACCTGAGTTTAACGTCCGTCGTGGAACAAAATTCACTAGTGGTAAGGTAGAAGTCTTTGCCAATGTTCTTGAATCAAAAATCCAAGACATCAAAATTTATGGTGACTTCTTTGGTATCGAGGACGTTGCTGCAGTAGAAGATGTCCTTCGTGGAGTGAAATACGAACGTGAGGATGTTCTTAAAGCTCTAGAAACTATTGATATTACACGCTACTTTGCTGGTATTAGCCGTGAAGAAATCGCTGAAGCAGTAGTGGGATAAAAAGAAAAGAAGTTGGTTGTTTGACCAGCTTCTTTTTATGAGTTATATTTTACATAAATAATTTTATGTATTTTATAAGCTATCCAAAGCATTCTTTTGTTCATCATTGACAATGTGGGTATAGAGGTCAGTGACTTGTGTACTGGCATGTCCTAGCTGATGGCTGACCAAAACTTGAGATTTAGTTGCATCATAGAGCCTGGTTGCTAAGGTATGGCGGAGTTTGTGGGGAGTTACACGGACTTTAAAGTCCTCAGAGTACTTAGCAACCATCTTTTCAACGCTAGAAGCATCAATACGATTGGGAACACCTCGATAGAGTGTCAAAAAGAGAGCTGTATCCGTCTTTTCCGTCTTATAGCGTTGATTTCGAATGGCGAGATAATTCTCTAGGTAAGGCTTAGCAAAGGCAGCGACATTGACCGAGTCTCGTTTACCCCCTTTTCGAGTGACATCGATAACCATCATTTTGAGATTAAGGTCTCTTAGATCCAGATTAACAGCTTCAGATAAGCGGACACCAGACGCCAAGAGAAGGGCAATAATAGCCAAATCACGTTCTTTATTCTTATTAAATGATGAGAGAGCGCGATTTGAGAGCTGTTGTGGGTACTCCTGGTCGATATAGGTTAGAAAACCTTCTGTTTCATCACCTAGAAAGAGTTTTTGCTTGATGTTTTCAGCTCTGGCAGCAAGAGTTTCTTTCTTTTTCTTGGTTGAAACTTTCTTCATTACATTACGATAGAAATAAGGCTCCCCCTGGTCGTTTTCAACCTCCTCGGTCAGATACTTGTAAAGACTGGAAAGTGCTGACAAGGTCCGATTGATGGTCGTCTGAGAGACACCTTGCTTGGTTGTATTAGCATTCAGCAATGGACGTTCACGTAGATAAAGAATAAAGGATTCCATGTCTTTTTTAGACATATTTTCCAAGACCGATAAAGGAATGTCAGACATTTTATCAGCATTTGAAATTCCAGACTCTAAAACCCAGCTGAAAAATCGATCGTATTCCTTGAGGTATTCGTACAGAGTTGTAAAACTGTAGGGAACAGCAAGCTTTGATTGATAGTATTCCAGAACATACCAGGGCATGATTTGTTTTAGTTTGTCGATCCGTTCCAGTAAAATCTCACGTTTCATGATTTTCTCCCTAAATTAGTCTACTAGTAGTATAGCATAGACTTATATATTTTTCAAGAAAATTATAGTTTTTCGG
Organism: Streptococcus oralis; assembly: GCF_023109195.1. Lineage (GTDB taxonomy): Bacteria > Bacillota > Bacilli > Lactobacillales > Streptococcaceae > Streptococcus > Streptococcus oralis_BV. Next base: position 540,512 of record NZ_JALDUB010000001.1, read on the forward strand.
AAAGATATTATAAGAAACTTAAAACAGAAGTCTAACTTTCCCCCAGTTATCCTGAACCCTTTATTAAATTTCATCATACTTGAGCAACATATTCGGAATCTTTTCTTCAAGACTCTTGCGAACTTTACCTTGAATTGCAGTGTCCATCTGGCTGTTTATGCTTGTAATGGTTGATTTGGTTTCTGTAGCAATTTTCTTTGCTGCTTTATTAAAGTTATCTTTTAATTTATTTTTTGCTGTTATCGCTAACTTTGCTTCCGTAATGATTCGGTTTCTTTCCATCATTCGATACATTTGTTTCAGTGCATATTGGTATTCTTCATCCGTGTAGTATTCATTCATTGGTGCTTGCATAATCTCTCCTTAGTTTGTGAAATTCTTCGTCTAAATCATTTCTTTTTTTGCGAAACTCGTTATCGTATTTTTCTCTCTCATCTTCGAGTTTAATCCTACCATCTCTGTATACTTGATTCGAAAAGTGTCTCAAATTTTCTATTTCTGTAAAGTAGTCTCTAACATCATCAACACTTGTCTCAAATTTTCTCAAAATATGAGACATTTTATCAACTTCTTCGGAAATTAGTTTTTCTAAGTTTGCATTTCGTTCGTCTAGATCAAGGGCTTTGTTATCGAGTTTCTTCTTTTCTTGATAATATCGTTCTTCTAGAGTATACAGTTCTCTCTCTTTTTCTCTAATTTCCTCCCATTTTACATCTTTTCTTTCCATTGTCGAAACTCCTTGGCTAATTGCTTATCTGTTGCTACTGTTTTTTCGATGACTTCCTGTAATTGTTTATCCATATTTTCAAATGCTTGTGCGGAAACATTCATCTTAGTGGCTGTTTGATTTGTCTCTGCCTGAAACGTATCGATAAACTGTGCTTGAGTGATACCCTGACTAGCAAAAATGGCATCAACCTCATAGGGAGCTAATGCTGTGTAGCTCGTAAAGTCGATTTTTGACCAAATTTCTTGTAATTCCTGATTTGCTTTTTTGGCTAAGGCGCTCACTTCATCAGCTCCAGTTCTTGCTGCTGTAGCCATAGATGATGATAGGATAGAACCTTGAGCTGCATCTAAGTATATTTCCTCAGAGCTACTAATGCCACCTGATGACCAGTTTGATTTCAAGTCCTTGTAATGAGCCATTCCTCGGAGACTGTTGGCATAGGCTCGATAAACGCCACTGATTAAGGGTTTTCCTCCTTTGCCATCTACAAGTTGACCAGTTACAGGATCAAACTCCCAATCACCTATATTGTGGCTAGTTCCGTCAAGCCAATATATGGTATCAGGCATTTCTAAAAATGATTTATTGAATAATTCAGGATGGTTGAAATCATTTCCAAACACAACAACATCATAATTCCTTCTATAATCTATAAACATAGCAGGATTTTTATCTATGAATGCTTTTTCCTCATTAGAAAGTGAATTATAAAAAAACCAAGCATTGAAGGTAGTCGTAGGGATGTGGTATTTAGCTCCTACCTTCAGCATATAAGAACCTTGTGAATAGCCAGATAGTTGACTGACTTCATATCGGGGATCATCCATAATTTCTTTTACAAATCGGTCTGCTACATAATATTGAGGGGATAAACCTGACTCTCTTTCTGCAACTGCTGTTCCGACATCAATCTTAGTAGGACTCCCAGGGTCCGTTCCCGCAGCAATCACAGCTACATTTTTATAATCTGGTTCACCGTTGACTATTGGTGCAACCGCTAGTCCATCAAAACCTGTTTCTTTGTGAGACTTAGTCGCAATAACACGGAATTCTTGACCATCGGAGGTGGTTATAGTGTTAGTTTCATCCGAAGATAACTTATCATTTGTTTTGGCTACAACTTTCTTTTCAACTTCCCTTTCAGCATATTCAAAATTTACACTATAAACATTTTTTCCGTGATTTAATTCATTGAGTTGTTTATCAGTATAAGTGTATACCATTAATATTCTCCTTCTGAACCATCTGAATAAATAATTTTTGTGAGTTTACTAGTCTTACCCAAGTGACTATTTAAAAATTCTCGGTCCTCTTTTCTATTCTCTCTCTCTAAAGATACATCAGAAATACGTTTATCTTTTTTTGAATAATTAATTTTATATTTTATGCTTCTCTCATTAAAATATAGTTCAACTACGCAAGTCCAACTTCCTGGAGGATTAGTGTAGTTTGCATTAGAAAATCTAATTTCTTCAATACCCTCATAACTATCTTTTAAAGTTTCAACCAAACTAACTTCATACTCTCTATTTCGACGCTCTTCTTGAGACTTCCCTAACATACTAAACATAAAAACACCTCCTGCTGTGATAATTGCGATTGACAAAACGATTAGTAATCTTTTGTGATTTTTTTTAGTGCTGGAATTGTTCATTTAAGCTTTTCTCCTTTTTCTTATTATACTATAAGATTTGTCTATATTACACTATAATAAGAAAAAACTATTTTAAATCTATCAATCGTAGTAGGACTCCCAGGATCCGTTCCCGCAGCAATCACAGCTACATTTTTATAATCTGGTTTGCCGTTAACAATAGGTGCAACTGCCAGCCCCCATCAAAACCTGTTTCAATGTCAGACTTAGTGGCAACAACACGGAATTCTTGACCATCGGAGGTGGTTATAGTGTTGATTTCACCTTTTTTTAACTCGTAATCTGATTTAGCAGTAACAATATTTGTTCGGTTTTCTTTACGCTGTGCGAACTCAGTATTAACACTGTAAACATTCGGAACTTGATTCAATTCATTAACACGTATTTATTCATCATAGCTCCCCTTCTGAACCATTCGAATATTTAACTTTAACTTTTGACTTAGTAGAACCTCGCCTAGAATTTAAAAAATGTTGAAATTCTTCATCATCCTTATTATATACTCCAATCCTAATTTTATTCGAGTTTATATCAAAAGCTAAAACATGTTCTTTAGATGTTCCATCAAAAAATTTTAGTTTCACATCCGCCCCCCAAGCGTCTGAAGGAATTGATCTGTACGATGGATTCGTAATCGTTACCTCCTCAATCCCTTGATAAGAATTCTTCAAGGCATTTACCAAACTGACTTCATACTCTCTATTCCGACGTTCTTCTTGAGATTTTCCTAACAACCTAAACATAAAAACACCTCCTGTTGTGATAGTTGCGAGTAGAAAAACTATGAATAATGGTTTATAGCTTTTTCTTAATCTGTCTTTACTCATTGTTATCTCCACTCCTCTCAGCATATTCAGAATTTACACTATAAACATTTTTTCCGTGATTTAATTCATTGAGTTGTTTATCAGTATAAGTGTATACCATTAATATTCTCCTTCTGAACCATCTGAATAAATAATTTTTGTGAGTTTACTAGTCTTACCCAAGTGACTATTTAAAAATTCTCGGTCCTCTTTTCTATTCTCTCTCTCTAAAGATACATCAGAAATACGTTTATCTTTTTTTGAATAATTAATTTTATATTTTATGCTTCTCTCATTAAAATATAGTTCAACTACGCAAGTCCAACTTCCTGGAGGATTAGTGTAGTTTGCATTAGAAAATCTAATTTCTTCAATACCCTCATAACTATCTTTTAAAGTTTCAACCAAACTAACTTCATACTCTCTATTCTGACGCTCTTCTTGAGATTTCCCTAACATACTAAACATAAAAATACCACCTGCTGTGATAATTGCGATTGACAAAACGATTAGTAGCTTTTTACGGCTTTTTTTCATTCCAGAAATATTCATTTAAGCTTTTCTCCTTTTCTCTATTCTACTATGATTTAAAGATAAATAACAGTAGAATAGAGAAAATCAAGCCAATTGTCACAGATACTGCATCAAACATCAAATCCCGTTACTGGGTCAGACTTAGTGGCAATAACACTGAATTCTTGACCATCTGAGGTAGTTATGGTGTTGGTTTTTTCTAAATCATCAGGAGATATATTTTCAATGAGATTTGAATTGACATAAGTCCTACCGTTACGCTTAGCGAATTCAAGATTTACACTATATACAGCATAATCCCGATTCAAATTGTTTAACTGCTCATCTGTATAGGAAAATGTCATCATTGTTCTCCCGTGCTATTATCTGAATATGTAACAATTACTTTTAAGTCGGTCACTCCTTTGTAATTGTTAAGGAATTGCCTTTTCTCATTGGTCAATGAACCTTGATAATTCTTTTTATCATGGAGTCCATGGCCTATCCTATACTTAGTTTTTCTTTCATCATTAAATTTGATTTCTACATCACAAGACCAGTCACCAGGAGGGTTCGTATATGTTGGATTGGAAATTTTGATTTCTTCTATCCCTTCATATGAATTCTTTAAGGCATTAACCAGACTTACTTCATATTCTCTATTCCGACGTTCTTCTTGGGATTTTCCTAACATACTAAATATAAAAACACCTCCTGTTGTGACAGTTGCGAGTAGTAAAACTATGAATAATGGTTTATAGCTTTTTCTTAATCTGTCTTTACTCATTATCATTTCCTCTTTTTCTCAGCATATTCAGCATTGACACTGTATACATTCTTCCCATGCTTTAATTCATTGAGTTGTTTATCTGTATAACTAAATGCCATTACTGTTCCCCTGTTTCACCATTTGAATATCGTACTAATATTGTAGATTCTGTTTTACCAATGTGTTTTTGAAGTATCGACCATTGTTGATCAATTTCTTCATTAGTATTCCCTTTCATAAGACCATCATGGTTTTCTTTATAGGTTAATCTGTGATTAATTCCATAAGTAATAGTTTGACTATCATTGAACTCTACTGAAATATCACAAGACCACGAACCCGGTTTGTCATTATAGTAAGGATCCATAATCTTAATCTCCTTAATCCCTTGGTAGGAATTCTTTAAGGCATTAACCAGACTTACTTCATATTCTCTATTTCGATGCTCTTCTTGAGACTTCCCTAACAACCTAAACATAAAAATAGCTCCTGCTGTGATGGCTACGAGTAACAAAACGATTAGTAGTCTTATATATCTTTTTTTATTGCTGGAAATATTCATTTAAGCTTTTCTCCTTTTTCTCCTTGAAGACTTTTCGTTCAGACTATAAACAGCATAATCTTGGTTTAAATTATTCATCAGTATAATGGAAATTCATCATAGTTCTCCTTGCTCGCTATCAGAATAAGTAATTCTCACTGACTTTAAAGTTTTCCCTCTATGAGTTTCTAAATACTGCCAATCTTCATTTGTTTCTTGACGGCCACCATAATTGGTTTTATAGTTTAAATGATGATTAATTCCATATGAAAGAGTTCTTTCATCTTTAAATTTAATTTCTACATCACAAGACCACGAACCAAGAGGGCTTGTGTATTCTGGATTAGAAATTTTAATCTCTTCAATCCCTTCATAGGAATTCTTTAAGGCATTCACCAAACTAACTTCATACTCTTTATTCCGATGTTCTTCTTGGGATTTCCCAAACATAGAAAACATAAAAACACCTCCTAATGTGATGAATACGAATAGTAAAACTATGAATAATGGTTTATAGCTTTTTCTTAATCTGTCTTTACTCATTATCATTTCCTCTTTTTCTCAGCATATTCAGCATTGATACTGTATACATTCTTCCCGTGATTTAATTCATTAAGTTGTTTATCAGTATAACTAAATGCCATTATTGCTCTCCTTCGTCATTATTAGAATAAGTTACCCTAATTTTCGAAGCAGTTTTACCCTTGTTTTCATTTAAAAATTGTCGATCTTTTACTCTATTTTCCCATTCCAATGAAGTATCTGTTATTTCTTCAGTGTCTAGAGAATATCCAACACCATACTTAATTTTTACTTCATGTTTAAATTTGATTTCTACATCACAAGACCAGTCACCAGGAGGGTTCGTATATGTTGGATTGGAAATTTTGATTTCTTCTATACCTTCATATGAATTCTTTAAGGCATTTACCAAACTGACTTCATATTCTCTATTTCGACGTTCTTCTTGAGATTTCCCTAACATACTAAATATAAAAATAGCTCCTGCTGTGATGGTTACGAGTAACAAAACGATTAGTATCCTTTTATGGCCTTTTTTATTGCTGGAATTATTCATTTAAGCTTTCCCCTTTTTCTTATTATACAATATTCTAATCATTCTTAACAAAGTAGGAGGGTAAAAATCATACTATATACTTAAAATCAGATTTCTAATTCTTAAAAAACCAAATCTTTTTTGATTTGGTTTAAGGTTTATATTTAATTTTATTTATACCGACTATACTCATCTTTTTTATGTATTATCATATAGCAGGATACCAAGATGACGAAGATTCTAATCAGGTAGGTTTCGTATCGATCAGTGTCTATGGTTAGTTGAGACAAGACGTTAATGATCGAATGTGTCATAACGCAAATCCAGAGATTTTTTGTTTTGATATAAAGAGCTGAGAGTATGAAAGAATTCGTCAGCAATCCAAATAAAAACGGTAGAGTTTGCAGTGTTGCTAGGGAACCATCTATGTAAAAGAACAACAGATGCCAAAGCGCCCAGCTGAAAAAGGTTAAGATTGTTGAGTAAAAATATGGCAACTTTTCTTGTAAAATTGGCTGAAAGACATATCGCCATCCAATCTCTTCTATACCACCAAAGACAATAAATTTGAAGAACATCAAAAATGTGAGATACCAGCTAAATTCTACTATTTTCCCACCAAACATTAGAAAAGAAAAATCAAGGATAATTAGGGAAAAAGATAATAAATAATGTTTATAACTGGTATGAATGTTAAAAAAATCGTTAACGATCTTCTTAAAATGAATATGAAAATAGTGATTTGCAACAATTATTCCCCAAAGAGCTGAGGAAATCCCACCAACAATGATTCCTAAAATAGTTAATAGATTGGAATGAACAGAAAAATGATTCAAGAGAAAGAAAAGGAGGCAAACTGATGCTATTTGGCTAAATGTACCTAGCAAATATACTGCAATTGCCTTATTTCTTTTCATAGAGAATCCTTTCAATAATATTTTACGTAAAATAAATTATGTAAACCAAGGCTTACAACAACAAATCTTTGACTTTTCCAATTTCACTTTTTGGAATCACCAGGTGAATCATATCACCCAGATACATTCTAGTTGAGCCGTTAACGGTTTGGCTCTTGCCATTATGGACTTGGGTGGTGATGAGTACGTTATGTGGCAAGTTGAGTTCGTGAACCTGTTTTCCAGCGATTTTATCTGATACAGGGATTTCAATGAGGGTGACTTCTCCTTCGTCTGTCGCTTCTTCTGGCAGCATTTTTTCGAGCATGGCCTCATAGACTGGAGCACCCTTGAGTAGATCCATGACGATGTAAGCTACCAAGGTCACTAAGCCAAGTGGCATGAGGTTGCGAATGTCCCCTACCATCTCAGTAACAAGTATCATAGCGGTTAAGGGAGCCTTGGAAATCGCTCCAAAATATCCACTCATCCCTAGAATGACAAATATAGGGAATTGCTCCTGACTGACAAGTCCAAAATTCACACAAATGACACCGACTAGGGCACCAAGTAAGGAACCAAGTGCCAAAATGGGTAGGAAAATTCCTCCTGGGAGGCCACTTCCATAACTAATCATGCTCCAAATAAAGCGGATCAAAAAGTAAGCTAATAGAACTTGGAAACTAAAATTTTGCTCAGTTAGGGAAAGAACAAGCTGATTTCCACCCCCAAGGATTTGTGGCAAGAAAATCCCGACTGGTATGATAAGGATAAAGGCTAGGATTGGATAATAAGCTTTATCCAAATGAATTTTTTGACCAATCCAGTCATAAATTCGACCAACATTGAGTACAGCTTTCTCATAGAGAAAACCAGAAAGCCCGAGAAAAACTCCCATAAGGAGATAAATCCAATACTGGTCTAGGGTCATGAGAGGAATGTTGTCTGGCATATCCAGTACGGGTGTTAGGCCAAATATGAGTAGTGAGACAAAGTTTGCTACGAGACTGGCTGCTAGAGTTGAGACCCAGAAAAAGCGGGAAAAATGGTGATAGACTTCTTCTACAACAAAGAGGAGACCTGCAATTGGTGCATTAAAGGCAGCTGCTAATCCTGCAGCAGCTCCACTGGCAATCAGGGAACGTTCCTCTACTGGGCTAGATTTGAGCCACTTGGCAATACCTTTACCACCAACTGCTCCAAGTTGAATACTTGGCCCTTCTCGACCTAGCATGAGCCCACTGGCAATAGCAAGAATTCCTAATACATATTTCTTCCAGAGAACACTCCACCAGTTAAGAGTCATGAGTCCCTTTAGTTCGGCTTCGACTTGAGGAATTCCTGAACCCTTGATATCTTTTTCTGACCGAGTTAGTTTCGCACTAAGCCAGCAAACTATTACATAAAATAGGCCAATGATAAAAAGATTGCGCACAAGGTGCGCTTGATCTTGATAAAGTTCTTGTATCAGATGGAAACCCTTTTCGATTAAGAAACGAAAGGATCCGACGATTAGCCCGACGACGAGACCAACAATGATTCCTCGTCCAACTTGGGATAATATGGTGCTTGAGGCAAAGGCAAATTCTTTCTTGGAACTGAGTGTTTCTGACTGTTCCTCCATAATCATTTCCTCTTACTTGTCTTTCTTAGTTAAAACCAGTGTTTTGACTGGTTCAAAACTGGTTCGGTGAATTGGGGTGACACCTAGTTTTTCCAGTCCTTCTAGATGTTTAGCTGTTCCATAACCTGCATTAGCTGTAAAATCATAGCCGGGATATTGCTGATCGTATTCTTTCATCAATTCATCCCGTGTCACCTTGGCTACTATAGATGCGGCTGCGATTGAGAGGGAGTTGGCATCTCCTTTAATGATTGCTGTTTGGGAAATCGACAAATCCAGTTTCATGGCATCGATCAAGAGGTGCTCAGGTTGCGGACTGAGCTGGGAGATTGCTTCCTTCATGGCTAGTTTGGTAGCTTCATAGATATTGACTTGGTCGATGACCTGATTATCCATGATACCAATACCGATTGCTAAGGCTTGGTCTTGAACAGCATGATAAATTTCCAGATGTTTCTTTTTGGGGATTTTTTTACTATCGTTGAGGCCTTTAATCTTACAATTTTTAGGTAAAATAACAGCTGCAGCAACTACAGGGCCAGCAAGAGGACCACGTCCAACCTCATCAACACCTGCAATTAGGGTCAATCCTTGCTTGTAAAGCTCTTTTTCGTAGGAAAGCATGGATTCCAGGCGAAGGTCTTCATCCATTTCAGCCTGAATGGCTTTTTTACGCTTGTTGATTTCCTTTTGAACCCCAGAACGAGGATCTTTTTCGAATTCCAGAAAAAGGGGATTGTCTAATTCTTTGACAGTGGCAAGAACTTCTCTGATTTCTTTAATCGTTGTCATCAATGTCGTCCAATGTATCTAAGGTGTAGTTACCGAGTTTTCCATCACGTACTTCCTTGACGAAGAGGCTGTAAAAGCGGTCGTAGTCGTCTCGGAAACCAAGGGCACGTGTCATATCCATGATAATAACAGGTGCTTCTTCTTCTATCTTCATTTGTTTGAAGCGTTCAGCTAGCTTTTCTGGATAATGTTTTTTGAAATAATTGAGACCAAAAATGGTCACTTCATCCATAGGAAGCAACTGGTCTTTAATGGCTCCTGTTAGGGCTAGTTTCAAAGCTACGGTTTCTTCTTCGAACTTAGGCCAGAGAATCCCTGGTGTGTCTAGGATTTCAAGGTCTTTGTTGGTTTTGAGCCACTGTTGCCCCTTGGTAACACCTGGTTTATTGCCGACAACTGCAATCTTTTTCCCAGCCAAACGGTTCATGAGAGTTGACTTACCGGCATTTGGAATTCCGATAATCATGGTCCGCAAGGTTTCAATTTTGATACCGCGTTCTTTCTGGCGTGCAATCTTATCAGCCATGAGCTTTTTAGCGGCATCCGTCACAACTTTTACAGTCACTTGCTCTTTGGAGTTGATAGCCAGAGTTTGGATTCCCTGTGATTCAAAATACTGACGCCATTCTTTGGTCATTGCTGGGTCTGCTAGGTCAGCCTTGTTCAAAATCAAGAGTTTAGGTTTATCACCCACAATCTTGGTTAACATAGGATTTTGACTAGATAAAGGTAGCCGAGCATCCACCAAAATCGTCACAAAATCAACAAATTTTAAATTCTCCTGAACTTGCCGCCGAGCCTTAGACATGTGACCCGGAAACCATTGAATAGTAGCCATAAACATTTCCCCTTCCGACTAAAAAAAACGTAGTAAAAACGTTTTCTTTCTTACTACCTATTCTATCATAAATGAGGAACTTTTGCACAGGCTTTGACCACAATAAACGACAAATAGTATTGGTCCGAAACATCCTTGATGCCAGTAAGGATTTACTTGACTTTTTTTGTTTTCAAGTATATACTTAGTGTATACTAATTCGTGGAGGTAGAGCGATGAATACAGTAAAGACTCGGAAGGTAGGGAATTCTCTCACTGTGACTATTCCTAAAAATTTGGGGATGACAGAAGGTCAAGAAATGGTTGTCTACAAAGGGATTGACGGAGTCATTGTCTTAGCTCCAAAACTGAAAGATCCTTTTGATGGGATTACTGATTTGAGAATGACAAACGATTTTGAAGGGGTATGGTTACTTGATAACGAAATCTGACTATATTCCTGAAAAGCAGGATATCATTTGGCTGGACTTTGATCCATCAGTCGGTCGAGAAATCCAGAAACGGCGACCTGCCTTAGTCGTTTCTAGGAGAGAATATGCCTTGCAAACTGGTTTTGTGGCTGTCTGTCCTATCACTCACGGCCAACAACGGTTGGCAGAAAAAGGCTTGCTCGTTCCTGTCTCGTCGGATAAGGTAGATGGCGCTGTCAATCCATTTCAACTGTATACTTTTGATTTTCGGATGCGAAATGCTCAAAAAATAACAAGAATGGACACGCAGTGTTTTCAGAAAGTCGTCCAACTTTACCAGTACATCTTTGGAGATACTTAAATCCTACCATGCATAGACAAGGTAGGATTTTTTCTATATGAGTAACCTATCTAAAAACGGATGAAGACAATTGAGGAGAATCCCTCTAGTCCAACTTTCTTGTGCAGATGATAGATGTTCTGCCTGAAGGCATTCTTTTAGAAAATCGCGGACTTGTTCTGGTGCAATTTCAAACTCAAAGACTTTCATCTTGTAGAAAAAGTCTATGAGATGCTCAGATAAGTAATCATCTGAAAAGGCTACTTCTCCACTTTTTCGATATTCTAATAGAAGTCGAGAAAATCTAGCTTTTTCATCAGGCAAATCCCGAAAATAGGAATTAAGAAGCCAAGTCTGCTTCTGCTTTCGTTCAATAGGATCTTGACTTGCAATTCGCTGATCCTTTTCCAGCTCCTTTTGGTTTTGTTTAGCCTTGATAGCCCGTTCTTCTCTATTTTTTCCAAAGAGGATTTTCTCCCATTTTCGTTCTTCTTGGGTCAAGGTTTCTGTAAAGCCAAAGTAATCTTGATAGGCTCGTTCTGCAGGTCCCATGGCAAGAATGAGGTTGTCAGCGTATTGCTTAGCGATTTTATCTCTTTTCTTGCGTTCTTTCTCCGCTTGAATCCGTAAATGCTGCTCGTAGTAGATTTTCTCCTTGCCTAGTTTGACAAGGTAGAGTTGGTCATCTGTCTTACCAAGTAAAAAAGGTTTGATACACTTTTCCAGCACTTCTTCCATACGAGCCTTTTTCTTTGGCTCTGCCTTGGTCCAACTTCCGCCTTGAAAGACCTCTAAGAAGAGCTGATAGTCTCTCTCAGGCACGAATTGATTGCCACGATTGGCTTTGAAAACACCTTTCTCCCAAAACCATTTTAGCAGTCGTTCGTCAAAATTGCTTTTATTGACCTTGATTTTTTCCTTTTTCTGAGCCTTTTTGGTTAGGTTTTCAACTTTTCTGAGTAGTTTTTCTTCCTCTTCTAGTTGCTGATCGAGGCTAATACGATGAAAATGGCGAACACAGTCGCTTCCTATAGGAAAGAGACGTTGACCTGTAACTCCGTTAAAGAGTTCGTAGGCGTATTTAATGGCATTTCCGCAGATACAATTACTACGCCCAATACCATTAAAAATCAAGGAAACTTCATTCCATTCCTTGGTAGCTTGATCCCAAGTATCAGCTTTTGAAGCTTGTAAAACTGCATCGTGCAGGGATTTTCTAACTGGAAGTGTCATGAGGTCTCCTTTCTAGATTATATTTTTACAACTTGTACCTCATCTTTGCCGAGCAAAATCAAGGATTTTTCAATGTTTTCAATCGAATAGGCTCGTGATAAAGCTTCTCCATAGAGCGCTAACTGCCCACGATAGCGTTCAATAAGCTGATTTGGTTGATCGTAACGGTCAGTCTTATAGTCAAAGAGGACAATTCGGTCTTGATAGAGTAAATACCCATCTAGAATCCCACGAACAACAAAGTCTTCCTGACTCTTTTGATCTTTTTTGAGCATAGAGAAAGGTTGCTCGCGGTAGAGATGGTCGGTATTAGCGAGAATCTCCTGACCAAGTGGTGTGTCAAAGAATGCAAGGATTTTAGAAAGATTGATCTTATCTCTGACACCTGGGCTGGTTTGAACTTGTTTGAGAGTTTCTGTTAGACTACCAAGTGTTGGTTGCTGACTAAGATCAATTCTTTGCATGAGTTCGTGGATTGCACTACCAATCTCAGCTCCTGTTACCTTTTCTTTAGTTGAAAAATCTGGTAAATCAAAGCTGATTTGCTTCTCCGGTGATTGAGTTTGGTTAGTAATTTCTACCCCTTCCATATCCATAACAGGTTCATAGAATTTCTTGATCTGACTTGGAGTTTGGACACTAGGAAGCTCAATGGCTGCGCGGTGAAGAGTATTATAAACTTCCACCTCTTTCAGCATTTCCAAAGCTTCTTTGATAGTTTCTGACTGGCGATTGTCTGCTTGAGAGCTATCTTGGAGAGGGCTCTTGTTTTCCAATTCTCCGATAGCTTCTCTAGTCAACTGGTCTTCACCAACAAAACGATAGCTAAAGTTGAGATTGTCCTTGGTAAATACTTTACTGATAGCCCAGACCCAATCTTGGAAATTTCTTGCTTGCAGTCTGGTATTGCTATCTAATTTTCCGTTATTTGCTGCTGGGTATTCCTTGGCTTCTAACTTTTCACGAGACCCCTTACCGACAAGATAGAGCTTTTTCTCAGCCCTCGTCATTGCAACATACAGCAAACGCATCTGCTCTGAATAGCTAGCCAATTGCAGTTCTTTCTCATTCTGCGTATAAGTTAGGCTAGGAATGGAGAGTTTGATAGTTTTAGGATAGTGTGCTTCCACTGCTCCTGTTTCCACCCTGGCAATGTATTTGACACCAAGCCCATTTTGACGGCTGAGAATGACGTCTGACATTGAGTCTTGCTTGTTGAAGTCCTGATCCATGTTGAGGATAAAGACGTAAGGAAATTCCAATCCTTTGCTCTTGTGAATGGTCATAAGTTCCACGGCATCTTTAGGCGGTGCGACGGCTACGCTTGCGAGGTCATGCTGGGCTTCTAGAACTTGGTCAATCATACGGATAAAACGAGACAAGCCCTTGAAATTACTCTTTTCAAACTGATCTGCTCGCAGAGCTAGGGCATAGAGATTGGCTTGTCTGGCTGGACCATTGGGCAAGGCCCCAACATAGTCATAGTAAAAACGGTCATTATAAATCTTCCAAATCAAGTCATAGAGAGAGTGGGTTTTGGCATACAAGCGCCAAGAATCCAAGATATCAATGAACTGATTTAATTTTTCAGCTAGAGCTGTATAAATCAAGTTTTTCTGGCTTGTTGCCTGTTTTTGAGCATTGACCAGTTTCTCATAGAGATTTTCTTGTACCTTATCTTCTACTTTCTGAAGGGATAAGCGTGCCAACTCGTCCTCATCAAAACCAAACATAGGAGACTTCATCAGAGCAACTAAGGCATAGTCTTGCAGAGGATTGTGAATGACGCGCAGGGTGTCCAGCATGACTTGTACTTCTAGGGATTGGAGGTAATTGTTTTGCTCTCCGTCGGTTTTAACTGGAATTCCGTACTCTGACAGGGCGAGGAGAATCTGGTCATTTCGACTGCGGCTAGAGGTCAAAAGGGCTATTTCTTTGAAAGCAACACCTTTTTCCTGATGAAGCTTCAGGATTTCCTTGATGACCAGACGCATTTCCCCAGTGAGTTTAGTTTCTGTTTGGCTCTCTTCCTCCTCTTGCCCGCTGTCGTCCTTATCGTAGAGGAGAAATTCTGCCTTGTTGTCTGGATTGGGAGTTAGTTTGCTATTGGCAAAAACAAGCTGGTGCATGCTGTCATAGTTGATTTCTCCAATCTCTTGGTCCATGAGTCGTTCAAAGACATGGTTGGTTGCAGATAGCACTTCCGAACTACTACGAAAATTTTCCTTGAGGAGAATCAACTTGCCTTCTTGAGGATTATGCGCATAGCGTTGGAATTTTTCATTGAAAATCTGCGGATCTGCCTGACGGAAACGGTAGATAGACTGCTTGATATCTCCAACCATAAAGCGATTGTGACCATTCGACAGCAACTCCAGCATCCGTTCTTGAATGTGGTTGGTATCCTGATACTCATCGACCATGACTTCGTGGAATCGTTCCTGATAAGCCTTGCGGACTTGTGGGAAATTCTCTAGAATTTCAATGGTGTAATGGCTGATATCAGCGAATTCAAAGGCATTCTCCTGGCGTTTACGTTCACGATAGGCCTCCACAAAATCACTCATAAATGTTTGGAAGGTTTTAGATAACTCCCAGGTGTCTCCATGATAACGCTCTTGATAGTCGAGAATGGTTATCTGGTCTGACAGTTGTCCTAGTTTAGCAAACTGGGCCTTTCTCTCATCGTTATAGGCATCAGCCAGTGGCTTCAAATCGGCCTTACGACTAGAATTAGCTAGAGCTCGACCATTCTTTTCTTTCGATATTGCGACAACACGCGTAAGCACTGCTTGATAAGCCTGGCTATCGGACTCTTGATTTATGGAGCTAATTTGATCCAGAACCTGTTGAACAGCTTCTAAATAGGTAGCTTTGGGAAACTCCTTGGCATCATTATCCAGATGATAACGGAAAAAGATTTCCAAATCCCAAAGCGCCTGCTTGATTTTCTCAGTTAGTTTTTCTTTTTCACTAGCAAAATCAGCTTCTTCAAACCCTTTGAGGAACGAGTCACTAAGCCATTTTTGAGGATTACTAGTGGATTGAAGGAAATCATAAATTTTGTAGACTTGCTGGCGCAGACCTCTTTCATCCTTGCCACGCCCAGCAAAGTTCTTGACCAATCGACTAAAGCTCTCTTTATTTTCACCTTGGTAATGATCTTCAAAAAACTGATGAAAAACTTCGTTCTTTAAGAGTAACTGTTCACTTTCATTTTGCAGAATACGGAAGTTCGGTGCGATATCAATCAGATAGCCATGTTTTCCTAGGAATTTTTGTGTGAAGGAGTCCATGGTTCCGATGGCAGCGTTTGGCAGGTCTGCCAACTGGCGTCCCAAGTGTTGTTTGAGATCGACATCAACGGTTTCTTGGATTTGCTGGCTGATTTTTTTCTCCAAGCGTTCCTTGAGTTCAGTAGCAGCCTTGACGGTAAAGGTCGAGATAAAGAGTTGACTGATTTCTACACCACGGGCTAATTGGTCCAGAATGCGCTCTGCCATGACAAAGGTTTTCCCTGAACCAGCAGACGCTGAGACTAGGATATTTTGCCCAGCAGTATAAATGGCTTCGATTTGCTCGGCTGTTTTCTTCTGTTCCTTGTTCGAACTCGCTTCTGCTTCTTGCAATTTTTGAATTTCTTCCTCAATTAAAAAGGAAATGGGCTTCATCGATTCAACTCCTCTCTCATTTTTTCAAACCAAGCTTGCTTGAGTTTTTCTCCGACCAGTCGTTTGCCATCGGCTAGGTCTAACTTTTCTAGGAAACGAGCTTGACCAAAATGGTAATTAGCTTCAAATCCTGTAATGGCTTGATGTTGTTGAACGTATGGGGCAATACTTCTTCCGTTCTCTGTGTATGGATTGATGGCGAACTGACCTTGTAAAATCTTCTCAGCTGCCTTCTTGTAAAGATGGGCATTATAGTCTAGTAAGAGCTGGAATTCCTCGCCTGTCAGCTGATTGGCCTTGTTTTTATTGTAAAATTCGCCTAAATGACTACTTTCTTTCTCTAAAAAGAGGCCTTGATATTTCATAGACTTGCTGGCTTCTACTACCGCTCCTGCCAAACTCTTAACGGTCAAGAGAGATTGGACTGATTCAGCCATTTCCAAGTACATGGCACCGAAAAAGTTCTGCTCCCCTTCTCTTTTTAGGGCAGCAAGATAGGTGGGCAGTTGGGAATTAAGCCCATTAAAGAAATGAGGAAACTGGAACTGAGTAAGACTAGACTTGTAGTCTACCACTCCTAACGCTCCATCAGCTTTCAGGCGGTCAATACGGTCAACCTTGCCTCGCACATGGACACTGCGACCATTATCCAACTGGATAAAGGCCTGATCCTTGCCACCAAATGTTGCCTCCTCTTGGATGGTTTCGACGGCTGGATTATGACGAAGGATGTGGCCCGTAGTTCGCGCGACATCAAGTAGAACTTCCTTGGTAAACTGGGCTTCCAAACTTTCCTGATAAATGGCTTCAAATTCGCGTTCTTGACTGGTTTCTTGGATAGCTTGTTCCAGACGTTTGTCAAACGGATTTTCAGCAGGCAGTTTCAAGGCACGCTCAAAAATACGGTGCAAGAAATTCCCGTGACTGCGAGCATCTGGGCGCAGGCGTAATTCTTCCTGCAAACCAAGGACATAACGGAGGAAATAACTGTATTCATTGCGGTAAAACTCCGTCAAACCAGAGGTAGACAGGTAAAACTCCTTGTCAGCTGGATAAAGAGCCTGCAAGGTCTCCTTTGCTAATGGCTTACTGCTTGGACTGGTTGGGAGAGCAGGATTTGTAAGGCCTTTTTGGTCAAGTTTTTTGCCCATGACACGCGCCAAGACCTTGACGAAGGTCACATCTTGTTCACTTTCACTAGAAGCAGCTTGCTGATGATAGGCAACGAGACTAGACAAGAGACTGTGATAAGAACCCATATCTTCTTTGCTAAGTTTTTTATGGTTCATTCTCTTTTCTATTCGGCTAAATCCAAAACTCACCAGTTCCTGAAGATAGGCAGATTCCTTGCTCTCGTTTTCATTGAGAAGGCTGGGTGCTGACAACACCAACTGTTTACGGGCAGCGTTGACTAAAGAAAGCATGGTATAGCGATTTTTCTTGAGGTTTTCACTGCTTGCAATCAGCAATTGTGTTCCCTCTTCTGTCGCTTGGTTTAGACTTTGTCTTTCTTCGTCTGTTAAAAGGCTGGTATTTTGTGCAATTTTTGGTAAATGATCCTGAGTCAGTCCGATAGCATAGACAAAGTCAGCGGTCAGAGGGGCAATCAAATCATAACTCTGCACCAGAACAGTGTCTACTGTTGCTGGAATAGTGCGATACTGAGATAAACTCATCCCAGAATGAAGCAAGGCCATGAAGTCCTCTAGACTCACTTGTGAACCATCAAAAACGGTCGCAAATTGTTCTAAAACATGACAGAAAGCTTTCCAAACTTCGGTTTGTCTTTCCTGTTCTAGAGTTTCCATAGTAGCTGTCAATTCTTGCATCTGCTTGCTTAAAGCAGTATTTTTTAGAAAAATACTCCACTTTTGCAAGAGATTTTCTGCCTTCTGTTTCCGACTGGCAAATAAGGTTTCAAGTGGCGTCAAAACTCGCAGACGAATGGCGTTCAAACGTTCCAAATTGAATTTTCCATGGTGGGATTTTGTGAAGGTCTGCTGAAAAGCTGGCAAGCCATTGATGCCAAGATAGCGGAGATATTGTTCAAAAGCATCAATATCCGCTTGGCCAAGGTCAGTATATAGACCAGTTCTGAGGAGATTAATCAAATCCTCCTGACGAAAACGGTAACGTTTTAAACGTAAAATAGACTCCACATACTGAGTCAAAGGGTGGTGAGCCATGGATTCGCTTCTACCAAGATAGAAAGGAATCTGATACTGGTCAAAAATAGTTTTCAGTGATAACTGGTAAGATGCCACATCACCTAGCAAAATACGGAAATTCTTGTAACTCAGTTCTGGATGGTCATGTAATTTCTGACGAATGCTACGGGCTACTAATTCCAGCTCTTCTTTTTGCGTCAAACAAGACCAGATTTGCAGATTTTCACGGTCCTTCTCATCAACATCTAAAGCGAGTTCTGAAAAGTCATAAGAAGACTCCAGCAAACGAGAGGCTTTGTCAAAACTATCCATTTTCTCATGTGTCTGAGAACGATCCTGAGCAGGTGTTTGGTATTTTGCCCCCAAATGATGAAGAAATTCCACACTGGCTTGGTAGAGATTCCCTTCAGAGAACGGACTGGTATAGGCTTTCTTGCTTGCATAGGCCCCAATAACAATCTCGGCACCTTTGCGATGAAGTAGATCCAATACACGCTCTTCCTCGGCAGAAAAACGGGTAAAGCCATCAATAACCAAGGCAATCTGACTGAAATCACTACTTACCTTGTCATTCTCAATAGCCTCAATCAAATGGGACAACTGACTTCCCTGAGCCAACTGACCTTGATTAAGATAGGCAGTCACTTTCTCAAAAATCAAGAGTAAGTCTGCCCGCTTGTCCTCATCTGTCAAACTTTCCAAGTCCAAAAAGCTCATCTGAGCAGTCGTCATCTCATGATAAAGTTCAACCAACTGCTGGATAAACTGAGGATCTTGCTTAATCGCACCATAAACACGTAAGTCCTTGGGATCGAGTTCCGTAAGGCACTTATAAAAAGCCATCCCAAGACCAATATCATCAAGACTGGTCTTGGCAGGCAAATCATTTAAAACCAGATAACGAGCCATTTGAGCGAAACGCGTGACGGTAATCGCAAAAGAAGCCTGCTGGGACAAGCATTCCAGCACGGCGCGTTCCTTTTCAAAAGAAAGAGAGTTGGGGGCGATGTAGAAGATACGCTTGCCCACAGCAACTAACTCCTCTGCCTCTCTAGTCAGAATTTCTGTCAAAGAAGTCCGAATATCAGTATAAAGTAATTTCATCTCAGCCTCGTTTGCTTTATCAAAGTTTCTTACTCTATTATAGCAAAGTTCGCTTCACAGTCCAAATCCAAAATTTTAGTTGACAATCATTTAACTAGGAAATCAATCATACTCCATCATCCACTTTCATATGCTGAAAGATATAGAGGAAAAAGTCTTTGGAAACTTCAAAATGTCCATAACGAAGTCGAGAAGTATAGTCTTTCCATTCAGGATGTTGTCTGGCTATTTCTATGAAGCAATCTTTGACTGGCTGATAATACTCGACATTTCGTCTAAAGGGAAAGAATCCTTCAAATTGCTCTACTTGATAGGCTTTGTCATCTATAATTTTACCTACGGCCACAAAAGCCTGTAACTTATCTTGACCATTCATATCGTATTTTGGACTATAGTATAAAAGATAGTCACCTTTTTTCATACGATTTAAGGGGCCGCCCTTTCCATGACAGACCTGACAAAAATTTCCCTCAACTCCTCTTAAAACATGGTTCTTCGAAACAACTCCGACCCAATATCTAGGCATTTTTATCCTCCAACACTGCTAACATGCGATTAAAACTTTCTCTATCGTTAGAAAGTTTTTCAAAAAAATTTTCATCAATCCCTTCTACTAAGGGTAAAGCTTGATTGACCTTCTCCGCGCCAGACTTCGTCACTGAGACCAGTTTTGCCCGACTATCCTTTGGATGTTGATCACGTCTAATGTAGTCCTTCTTCTCCAGTAGTCTAACAATCTGGGAAACCGTCATGACATCCATACCAGTGAACCGAGCAATATCAACTTGCGTTACATATTCCTCTCTATTGTTCAAAAACAAGAGCGAGGTTAAAACGATAAATTGAGGCAAAGTGAGGCCAACCGATTTCAAATCTCTTTTTAAATTACTTTCCCATTTGTTGTAAACTTTAATGAAAAGAAGACCTGTAGATTCTGTTTCATCATTTTTGTAAATTGAATTAAAGTGATACTTTGACATTTTTTCTCCTTAAATATTAAGTAAACATATTATATAAGATTTTATTTTCTTTTTCAAGAAAAGGAAAGTCAAATGTTATAATTCTGTCAGACATTTTATAGTCTATATGCTATAATAAAATCAAAACACCTAGAAAAGGAAGTCTTATGATTAAACTACTAGCCTTGGATATGGACGGAACCCTCCTTAACGAAGCCAAGGAAATCCCACAAGCCCACATCACTGCCATTCATCAGGCCATTGAAAAAGGTGTCAAACTGGTTCTCTGTACAGGTCGCCCGCTTTTCGGTGTCCTCCCCTACTATAAAAAACTTGGACTTGACCTCCAGAACGAGTACGTCATTGTCAATAATGGTTGTTCAACTCACCAGACCAGTGACTGGAGTCTAGTTGACTGGCAAGAACTCAGTCCAGCCGACATTGAATACCTTTATGATCTAGCAGAAAAAAGCGACGTCCAGTTAACTCTTTTTGATGAGAAACATTATTTTGTCCTCGGTGGCAAGCCTAATGAAATTGTTCAAAATGATGCCAAGCTAGTCTTTTCAGACCTGACTGAAATCTCCCTTGAGGACGCGACTAGTGGCAAGTATCGGATGTTCCAAGGCATGTTTTTAGGAACAAAAGAGCAAACAGACGATTTTGAGCAGCGGTTTGCTGAGGAACTCTGCCAACGATTTAGCGGAGTTCGTTCACAGCCTGTCATTTATGAAGCCATGCCACTTGGGACTACTAAGGCTACTGCTCTTTCTCGACTAGCAGAGATTTTGAAGATCGAGCCCTCAGAAATTATGGCCATGGGCGATGCCAATAACGATATCGAAATGCTTCAGTTTGCAGGACTTGGCATTGCAATGGGAAATGCCAGCGACCATGTCAAATCCTTAGCCAATGACGTTACAGCCAGCAACGAAGAAGACGGCGTTGCGCGTGCGATTGAGAAGTATATTTTATAAAAAGAAAAGCAAATAGACAGAAATTACTGCTATTTGCTTTTTTAGCTATTTAACCCAATAAGCAATCAGGGTTATAATCCATAGATGAGCTGGGTAGAAAATATAAAAGAAATATTTATTCCAGCTAGTTTCCTTTCCTCGCTGTCCATTATACAAGGCCATAAAAGGAAAGACAGTGATAAAGAGCCAGTCAGAATTGTA
The DNA here is from genome assembly GCF_023109195.1 of Streptococcus oralis. Taxonomy (GTDB): domain Bacteria; phylum Bacillota; class Bacilli; order Lactobacillales; family Streptococcaceae; genus Streptococcus; species Streptococcus oralis_BV. Next base: position 561,795 of record NZ_JALDUB010000001.1, read on the forward strand.
AAGCAGCATTTCCAAGGTTTGGTACCAAGTATCATAGGTATGGATAGAAGTCACTAATAGGAAGGCCCACAAAAACGCGTAGAGGAGATTTCGCAATCCCTTGCGATTCCGACAAGAGTAACTAATCAAGAGAAATGGTAGCATGGTGATACCACCCTCAGTAAAAAGACAACCGAAAATCAAGGTACCAGCAACCCCAATCCGACGCCACAACTTCTCTTTTTGATCCAACTCTTTTCGAGGAAAACCAATCCAAAGCATGGTGACACCAATGGCCAAAGTAAAGAAAATATTATTATTGACCATTACCCCTTTGGATGCAAATAGGGCATTGAGTAGGCTATTTCCAGCAAACATGATAAGCGCCCAAGACCAAAGGCGGATGAGGTAGTTTTTCAAATTTCGAGTATAGATAAATCCTTCCATAGCCATATAGGCAAACCAAACTCCCACACAACGGGTCAAGGCGTGAAAGATACCTTCCCACAGTGGAGAAACGATTCCGGTGATATGAGGGATATGGTCTAGAACCATTACTGCCGCCATCAGATACTTCAACTGCGTTGCATTCCATTTTTTCATAATAAACCTCTTTCTTTTTGATCTACATAGAGTATAGCATACATTTCCACGTATAATCGTACACCCATCTTACATTTAAAAAGCCTATCTTACATTTTTGTAAGACAGGCGTGAATATCAAAAATTTATTATGAAAGTTACCTTCTAGTCTGTAATTCGTTGGTACATTTCTGGTCTTCTATCACGAAATAGTCCCCAGTTGAGGCGTTCACTTGCTCCCTTATCAAGATCATAAGAGGCTAATAGAACAGCTTCACCTTGTCTTTCAGCTCTCTCTAGAATAGCTCCTGTTTCATCCGTCATAAAGGAGGAACCGTAGAAGTCAAGTCTGGAACTCTGTCCACCATTTTCCTCACTAGGAGTGACTTCTTCCAAGCCATAGCGATTGGCTGCAATAACTGGGACAATATTTGCTGCTGCGTGCCCTTGCATGGTACGTTGCCAGTGACCACAACTATCAGTATCTAAGATAGGCTCTGAACCGATAGCGGTTGGATAAAAGAGCAATTCTGCCCCATTCAACGCAAGACAGCGCGCTGTTTCAGGGAACCATTGATCCCAACAGATGCCGATCCCAATTTTAGCGTAGCGAGTATCCCAGACCTTGAAACCAGAGTTACCTGGCGAAAAATAAAACTTTTCTTGATAATAATGGTCATCTGGTATGTGGGTCTTCCGATAAACGCCAAGTACCTTTCCATCTGCATCAATGACGGCGATTGAGTTATACAAGACATTCCCATCTTTTTCGTAGAAACTGATGGGTAAAACGACCTTTAGCTCCTTGGCAATGGTTTTAAAATGCTGAATGGCTGTATTTTCTGTCACCGACTGGGCATACTGGTAGTAGTCATACTGACGTTCCTGACAGAAATAGGGACGTTCAAACAACTCCGGCAAGAGAATAATTTGTGCGCCTTGTTTTGCAGCTTGGCGAACTAAACGTTCCGCTGTTTGGATATTCGTTGCCACATCATTAGCACATTGCATCTGGATCGCTGCAACTCTTACATTTCTCATCTTTTTCTCCTATTCTGGGATTTGTTGGGTGATACAGTGGATATTGCCACCACCTAAAAGAATATCTCTAGCTGGTATTCCTACGACTTTACGGTCTGGGAAACACTTGCTGAGGATATCTAGGGCAACTTGGTCGTTTTTATCTTGAAATTGGGGAACAAGGACAGCCTTGTTGGCAATATAGAAATTGACATAGGAAGCTGCAAGACGTTCACCTGCATAACGCTCTTCTTCCCCTTCTTCATAGGTATAGCCTGGTAAATCTTCTTCGGTTACAACTTGATGAAGCGCTGGGATTGGCAATTTATGAATGGTGAAGTGACGCCCTTTTGCATCTGTTTCTTGCTCTAAGAGTTCTAAATCAGCTACTGACATGGCATACTGGGGATCGTTTTGATCATCTGTCCAAGCTAAGACAAGTTCCGCAGGACCAACGAAGGCAGCAACATTGTCAACGTGTTCATTGGTTTCGTCCTGATAAATACCATAAGGCAGCCAGATAACTTTTTCAGCGCCAAGGCTCTCTAATAAGGTGTTTTCAATTTGCTCTTTAGACAGGTGGGGATTGCGTCCAGGACTGAGTAAGCAACTTTCAGTCACAAGAATGGTCCCTTGACCATCGCTATGGATTGCGCCTCCTTCTAGGACAAAAGGTTTGGCATCGTAAACAGGAATTTCCAATGACTCAGAAAAACGACTGGCTACTTGGTCATCATCTTCATAATCTTGATAAAGACCGTCCACAGCCCCACCCCAGGCATTAAAAGACCAATCGACTGCCAATTTTTCTCTTTTATCATTGACGAGAATGGTCGGACCTGTATCACGCGCCCAGGCATCATTTGTCGGGATATCTAAATAAACAACCTTGTCTCCTAGATAGGACTGGGCTTCATATAGATAATCCTGCTCCACCAAAAGGTAAACCCTTTCCCCTTCTGCTATAGTCTTAATAATCTGGCTAAATGCTTTTTTGGCAGCCTTTCCTTGAAAGGGCCATGAACCTGGTCGAGTCGGCCAGATCATGAGGGTGCCATGATGGGGTTCGTACTCTGCTGGCATACGATAGCCTGCTTTTTTCGGAGTTTCTATCATGATAATCTCCCTTTAAAGTCTTGATAGCCAAAGGCTTTGACTAAGCTGCAGTCTCCCTGCTCGTCCATAAGATAGAGACTTGGCAAGCCAATACCATTAAAGGTATTATTTTTGACAAAGGAGTAGATTGCCATGTCTTCAAAGTAAAGTCTATCACCGATTTGGACTGGATTTTCAAAACTATAATCACCAATCACATCACCCGTCAGACAGGTATTGGAAGAAAGTCTATAGGTATGGGCTTTTTCCTGCGGTTCAAATCCATTTCTCAGAGGTGGACGATAGGGCATTTCAAGTACATCTGGCATATGGCAGGTCGCGGAGGCATCTAAAATCAAAATATCCATACCGTTTTCGACAATGTCCAATACTTCAGTTGCTAGATAACCCGCATTGAGCGCAATAGCTTCACCCGGCTCGATATAGACTTCAAGATTGTAAGTTTCTCGGATACGCTTGATTTCTGAAATCAGCAAATCCACATCGTAGTCTTCTCTGGTGATGTGGTGTCCACCACCCATATTGAGCCATTTAACTTGATACAAATAGGGTCCAAACTGCGCTTCGACTGCTTTCAAAGTTGTCTCTAAATCATCCGCCCCCTGCTCGCAAAGGGTGTGAAAATGAAGACCATCTACTAAGTCCAGCAAATCACTCGGTATCTTATCAAGAGTAACTCCAAACCGAGATCCCGGAGCACAAGGGTCATAGAGCGCGTGATTTCCTTGAGTTGAACACTGTGGGTTGAGGCGCAAACCGACACTAATACCAGCCTCTCGGCAACGAGGACCGTGTTTGCGCAACTGTCTCTCTGAGTTGAAGACGATATGATCCGTTATCTCCAGCAATTCCTCCAAGTCTGCATCCTTGAAAGCAGGTGCAAATACATGGACTTCCCCCGGAAACTCTTCTCTAGCTAGCTTAGCCTCATAGAGACCACTAGCCGTCGTACCTGACAGATACTGACTAATCAAGGGATAGGTTTTGTAGAGGGAATAAGCCTTCTGAGCAAGTAAAACCTTGCAGCCCGCTTCTTCCTGAACTTGCTGTAAAATCCGGCAATTTTCCTCTAGTTTGGCTAAGTCAATGACGTAGGCTGGTGTTGGTACTTGTTCTAACTTCATTAGTCCACCATTTGCGGATTTTCAACCACAACCCAAGGCAAGCCATACTCATTCAAAGCTTCCATAAATGGATCTGGATCCAATTCTTCAAGGTTGTAAACTCCAGGTTGTTTCCAAGTACCGTTCATAACCAATTTTGTCCCAATCATAGCGGGAACACCTGTCGTGTAAGAAATTGCTTGTGAACCAACTTCTGCGTAACATTCCTGATGGTCGCAAACATTGTAGATATAGATAGTCTTCTCAACACCGTCTTTGACACCTGTAAAGATACAACCGATATTGGTTTTTCCAACTGTACGTGGGCCAAGGCTAGCTGGATCAGGAAGCAAGGCTTTTAAGAATTGAATCGGCACAATGTCTTGTCCATTAAAGTTAATAGCATCCGTACGAAGGAGACCAACGTTTTCCAAGCATTTCATGTGAGTTAGATAAGATTGGCCAAAAGTCATAAAGAAACGAATGCGTTTAACACCTGGAATGTTTTTGGCAAGTGATTCGATTTCTTCATGGTGAAGGAGATACATATCTTTTTGTCCAACTTGAGGGAAATCATACTCACGCTTGATAGACATGGCTTCGACTTCGACCCATTTTCCATCTTCCCAGTAAGAACCTGGCGCAGAAACCTCGCGGAGATTGATTTCTGGGTTAAAGTTTGTTGCAAATGGATAACCGTGGTCACCACCATTACAGTCTAAAATGTCGATATAGTGGATTTCATCAAAATAGTGTTTGAGAGCATAGGCTGAAAAGACACTAGTCACACCTGGGTCAAAACCAGATCCAAGAAGAGCTGTTAAGCCTGCTTCTTTAAATTTCTCCTGATAAGCCCACTGCCACGAGTAGTCAAAGTAGGCTGTAAAACCAAGTTCCTTACAACGTTTCTCATAGATAGCACGCCATTCAGGGTCTTCCGTATCCTCAGCCTCATAGTTAGCTGTGTCGATATAGTGGACTCCAGTTGCTAAACAAGCGTCCATAATTGTTAAATCTTGGTATGGTAGAGCTACGTTCAAAACAGCTTCTGGTTTGTAGCTTTCAATCAAGGCAATGACTTCTTCTACCTTATCAGCATCAAGACCAGCTGTTTCAATCTTTGTACTTGTTTTCCCTTCTAATTTAGCCTTCAAGTCATCGCATTTTGACTTGGTACGGCTAGCAATCATAATCTCTGTAAATGTTTCGCTATCTTGGCAAATCTTTGAAATAGCAACTTGGGCAACGCCCCCACATCCGATAACTAATAAACGACTCATTTTTTTCCTTCCTCTTCTTCTAAAATGTCTTCTACATACTTGGGCAACATAAAGGCTCCCACGTGTAAGTTTGCAGTATAGTATTCTGTGAAAAGCTGGCGTTTTTTCCAGCCTTCCTTGTCAAAATCTTTGATAGGGTGGTATTTTTTCGATGCAAATCCAAATAGCCAATAGCCAGCTGGACTGGTTGGGATATGGGCCTGATAGACTCGGCTGATTGGAAAGGCTTGATTAACCTTGCGGTGCATGCTTCGGCAAGCTGACTCATCTTCGTCAAAAAAAGGACTACCATGCTGGTAAATCATGATACCATCTTCTTTCAAAGCTCTGTAGCTGTTCCCGTAAAATTCCTTGGTAAAAAGCCCTTCCGTATGCCCAAATGGATCTGTCGCATCGTTGATAATGATATCGTAATCATCCTCACAGTTTCGTAAAAAACGAAGCCCATTTTGGTAGTAAATGGTAACACGAGGATCATCTAGCCCTGCAGCAAAGTCTGGGAAATACTCACGACAGACTTCAACCAACATCTCATCCGGTTCCACAATATCGATTTGTTCCAGTTCAGGATAGAGTGTTAATACTTGGGCAACACCCCCGTCACCACCCCCAATAACCAATACTTTCTTTGGATTTGGATGGACAGCCATGGGTACGTGGACGGTCATTTCATTGTAAACAAAATCATCTGCATCTGAAAACAAGACATGGCCATTTAAGATCAATATCTTTCCAAAAGCTGGTGTATCTAATACCTCAATATCCTGCCACTCACTTTTTCCAGCATAGAGTTGCTTGGCTGTTCTCAGGGACAGTTTCACATCTGGAGTATGAACTTCAGAAAACCATAAATCCATCTAGTTCTCCTTTCTCTCAATGATGTTGATGTGATTGACTTCTGGATCTTCCGTCCCTTGGAGGGAGCAACCACGTTCCTTGGCGAATTGTATATAATCCACAATCTCTCGTGTAATCCGTTCACCTGGTGCTAGGATTGGTATCCCTGGAGGATAGCACATGACAAATTCCCCACAGACTTGTCCAACAGAATCATCCAAGGTTAAACTTTTTCTTTCTGAATAGAAGGCTTCTTGTGGAGACAGCACCAACTCGGGCTGGATATATTCTCCAGCAATCAAGTCCTTCCCATCTCGAGAATAGAGTCTCTTAATATCAGCCAAAGCACCGACTAAGCGCTCGATGTCTTGGATGCGGTCGCCAATGGAAATATAAGCTAAGATATTGCCAATATCACCAAACTCGATCTGAATGTCATATTCATCCCGTAAGAGATCATAAACTTCAATCCCTGTTAAACCAATCCCCTGAGTGTAGACTGATAACTTAGTCACGTCAAAATCACAAACCGAGACACCGTCTATTAACTCTTTTGAGTAGGCGTAGTAGCCACCGATGGCATTGATTTCACGACGAGCATACTCAGATAACTCAATAACTTTCTCAAAGGACTCTTTACCACGAAGGGCTAGGTTTCTACGAGAAACATCGAGACTTGCCATCAGCAGGTAAGATGCTGATGTAGACTGGGTCAGGTTGATAATCTGACGAACGTATTCAGGATTCATCTGCTCCCCGATAAGTAAAATGGAGCTTTGGGTCAGACTCCCACCAGACTTATGCATAGAGACCGCCGCCATATCAGCACCTGCATCCATAGCAGAAATTGGAAGTTTATCTGTAAAATGCAAATGCGCACCATGAGCTTCATCCACTAAAACTAGCATGCCCACTTCGTGAGCCATCTCTGTTAATCCTCTCAGATCCGAACAAATCCCATAGTAAGTAGGATTGTTGATTAGGATAGCTTTAGCATCTGGATGCTCCTTAATTGCCTGGGCAACACGGTCATTTTCAAGTCCTAATGCGATGCCGATTTTGGGATCTACACTCATCTCGATATAGATGGGAATGGCACCACATAGAACCAACGCATTGATAGCAGATTTGTGGACATTTCGTGGAAGAATAATCTTATCTCCCGCCTTGCAGGTGGAAAGAATCATGGTTTGAACTGATGAGGTTGTACCTCCAATCATGAGAAAGGCATGGGCTGCACCAAAAGCATCCGCAGCTAATTCCTCCGCATCCCGAATAATCGAAATGGGATGACCAAGATTATCCAAGGGTTTCATAGAATTGACATCAATGCCAACACATTTTTCTCCTAACAGTTCGACAAGTTCTGGATTTCCTCGTCCACGCTTGTGACCTGGCACATCAAAGGGGACAATTCTTTTCTTGCGTAGCTTGACCAAGGCCTCATAAATTGGGGCTTGGTTTTGATCTAACTTCTTCAAGACATACTCCTTTACCATATTTTTAGCACCTCAAGAAGATAAAGGTGACTAAAGGTTGACTTATGAAAAAAGAGCAGGTTTTCACCTGCTCAGCAATCTTCTGACGTGTGTATTTTGGTTTCTGTTGAGTATGTCTGTTCCTGATGTTTCCTAACTCTCTAGTAGCAAATATTACGTACTTTATTGATCGTTTCACAAGATGACGTGTGCTTTCACCACACTAAAATTTATGAATTAGGACAAGCGTCCTAACATCAACTTATAAAAGTAGGCTTTTAACCCTATCAATAATGTGGCTTTTCAACCACGCTTCGGCATTCAACCCTGCCTGTCCGTAGGCATTTTTTACTCGGGTTTATATTTGCTAGAAAACATCTTCTCATTTTCTAAGCCTTATAACTATATCATGTTTATAAGAGCTTGTAAAGCATTTTGTGAAACTTTTTTAAATAATTTTGTTTTTTGTTCGTGGAATATTATTCAATGACAAAAAGAAATCGCTTTAAAACGTCAAAGAAGTAAGAAAAAAGAAACTACAACCATTAGATATTTTAATAATCTTAAAGTATGACTTGATATTGAAAATCAATTCTTTTCATCAGATTTTATACATATTTCCAGCTAGGAAGTAAGAATCAACTGCTCCAATTCTACTTCTGAAAGCTGTCCTTGTTTGTAAAGTTTTCTAAGTAAGTCCTCATCTACGGTAATTGAATAATAGTACTCTACAAACTCATGAAATTTCTCAAAACTGTCAAAGAAATAGGATAATAACCATTCGCCACCGTCCTGATCTTGGTAGCTATTTTGATGCTCTTGACCGTCATACCAGATAAAGAAGGTTGTTTCTTCTTTTTGCTCTTCTGAGTATAGGATTTGATACTTTTCATCCAGTCCTTTATAAAATCCGTCTATGATATCTTGATTCCACTCATCCGCAGCAAATTGACTCAAACTGCTTTCATGATCAAAGCCCTTTATAAGGATCATTTTATCGGTAAAGATCACATCTAGAGAATCACCAGAACCGTTGTCGATAAGGTAACGGACCCCATAGCTCTCCTCTGTCTTACTGATCAATCGAAGCCAGGGCTTGTTTGGATCTGTTCGATACTCAACAATGACAAGCAAGGCATCTAAACGCGTCTTTGCATTTTCCCATTCAATTTTTTCCATCTCTTTAGTCCTCCATCTTAAAGTTTAAAATCTATTATGGTTACAAATTCTATAACCAATTTCTATCTATTCCGTCCAACTATCCTGTGGAATATTTTCTTCACCAGACAAATCATCAGGTGTACGATTTTCTAGATGTACATTCATCACGCACCTGACTAGCAGTTTGTAAGAGTAGTTAACAAATAGTCACTAAGACATTTCCTTTGAGAGTTAAGATTTTCTTATAAAAGTCCTTCATTTTTACAAAACAGGTTCGAATATCATCCTTGATTTCTTCTTCATCAAGATAATCCCAAATATCGGGATACAAATCTGCCTTCTTGCACGCTTCCATGCTAAAGTTAGCTAGAGCCCTATCCATGTCAAAATTCTCTAAAGCTTGGACAATTTCAGTTATCTTTGAGTGTTCAGTATAGGCTATATACTCCGATACATTTTCTAAAGGAGTCACTCCCAAGACAGCTTCTCTCAAGGGGTCGTCATCCATAAATTCTGAACTATTAAAACCTGTCATAACAAAGAGCAAGGCATCCCACATTTTGTCAATATCTATCAACGTATCATTTCCCTCAGGATAATCCTCTACCAAGTCAAGCAATTCCTCTTCCTGACGAGAATACCGCTTTATTTGGCTTAATTCATTGTCAGACAGATATTGATAATTAGCAATCATTCCCATAATGTTTCCTCCTATTGGTCCCCTTTCTTGAAAAAGGCAAGAAATCTACTGTTTTTGGACACTCCTCCTTATTTCTCATTCTCATCCTCTGTCACCACCCAAACTTCTGACTGATATCCTTCACCGTCAATATCATAGCGCTGCATATAGCCAATAAATCTTTCCTTTTTATTTGACTTACGAGGCTTGAGAATGTTTACAGCCCAGAATCCGATAAGAATAATAACTAAAAGCGCTATTACAGTCTCCATATTGCTTCTCCTTTGCCTATCTTAATATCCTTCAACCCATTTTTCATTGTCCATGATGAAAGGCTTAGCAAGTCCATCACCTGTATAATCCGCATACTTTGTAGCTAAATACTTGTAACAATCCTCTTTACTCGCAAACTTAATAGCTTGATAGGGCTCTTCAAAAGTCAGTTTCTCTACAAATAAGAAACACTCCTCAGCTGGCACTAAAACACCAACATGCCCGACAAAAAGATACTCTCCATCCAAATTGTCATGCAATACAACAGACAACATTCGAGCTTTATCATGGAATTGAAACTGAGAGAAGAATTTCTCCATCTTCTGCGCGTGAACTTTTACATCCGTCGTTGCTTCCGTCTCCACTCTAGAAAATAGAATATCAAACTCTTCCTTATCTTTCGCATCAAATACTTTTCCCTTATCGATAGCATCGTTATCCACAAAAAGTAGCTGATCATTCTTTTCAAGTTTTGGGATCGTGACTGAATTTTTCAAGAGCGCATAGCTATTGATACGGCAGTTGGTTCCGACAAAGTCACCCTTTTTTTGATTCCAGAGACTGCTGATTTTCTCTACGTCGTATTCTGTCTTCGTAAAGGAGGCAAAATCACCACTTAAGCCAGTAGAGCCGACTGTCGCATTATAGGCGGTGACAAGATTGAAAAATGCATCAACACTATTTGGGTCCAAGTGAGCTGATAAGAGAGATTTGACCTCTTCGGTACTGACTTGACCGTTTAGATTGGAATATGAAGCCGTCCAAGGAACTTTATCTGAACTGGTCTGTGTCTGATTTGCAGCTTCAGTGCTCGTATTATTTTGCTGACAAGCAGCCAAGCCAAGAAATAAGGGCAAACACAGTCCCAAGGCTACTACTTTTCTCGTTCGTTTCATGCAATTCTCCTTCTAGACTACAAGTCTCTTTTTCATTTTAAACACCATTCACTAATCATTCAGCTAGTAATCGTTGACTTAGCTATATTATACTACATCAGTCAAAAAAAGACTGCACGAATCACCCATTCATTACAGTCTTTTTAATCCTATTTTTTATTGAATGACGAAACCTTTAGGCAATATCACCAGTTGCTGCTCCAATTCTTGGCAATGGCTGGCTAGCACTACAGACTCACTATCTACTAGATAGTTTTCAGATGATTGGTTAAAAATAGCTTGGATTTTTTGTCCATCATTATTCCATTCTATAGAAAGCACATCCGGCTTGATTTCTTGCAGTCTATAAGTTCCATGTTGGATAATGCCTGAAACATCCTTACGAAGTTGAATCAATTTCTTCATAAAATTCAACATCTCATTGCTATCGGAAACACGTTCCCAAGGCATGACACGACGGCAATCTGGATCTGGTCCGCCACCTAACTCCAACTCAGTTCCATAGTAGAAACACGGTGTCCCCCTTTGTAGAAAGAGGCAAGCAAGGGAAGACTTAACGAGTTGGACATCTCCCTTGGCAGTAGCCAAAATGCGCTCCGTATCGTGCGAATCCAAAAGATTGAACATCACTTCCGAAATCTGTTGTCTATAGTACATAGACTGGCTTTTGATCTCATTGATGAATTGAGGTGACTTCTTAACCCCACGCAAGAAATAATCCTTAATGCTGTCGGAGAGAGGATAGTTCATGACTGCGTGGAATTCATCGCCATTTAGCCAGGGCTGGGAAGTGTGCCAGACCTCTCCAAGAATATAAAGGTCAGGCTTTTTAGCCAAGACAGCCTTATGGAAATCTCGCCAAAATTGATGGTCTACTTCATTTGCCACATCCAATCGCCAAGCATCGATATCAAACTCTTCAATCCAGTAGGTCGCAACGCTTAGCAAATAGTCTCTCACTTGAGGATTGGCCGTATTGAGCTTGGGCATATAGCTGGCAAAAGCGAAGGTATGATAAGGGAGTTTTCTTGGATTTCCAAGCTTATCTTTGGTCACAGGAAATTCTTGAACATGGAACCAGTCTTTGTAAACAGAATCTTCACCATGCTTGAGGACATCTTGCCACTGCGGAGACTGATCCCCGATATGATTGAAAACAGCGTCCAGCATGATTTTCATCCTTCTCTGATGGGCCTCATCCACCAGTTTACGGAAAGTTCCCTTGTCTCCAAAATGATGGTCAATTTCGAAATAATCCGTCGTATTATACTTGTGATTGCTTGGGGATTCAAAAATCGGACAGAGATAAAGTCCTGTAATCCCCAAATCTTGCAAGTAATCTAGATGGTCAATAATGCCTTGTAAATCACCACCAAAGAAATCGCTTGTCTTTGGTTTGATAGAGGAATCCCAAGCTAGCGCACCTTCAGGTGAAATCTCAGGATTGCCGTTAGCAAAGCGTTCTGGGAAAATCTGGTACCATACCGTCTCTGCTACCCAGTCAGGAACATGACAAGCATCAATCTCATGGATATACGGAATTTTGAAGCCGTTTCCTTCATAATGAAGGTTTTCTAGCATGTTTGCAACACATCCCTTATCGCCATACAAAATACTCTGACCTAGCTTATCTTTGAGTTCAAAAAGATACTGTAGTCGAGCATAGCCCACTGAAACTTCTGCTTGCCAGTAATCAAATAAGGCATCAGAAGTTACTTTGATCATCGCCTTACTTGCTTCATAATGGTTCTCTAAAAAGATAAAAGTATCTCCATAATGCAAATGGATGCTTTCAATATCATCTTTCTTAGTCCGGATACGAATGTGCATTATCTTATCCTTATAAAGATAAGCATACTCCGACTCTGGTCTATGGTAAATGGCAGTTAATTCCATTGTATATGTCTCCTAGTTTACTTTGAATCGCTTTACGACGCAAACGTTTTCATGATTGTGATTCTAGTATACTACTTTAAAATTTTATTTTCAAGACTTGTCCGTAGTTTTGAGTGGATTGTTTTTGAGAATAAAAAAGCAGTAAGTCTTAATACCTACTACTTTCAGATTGATGATTTACAAATGTCTTTCCAGCCACTCTATCTTTTTAAAATCTTTATTGTTATTGTGGTCATTTCGATAGGAATCTTGGGAAGAAGCTTTATATATACTGAAATATTGTTCTAAACTTGGAACACGAAACGTGGTGTCCTCGAGATGAATCAACTCTATTTCTGATTCCAAAACTCCTGCAAAATCAGGTAAAGAATCAATACTTCCGAATTCAACGCTCACTCCATCTTTTTGGAATTCGTGCTCGTGAATATCTGCCAAGGAATAGCCTAAGTGGTTCATCACTTTCATTATCTTGTCCCAGTCATAAATCCTGAGATGATCAGGCGCTTCCCAGCCTCTAGGATCTCCAGAGACATGAATGTCAATGTCAGACGGCTGCCATTCTTCATTTGAACGGTATTCAAACCCCAAAGACCCCATGAGCGTCGGAGTGATTCCGACTTGGTTTAAATGTGAACAAATTGTTCGAAATTCATCAAATAGAGAATTCATTTCTCCTCCAATCGTTGATATGAATTCAGTTTTAGCAGTGAAAGACAAACTTGTTTCTACCTTCTACTCTTTCGGTTGTGAAAAGACTTCAACATGCTGGCCCAGTACCTTAATCTCTACAGGTAGATTATCCGACTTATCGCCGTCAACATCTGACTCCAATTCACTATCTGAAGAGATCTTAATATTGCGCGCTCTGATATATTCAATATTATCATTGCCAACAACATCCCCTTTTAGTAAATCAGGAATGACAGATAATTTAGAGAATAGAGAAGCATCTTTTAGAATCAAAATATTGGCGTAGCCATCCTTGTTTTCTTCAAAGATTTTCTTATCAGCGAAGTAATTTGTCAAGAGAACCAAAACATGACTCGCTTCACCATCATAATTTCCATTTTCTGTCTCAACCTTAATGTTAAAGACCTGATCCGTCATGACAGACTTCATGGTATTTACAGCATAGGCTAAAATACCGAATTTTGTCTTGTCCTCGATTTCCACATTGTGAATCGCCTCAGGCAGAGAACCAATACTAAAGATATAACCAAAATAGTTGTCATTTGCTTTACCAATATCAATCTTATTGGTTAAATTAAAATCGAGTTCATCAATCGCGCCATCAATGTCTTGATTGATTTCCAACAGTTTCGTAATGAGGTTACCCGTCCCACCAGGGATAATCCCTAACTTAGGAATGTGGTCTCTCTCAGCAATACCTGAAATGACTTCATTGACAGTCCCGTCTCCACCGAAAACAACCACCGCATCGTACTGCTCACGAGACGCTTCCTCAGCAAAGTGTGTTGCATCCAGTGCTTTTTCGGTAATTTTGGTTTCCACGTGCTCAAAAAAATCTTTGGCTTTATTCTCCAGCTTGACCTTATAATCCAAAGCCTTTTCCCCACCAGAGGTAGGGTTAATAATTAACATTGCTTTTTTCATTGATAATACTCCTTTAATAGTTACAAAAATTCTAGTAACTAATTATATCACTTGAGTTATGTAAACGCCATCTAAATGCTTAAAAAATCGAATCCACTAACTAAAATAGAGACGTTAATCTGTCAAATGAAACACTCAACTTTTTAAAAATTCTTTAGACTTCTGGACGATATAGAGCTGTTCAGCTTCTTGAGCGAGTTTTTTTAACAACTCATTCGCCCTAGTCATATCTCCTTTTAATTTTGAGTTCAAAGCTTGATAGTAAGTGATTTCCAATTGTTGATATTTAAATTCGTTTTCCAATTCTTCAAAGTAATCATTGGATTGATGAGCAATTGTTAAATCGTAAAGCGCAATACTCACGCTTTTTGTTTTCTTAGCTAGAGATGAATCTGATATGGATATTTCGTTTAGTATAAGATTAAGCTGGTCCCTGGTCAGGTCAGGATTTGCAAGAACTGTCGAGCGAATGAGGTAACTCTCTAAAAAATATCTGTATTTCGGCTTCAGTTTTTGATCGGTCAGTGTTTCAGAAGCCTCCTTGATGGCAGCATCGAAATCACCAATCATATAGGAATACCCAACAGATGTTAGTGTCACATCCATTTTGATAATAGCTCTTTTTGCAACTTTCTTCAATTCAATGTATTGCTTCCAAGATGGTAAATCTAAGTCCATATACAGTAACTTAGTAGCACTCCTTACATACCCTCTTCTGATTATTGAGATGGAAAGGAATAAGAGTGCATTTATGAATAAAATACAAAGGGTTTGAATAGTCCTATCTTTCACCATCCAAGCTACAAAAAGAATGAGAAGAACAGCCAAAACAATCACGACTTTTCTATAAAATCCATATTTCTTGCGTATTTCTAGATAATTCATTTTTACTCCTTTTCTAAATTATAAAGTGGCATTACGAGAACAGTCCTGAACCTTAAATGAGTTATTGAGCAACATAAACACTTTCTTCGCTATTACATAATTTTTTCTGATAAAATAGCCCAATGTGACCTGCAAAAGAGGATCATAAAACGACTTTCATCTTAACTTATAACTTCTCGATCTTTTTAAAAACAAGTTCTTGTTTTTCGACACTTTCTCGGAGTGGTGACATGCCTAAAATCACTGTAAAAAATCCCAATAATAGAATACTATTAATAACAAGTAGGGCTCCCTCTGTTCCATTAACAGTATATAGATAAAATGCAAAACATCCAAGAGTCGGAACAAGGATAAAAGGAAGAAGTTTGTAATGTTTTAATTGACGTTTATTTCCAACTGGTTTAAAGGTTATTTGATAGTTTGAAACTTTATTCTCAAGTCTTTTTTGGACGCTATGACGAGCTCTTATGGCAATAAACCAGAAAGCAAGATAAGCTAGGAAAATGAATAAGCCATATAAGCCTATCTTTAAAGGAAGGTTGTGACTAATCCCATTGTTTCTAAAAAAATTTGTCACAAGCCGATAGCCAGATCCCCCTATTGCTGTACCAATTGCAATCCCAATTGATTTACTCATAGTTGGAACTACACTTTCAAAACGCGTATCCCTTTTATCTAACTTTTGCATTTTTGCAGTAATCTCATCAGGAAGAGAACCCCAGAAATAGGCTTTGGGACTAACAGTCGTCAAATCTAGAATATACTTTTCTCCCTCTACCTCTACTATTTTGAAAAATACTTTATTTGTTTCTTTAAATTTTACTTTCATAGTCACCTTTAAATCCTTCTTAGAGTTAAAAAACTCTTTTCAATAACATTCCTAAATCGTCAGCCCCGTTTTTTAATAATAGTTAAACCAATTTTGACAGACTTCTCTTTCGATTTTAACTGTATTGTAATCCCATAATTTGTTTTATCTGAGTAATCTACCCTGATTTGGCATGTTGTTTCCTCTGGTAGATTATATTTGCTTTTCAGTTTCTGAAAGAGTTCAGAGTGAGTGTCTGACTGGTAGATAATTTCATTAAGCTCTGTTGTACCAGTTTTTATCGTTCTTTTTACATTCAAGGAGTCAAAAACATCTCTTTTGACAACTAAGTTAAGAATCTCTTCATCAAATAAAGGGTCTATCTCTGAATCGTAATGCAACTTGCCATTAGAATAACTAACGGGAACCGTTTTTTTGTTTTCTCCGATTTGTATTCTATAGTCACCCTTACCCTCTGCCTTGGTAATGTCTAGGTCAATTTCATATCTTTTGACTTCGTCACCATTTTTTATATAGACGCTGCTTTTATAAACTTCCAGCCCATTAAAATCTTTCTGCTCTTGTTCCAAAAATTTAAATATGGGCTCAAACGTTTTTTCAAATTCGTACTGTTCTTTTGTTCTGTTTTTGGGAATGGTCTCACCACCCAAACTACACCCATTCAGTGAAAATAGTGATATCAGTATGATGATCAAGGCAGAAAGCCATAATAAATGCTTATATTTTTTCATTTATATCTCCCAAAAATGAAGCCTAAAACTATTATAGCATGAACATACTAGAAATAACTTTCTATAACCATTTAGATTCATTCATAAATTTCATTTAAAGAGATTCGACCTATTGATAGGAAAACTTGATAGTTTAAAAGCTTTGACCTTACTCTTATACAAAAAAGACATTCAAGAAAATCTTAAATGCCTGTATAAATAGTGTATCAAGGATATTGCTTGTTAAACTTCCCCTAACCAGGATCGACATTAAGAAATCTTACTGTATAGCCATTATCGGTATATAGAAACTCTACTTGCAACACCATATCTACTAATTCAGAATTTGAAGTCAAATCATAATCAACAGCAAACCCAGTCTGGTCATCATAATCATAAATCTCCAATTGAGAATACTCGTAAGGCGGATTGAAATGACATTCCACACCATACTCATCAATCGTGTCAAAATCATTCAATTCCAATGTCTTTTCAACATAACCAAAGAATTCATTTAAATCATCAATCTCTGATTCGTCGACATAATTCATAATGTCTTCATATTTTTTCAGATGAATAGCGGTTAAGATATTTGAGACAACCTCTATAACTTTTTTCTTTTTATAGTTTTCATCTTTCTTTATATACTTATCAAGTAATCCCATATGCTCCACCTTTCTAATCAGCTACATAATCATTTTTTTGCTATGTAAAGCTCCCATCTCCTAATAACATCCTTTAATGGCTCATCTAGATAGGAATAGGCCTTTTCCTTGATCCAATCAGGAATACCGTATGCTGCCTCAGCTATACTTCCTGTAATTGCTGCCAGTGTATCACTATCGCCACCAAGTGAGATGGCGTTTCTTATCGCATCTTCGAAATCTGTACTTTCCAGAAATGCAATAATGGCCTGAGGAACCGTTTCCTGGCATGTTTCGTTGAAATGGTATCTAGGACGGATTTCATCTAAAGTTTGGGATAAATCATATCCGAATTCCTTCTCTATATAATCCTTGATCCGTCTTTTGCACTCTGTGGGATTATCCTTAATTGGTTGCTCATAATCCCCACAATAACCTCCAAAGAAATATCTACACATAAAGATAGCATCTGTTGTTGCCATAGCGCCTTTGATCCCTTCCGGATGATTATGGGTGACCTCTGCAGAAAGGCGTGCAAGATTTCTAGTTGATGGCGTCATACCAGTTCTCGCACAAAAACCGCAGTCCATGACCCAAGCACATGGAGAAACACGCATAGCAGATCCATTTCCAAAGCTATTATAAGGCTCACGATTGTCACTATTGATCCAACTACTAAACCGAGCACCGTAGCCCGCATCGGGATACAACTTGCCGTATTTCTTCATAGCATCAATAAAGTCATCCTGGTGACCACCATTCATAATAGCCTCAGCAACTGCGCAGGTCATGACAGTATCATCCGTAAAAAAACAATTCTCACGAAATAAAGGAAAATCCTTCGTTTTGATATTGTTCCATTCGTAAACTGAACCTACAATGTCTCCGATAATTGCTCCTAGCATAGATTCCTCCTTGTTAACTATTGGTTTAAACTGATATTTCTACTTCTCATACTCTTTTACTTTATCAGCATATTCGGTCAAAAGATTCTTTGAATAAATTTTTTCATTACTTGAATTTCTAACTTCTTTCCAAAGAATAGAAGCTACTTTTAGTTTATTCGAGTAATTGCGACTATTTTCGTCTGCACAAAAGTCTTTTAAAAATTGATTCCATTGACAAACCGAATGGTCATACTTTGCATAATCTGAATTTCCATAATAAACTTTTAGCATATCTTGGATTGTAAAACTCAAATCGTGTTCCCTTTTTACTTTTCTCCAAGCTGTAGCCATATCAGCAGTAAATTTAAAGGGCGAAACATCTGTTAAAGTTGAGAAATATTCTCTAAAGTATGCATTAAAGGAGAATCCGCACTCAAGTAAGGGCGTATATAAGGTAACGACTTCTACTTGTTTCTTTTTCCTTTTTATTGATGATTTTTTAATCAAAATACCCTTAAAGTACTGCTCAATAATATGATTGAGTTCTCGTTTTGTACCTCTATATTCAAGCCCCAATGACTTGCATATCTGTGAAAGTTCATCACGATACCAATAGTATTTATTAAACTCATCAAAGGATTTGATTGTATCAAACTCAGGTCTGCTCTCTATCAATATTTTACCTCCTTAAAACCAATCTAGTTTTCATCTTAAAATAATTTTTTTGAGGATTAGCTACGTTTCACTAACAAACTCACACATTCAGCGGTTCGGACTTACCGTATTATCCGTGAAAAAACAATCCTCACGTAATAAAGGAAAATCCTTCGTTTTGATATTGTTCCATTCGTAAACTGAACCTACAATATCTCCAATAATTGCCCCTAGCATCCGTTTCCTCCTTATGGCATATCAGATTCGTTACACATTTCTAATGAATCACTCTTTAAAAATGGCACCACCAAATCAATCCACTCATAAGGCAGGTAAACTGATAAATAGCCGTGGTTATAGCCCTTTGCTTCATACAAAATTGTGTTTGAATGTAGCTGATGAAATAATTTCGCTGATTCTTTCACACAGTTCAATTCTTTTTCACCATAGATATACAGAACCTGAGCCTTGCTAGCAGAAATCATATCTTTCAGCTTGTAACATCCCATATAGTTTTTGTAAATGGTCACCAATGTTTTGATAGGCGTCCTTGGCAAATCCTCCAAATAATAATCTTTTATTTCCTCTGGATAAGCCAGTTTAGGATAGAGTTTGTTCATCATGCTTAACTGAAGTTTGCAAGAGAATTTATTGAACATCAGTTTACCAAATAGAGACACTAGAAAGATGCTGATTTTAGCTAACCTTGGTTGAGGAATACAAAGGCTTCCATCTATGATGGCCTTCTCAGCAATTTCACTGTCTAAAGACAAAAGCTCCATGGCAATTTGACCACCAAGTGAAACACCACCGATTGCAAACAATTTCCCACCACAGTTTTCTTTGATATAGTCTAGAATCTCCAAAGCAGAATCTTCAGTAGAAACATAATCAAGTTGATATTCCTCGCCGTGGCCATTCAAAGTGGGTAGAATAATACGGTATTCTTCTGACAAGATTCGTGCTTGACGAAGATAATTCCACCAAGAACTTCCACCACCATGTATCAGTAAAATAGGAGGCAAATTCTTATCACCAAATTCATGGAATTTCATGTTTAAACTCCTTACTGTAGGACTTTCACTAGCTACACCCATGTTTAATCAGCTCGTACAAGCAGTGATGTCTCATCAAATAGAAAAGTCCCTAACATTGAGTATCTAGAATGACCACACGTTACTTTCAATAATGGATATCCTGATCTAAATTTTAAAATGTTGTTTCCTTACTAATTCTATTACTCGCCAATATAGTATAAATCAAATAACCAATAAAAATGATAATAAAAATAAGATTAATTTTTAACACAAAATAGAGATTTAACAAATTTGCGAACGCATGAAATAATAGACAGTACCCCACAGATTTCGTTTGACGATAAAGAAGCCCTAAAACAAAACTTAAAAATAATGTATATATAAAAAATAAAATGAAAGGAAATCCTTGATGACTTTCTCCGACTATAAACCATAAAGGCAGATGCCAAATTCCCCAGATTGAACCTACAATCAAATTAGATTGCCAATAAGTATATTTTTTATCAAGTAATGGCTGTAATATTCCTCTCCATCCTAATTCTTCATGTCCACCACCAAAAAAAATTAGTTGTATAAAGAATAATGGCATCAGATAAATGGATACTCCGTTTAATTCTAAGGAAGATACAGAAAATAGTATCAAAATTGCTAACATATGATAAATGAAATAAATACTACTATTTTCTATCTTATTAAATAAAAAATGTTTAAATTTTATATTATTACTTTTTAAATAAAAGCCACTTGCAATAGCTGGTCCAAGTGCACCAACTATATGTAATATTCTTCCTATAAATGTCTCTAATCCCAAAATATAAGATTGAGTAAAGATGGCAAGAATCCCCCAAGCTATATAAGTAATTCCAAATGTACAATAAAGATAATTTTTTAAATTCTTTTTGTCAATTTCTGTCATTTTATCTTCCTTATTTTGATTATTTTATATGTAATATTTGTTACTGCTTCTTAGTTGCTCTCGATTTATAACTACCTATATTCTATCATAAAAATAGGAGCAGTTTAATTGACTGTTCCTGTTTTTTATTACGAATATTCTCGAACAATTATCGTCACAACAGGATATAATTCATAGTTTACGTTTAAGTACTATTTTGTTACTAACTAGCTAACAAAAAGAGTGAGGAAATCAAACGTTTCCACCACTCGTTTGTATTCTATTATAGATAAATCGATGTTCTTTCACTATCTATTTTCTCTGTAATTTCAAATGATTTATCTTTCAGATTAGCTCTTCATTCTGCCACTGTATTGGCATCGGTATTGGTCTAGCTGATGTGGATAGTATTAGCGTCTTCCATGTCAACAGCAAACTCTCCATCAAATGCTGCGCTGGTATTACGGAATTTGAGCAGATTGAACAAGGACTGCACAACTGGGCGTTGAACTTCTCGCTCAATTTCTTCCAAATCGTAATAGTGACGGTTGATGTTGCAGCCTTCTTTGGTTGATTCGAGCAATTCGATATCATTTTCTCCTGACAACAAGCCAACGTAGTAAATCTGCGGAATACCTGGTGCAAAACATTGAAGCACACGTGCCAAGAGATAGGCTTGGTCATCATTTCCTAAAGATGAATAGTAGGTACAATTTTTCTTATAAATATCCAAATTATTGTAGGCCTCTGAGCTGTAAATCTTTTTGACATTTGCTCCTTGGGCATAGAGGGCTTCTCTTGTCGCCTCTGTTTCAACATCTGTTAGCAAGTCCTTGACATCGACCACTCCGATACTATCGTGCGTGTCTAAGGTTGTAAATTGCTTGCGAGGCAGATTTCCATCCAGTGAACAAGACGTTTGACATTACCTGAATAAAGAGCATGAAAAACCAGCATCGGAAGGGCAAAGTCATAGACATAGTAGTCTTGCTCAGCGATTTTTTGCTGAATGGTGTAATGTTCATGAATTTCTGGAAGAATTTTCACTCCTTTTGGTGCCAATAGCTGACACGGAAAATGAAGCATTTCCCAAATATCTGGCTCAACAAAGAAACAGTTGGTGCCGATTTTCTTATTGGCGTAGACAAAGGCGTCCAAGCGAATAATGGAAGCTCCGTGGTCCGCCAGCTGTTCCAGATTTTCCTGAATAAAGCGACGAGTTGTTTCTCTTGTCACATCGAGGTCGATCTGTTGCTCATCAAAGGTACACCAAACTTTTTCCTCACTACCATCAGCAAACTTGGCAATGCTATAGGGAGCACGTGGCTTCCGTTTGTAAATCAGGTCTACATCTTCCTGAGTCGGCCCACTGTTTGGCCAAAAGTTTTTGTAGTGGATAAACAAATCCGGATAGGCAGACTCATCTTTCTTTTCTAGGAAATCAAGGGAAAAGGCGACTTGGCTGAGATTAAGACCTACTTCAAGTCTTTCAGATTTTTTCCAGGACTGTCTGAATAGATAATTAACATTGCTTGATTTTTTACTTTCATAACTTGCTCTATTTACCTTCCTCAAAGCGTTTATAGACTGCTATAAATTCCTCAGCAATCGTTCGAAAACCTTCTGCACTCATTAACTGATCCTCAGCATGCATCAGAAGTAGACCTGTTTCGCTTAATTCCCCATTCATTTCTTTTGTCAAAAGTGAGTGGTGAGCATTGTGTCCCTGTACAAATGCTTCTTCGCCTTGTTTAATTCTATCTTTAGCCTGCTCGAATTCACCCTGCTTAGCCAATTGAATAGCATTGATGTACATAGATTTTGCTGTTCCTACATAGGTGATAATTTGAAAACACACTTCGAGTACTTTTTCGTCCATTTTAATACCTCTCTTACCAATCTTCATCTTCTAAATCGCTTGTTTCTTGTATTACAGCTTGTAAAGCTTGTTTATCCATCTGTTTAATAAACGGATAATAAACAAAGAAAGACATAACCAAAATAAGTGTTTGCAACAAGGCTGTTTTCCAACCACCGATGATAAATCCTGAAATAATTGGAGGACAAGTCCACGGAACTTGAACGGCACCATACATAGGTGTCAGTCCAAAATAAATCGCTGAATACTGGATGATACAAGATAAAATAGGCGTTAATATAAAGGGAGTTGCTAAAACTGGATTCATTACAATCGGCAAACCAAAGAGCACCGGCTCATTGATATTAAAGATGGCTGGAACCATTTCAAGACGTCCAAGAATTTTTAGTTGTTTTGATTTTGCAAATGCAACCATGTAAACTACCAAACCAATCGTAATCCCGGCACCTGTAACATTGATAAATTGATCAAAAAATTGAATCGTCACAATATGACCGCCATTGGCTAGATTTAATTCTAGGCCCTTATCTAAAATGGCTTGGTTTTCCAAAGCATTCGCCTGTAGCAAGCCACTCATGATGCCACCAACTACAGTTGAGCCGTGCACCCCAAACATCCATAAGAATGGTACAAGGAAACACATAAGCACCGCACCAAACAATGAGTCAGTCAAGCCTTGCATTGGTGTTTGAATAAGATTATAAATCACTTCAATCGTTGTGACCTTAAACAATTGTTCAACAAGTCCGACAAAGATCGTTGCCGCTGTGATAATAACAGTAGCAGGAATCAAGGCTGAAAATGCGTTGGCTACACCAGTTGGTACGCCATCTGGCATTTTGATTTTGATATTTTTCTTCAAAAACCAAGAATAGCTTGCTCCTACTATCAAACCAACGATAATGGCACCAATCATCCCTTTCCCGGAAGTCCAATCCTTCAGAATAATGTTACCAACTACATCCCCATTTTTAGAAATCAAACTGGAGGGCTGGATTAGCAAGAAAACTGCTAGGGCAATGACACCTGCCCCAAGCGGCTCCTGTTTTTCTAGCTTAGCATAGGTATACGCAATCCCAATGACTGTTACAATCGCACTGATATTAAAGGTTGCACCAATTGCTTGATTGAGAACAGGGGTAATACCACTAGTTTCTAACATCGTTGCTAGAGCTGGAACTGGAAGATTGGCCAAGATAAGAAAGATGGAGCCAACAATCAACAATGGCATAGAGAAAACAATACCATCTTTTATCGCTGTTACACCTTTGGTATTGACAAAGGCCATCATCCTATCAACAAACTTTTTAATCAGTTTATCCTTCATCATCGTCTCCTTATTTTTTCATCATGTAAGCTTGTTTAAGAACTGCCATACCGTTTGCAGTACCATAATCAGCCATTGCAATCACTTCTACAGGAACATTGTGAGAAGCACAAATTTCTTTTGCTTTTTCAAGTTGGAAACCAACCTGTGGGCCTAATAGAGCCACATCAATATCTCCAACTCTTTGTTCCAATTCACTGATGGAATAAGCTGCAATTGTTGCATCTTTCCCTTTTTTCTGAGCCGCTTCTTTCATACGCTCAACCAAAATACTTGTTGACATACCTGCTGCACAAAACAATCCAATATTCATTTTAATTACTCCTTATAATTCGTTTCCATTTGATGCAATCACTTTTTGATACCATGTAAAGGAATCTTTCTTCATTCGTTGCAAAGTTCCTTCGCCATTATTATTCTTATCGACATAGATAAAGCCATAACGCTTCTCCATTTCACCTGTACCAGCACTAACAATATCGATACAGCCCCAAGGGGTATAACCAATGACATTTACGCCATCTTCTTCAATCGCTAACATCATTTGTTCAATGTGTTGTTTGAGGTAATCAATGCGGTAAGAATCATGGATTCCATCAGGCTCTACCTTATCATAAGCACCGAATCCATTTTCAACTATAAAAAGCGGACAGTGATAGCGATCGTATAAAAGATTTAAGCTATAGCGTAATCCCTCAGGGTCTATCTGCCAACCCCAATCGCTTGATTCAATATAGGGGTTTTTCTTAGTGTAAACATCTTTGAAAAGTTCTTCTGTTTCCTCAGATGCTGTAGCAGTCACTGTATCACTCATATAGTAACTCAAGCCAATATTATCTACACAACCTTCTTTTAGAGTTTCTAGATCTTCTGGTATAATATCCAGTTTGATATTATTTTTTCGACAAAAGGCCTCAATATAGTAAGGACGCTCTCCAAAAACATGAAGATCTCCATAGTGAAATAAACGATGCTCCATTGCCTTCTGGCTAGCAAGTATATCTTTTGTATCACATGTATTCGGGTAAAATGGTACCATTGCCAGCATACAACCAATTTTGAAATTTTTATTGATTTTCCGACCCAATTGTACAACTTTTGCAGAAGCCACTGACTGATAATGGATAACCTGCTGTAGTACCTCAACTGGATTTTCATCTTCTTGATAAATGACACCAGAATTAGTCCATGAGCACCAAGGAACATTAATTGCACCTTGATTATTGATCTCGTTAAAGGTCATCCAATACTTAACTTTGTCCTTATATCGTTCCATGACGACTTTCGCAAAACGAACAAAGAAATCAATCAACTTGCGATTACGCCAAGCACCATACTTAGTAACTAGATGATAGGGCATTTCAAAGTGACTGAGTGTGATGACCGGTTCAATTTGATGAGCTAGAAGCTGATCAAATAAATCATCATAAAATTTCAACCCTTCTTCGTTAGGTTCTTCTTCATCTCCATTTGGGAAGATACGAGTCCAGGCAATCGAAGTTCGAAAACACTTAAATCCCATCTCAGCGAATAATTGTATATCGTCCTTATAGGTTCTGTAAAAATCTATTGCATCATGATTCGGATAATATTCGTCAGGTAAGACGCCATCAGTAATCTGTCGAGAGTGGCTAGCACTTCCAACTGTCATCACATCGGCTATCGAAATGCCTTTTCCACCTTTATCATATCCTCCTTCAATTTGGTGAGCAGCAACTGCCCCACCCCATAAAAAGCCTTCTGGTATTTTTGCCATTTTACCAATCCTTTCTGTATTTTGTACTAGCGCTATGAACAAGTCTATTTTATAACATACTGTACCTGCTGACAATAGATATTGAGATAGAAAATAAATGTACAGTCGAACAATATTTGTTACATAAAAAAAACAAGAGTTTTCACTCCTATTTTTTTAAATAAACTTGGTAACGTAAGGATTCTAAAAAATAGACAACTGGAATCTGAGTGGTCAAATTAGTGGAACGTAGCGAGGAATCTGCATAGGCAACTGGCATAAAGTAGGATAAATTTATATCCGATAGCTGTGATAAAGTGGAAATATCTGTATTTGTCAGACTAACAATCTTAGCATTTCTTTCTTTGAATCCCTGTACCAGAGTTAGAACTTCTTCTGTCTCACCGCTGACACTTAGAGCAATAACCAAAACATCCTCCAAATTAGAATGATGCAATTTCAGAGAATAAAATGGGTTAGTGATAGCAAAGCTAAAAATACCGATTCCAGAAAAAAGATATGAGCCATATTCTGCCAAACTTAGACTAGTACCCACCCCTAAAAAGATAACTTGTTTGGCTTGAACGATCAAGTCTGCTATCTCTGATAGTTGTTTTTTTAAAGCTTCATCTTGAACACTAGTCTGTAAAAATTGTATTGCTGGAATATCAATAGGAAAGTAGTGACGATGTTTATTTTCCTTATCTTCTGACCTTGACAAGACATACTTTAAATCATTGTAGCTATCAAATCCCATCTTTTTCGCAAAACGAATGATGGTTGTTGTCGATAGATTTATAGATGTCGATAGCTCTCTGATAGTCATCGTAGCAACTTTATCTCTATGTTGCAATATAAAATTATACACGCTTAATTCACTATTATTTAGCCCTTTTACTTTATGATAATCAAATAAATTCATAGACACCCTTATGCTTTTGTAGTATATAGTTGTTTCATTAACATTTCAATAATGAAAATAACAGGTACCTGCGTCGTAATATTAAACCCATTTAAAAATAATTGAGGAACATGATAGGTTATGGAGCAATCAGATAGCCTTGACAATGTTGATTCCAATGTATTTGTGATGGCAATAACTGGACAACCTTTTTCCTTTAATTTTTGTACAATTTTCAATGTTTGAGAAGTCTCACCAGATTCGGATAAGGCAATGACACAAGTTTTTTCCATACTGTTTTGTAGCACTGGTTGCCAAGGATCTTCAATACACATACTAAATTTGCCAATATTTGAAAAATAGCGCGCTCCATATCGACCTAAAGTTCCAGAGGAACCAATTCCGACAAAAACAATCTGTTCAACGTTCTTTAAGATTGCCACAGCCTCCATAATCAGCTGCAAAAAAGTATCTTGCTCAGTATAATCAATGAATAACTTCAAAGAATGATTGTCTTGATTGTTTAAAATAATTTGCTCATTTTTTAAATATTCTTTATAAGCAATCTTAAAATGGCTATATCCATCAAATCCTAGATGCTTGCAAAATCGTTGTACGGTTCCAACTGATACATGTGCAAGTTGGGCCAATTCCTTGATTGTCATAGAGGATATATTTTCATTTTCTAAAATAGTTGTATAAATAGCATTTTCTAAGTCGTTAAAACTTGCTACAACCTCATAACTAAACATATAATTCCTTTTTCTATCTCTATTGATTTGCTTACAATGTAACAAAAAACTAATAACCAAAGTGTTCTACACTAAAATAATGGAGAGCATAATGGCTATAAAACCAAGTCAGCATTAAAATCCATTAGAAAACCAGACGAATCAGATTTGTCTAACGAGACATGGTTAAGAGAAAATACTTTAAAACAGTATTGCCTTATGTCCTAGATTATATCATATTTTTGAGCATACTTTGAGTATTGTTAGTTTATTGACTTAAAAGAAACATAACAAGAGCTTATCTCTATTAAATTGTCTCAATTTCAATCGCCCATTCTGGAGATATGTAAGGTGGGGACGTTTCTATTCCCACAAACTCCTTGTCAATGGAAAGAAACACATACCCACAGGGTAAATGTAAATAGAAACTGATAATTTCTAGCTATCACTTCTATTCATTCCAAAAATTTTCTCACTATAATACTCCCCCACGCCAATACAAAAAGCCTTGAAACCAAGGCTTTTCATTATTGCGATTTATCAAAATGTTCTAGGCTTTTACAAGCAAAGCTACACACTCGACATGTGCTGAGAGCTTTCTTCTATACTAATAGACGAAAGGGTGTGAAAATGATTTTTAAATGATACTGTGGAACGGAACAGTAGCCCTAGTATTGACTACTGTCGTTTCTATTCATATTGGCTATTCTAGGACTGAGATGAAAAAATCTATAAATGCTCAGAATAAAATTGAACCCGCAAATCTCCCCAAAACAATGGTGAGTCATGTACTTGTATTATTCCGAAAAAATACACCTCTGGTGCAGTGAGACAAATTGGTGTATCTTATAGTGGCTTCGTAGATGAAAGCTATACTCTACTATCACTCTTTGATGATGTAGAACAAATTGAAAAAGATAATAGACTTCAGACAGCTATTGATGTTGTCAGAGAACAGTTTGGTTTTTTAGCCATACAAAAAGGAACCGTCCTAACTGAAGGTTCCAGAAATATTGAACGCAGTAAACTTATCGGTGGTCATTCCGCGGGTGGATTGGAGGGATTAAAATGAAACAAGAAAAAAATACAGTACAATTTTCAGAAATCCGTAGCAAAGGATGTAATGATATTGAAATGCTTGAAAGATTTTTACATGGAATCGTTGAAACAGCAACTTCAAAACTTCGTCAGAGAAAACTCAAAACAACTGAAATATCGATACGACTAGTACATGCTAAATCTGAAAACCGATTACCATTGGAATTTACATTTAGCATTAAGCCAACAAGCTCATCTGTGATAATCTATACTGAGGTAATCAATCGCTTTAAAGAATGTTACACAGGTGGGGGAATTCAAGGTTTTACGATTCAATTTGATAAAAATACCCTTGCCTCTGCATAGAAAGGATTTGATATGATTGACCGTTCATATTTACCATTTCAATCAGCAAGAGAGTACCAGGATACAAAGATGCAAAAATGGATGGGCTTTTTCCTATCTGAACATGCATCAGCACTCTCTGATGATACAAACAAAGTAACGTACATGTCTGACTTATCACTAGAGAAGAAATTATTACTCCTCAGTCAAGTATACGCCGGGCAGCTACGCACACGCATTCAAGTGATTGAAAAAAACAAGCGTGTTTCCTACACTGGAACAATACCAAGTCTGACCAAAGATTTCATTTTGATAAAAACTACAACAGGTCACATCAATTTGAAATTAAAAGACATTATTAGTATTGAACTTGTCGAGGAGGTGCTCTATGAATCAGCTTGAGTTTCAGCGTAATCACCTACAAATGGACTATTATAGCGAGAGCTACCAAGATTTTGAACGTGACTTCTACCGCTACTCTAACATGAATATTCCATTGACCTTCCTAACTGATGATATCCTAAAAACAATGGCGACTTCACGTAAGAATTACTTTGTCCTCAATAAGGAAAAGTCCAGAGATAACCGCGATCACTTCTTCATATTTGAAGTAAGTACCGTAGATGAGAATCCGCTAATCTATCATTATACATATAAGAAAACTACAATATATTTAGCAGAAAAATAGGAGCAGTTCAATTGACTGTTCCTATTTTTAATATTCATAAAATCTAAAGTCTTTATACTCTTTAACAATGGAGTCGCCAACCAGAACAGACTATACTGACCAGCGACTACCTTAAATTTAATGTTTCAGATTTATTTTCTTATCTCTAATTTCATAAACTACATCTGCTACATTTTCGAGTAATCGTTTATCGTGGGTGATAAACACGATAGTTCCGGTGTACTCCTTCATTAGTATTTCCAAAGCCTCTAAACTTGGTATGTCAAGGAAGTTACTGGGTTCATCCATTATTAGGATGTTATATCTACCCATGAGCATTTTAGCAAGCAACAATTTTATAATTTCTCCACCGCTTAAAACAGATAAACTTTTTCCAATATCGTTCTGTTTGAACCCCATAGATGCTAGCACTGAACGAATTTCTGATATATTGTAGTCACAATCCTTCTGCATAAACTCCATAACATTCTGATTACTGTTGTACTTGTAACCATTCTGTGCAAAGTAACCTATTTTTGCCTTAGGCGAAATAGAAATTCCTTCTTCATGGTTTAAGATCATTTGGATTAAAGTTGTTTTTCCGATTCCATTACCACCAGTTAACGCCACTTTTGCTCCTAACGGAATTTGAAAAGATGCATTTTCAAACAGAGCCTTATCCCCAAATACTTTATTAATTTCTGCACCGACTATAGGGTATGGATTATGGAGCTCCAATGCTTTACTTTGCCTGAAACGAATTCTGCGAATGCCTTCCGGAGCTTCTACTTTTCCTAAGGCCGCAATCCTGTGCTCTAGGGTTTTAGCAGCATTATACATCTTTTTTTCCTTACTTCCTATTGATTTTTGATGAGCTAAACGCCCTCCGTCTTCAGTACTTTTTTTCTTTGAAGAACCTTTTGCCTTCTGTTCTATTTTACGAGCCTGTTTTCGCTTTTCCTCCGCAGCCCTTTCCAATCGGGCACGTTCCGCAATAAATTGTTCGTATTCTGCAGCTTGGCTCTTACGTTCTTCCTCTTTCTGACGAAGATAATCAGAATAGTTTCCCCAATACTCAGTGATTTTGCCATCTTTCAGTTCCCATATTTTATCTACTATTTCATCAAGAAAATAGCGGTCATGGCTAATAACTAACAGTGCACCTGTAAAATATTTTAGCTGTCCTATTAGAAAATCAATTCCTTCACGGTCTAAATGGCTCGTAGGTTCATCCGCTAAAATACCATGAACCTGTGCCGATAAGGCCTGTGCTATTTTAAGCCTTGTTTCTTCACCACCGCTCATAGTCTGTATATTTAATTGCTCAACACCTAGCTTGCCTACAAGTGCAAAATCTTTTTCCTCCTGCAGAGTTACTTCGTCCAACTGGGGAATATAGGCAAGTTCACCCAGACGATTCATTTTACATCCTGGGGGAGTTAATTCTCCTAAAAGTACCCTGAGTAAAGTGCTTTTTCCAGCACCATTTGCTCCTACTAAACCAATACGGTCATAATCATATACTTCTAATTCATTTATATCTAAAACATCGCGTCCTTTGAATTCCACACGAATGTCTTTTGCTTTTAATATTAATTCCATAACATTTCCTCCTGTCTATAATCGCATGCTTTCATTTGCTTGTATGCAGGGAAAACCCTGCGATTTTAGCAGGAAGAGTTACATGAAAATAAGATACATAAATATTCCTCCAATATTGTTTATTTTAAATCTAATTTTCTAACCTCAGTTATCATTTGGCAAACTATAGCAATGCCAATAATTAAAATACCTGATAGTAAAAACCAATGATTTACACCGATTTTATCAGCAAAGAATCCAGAAAGAATTAACCCAATTGGCATAGCAAGTGACATGATACTTCCGATCAAAGAAAATACACGTCCTAAATATTCAGGCTTAATTTTCTCCTGAAAAAGAGCTGTTTGCACACCGCTATAAAATGGCACCGAAAGCCCCATTATTGCACAGCAAACTACGAATATTACAAATCCATTTGGAGGAAGTATTCCCGAAACGGCTAAACTGGTCCCCATTATAAAAAATGAACTTGTTATTAGTAATACATGCTTTTCGAAGCCCCCTAATCTTCCTAATAATAAGCCTCCTGCTAGCATCCCAAATGCAAAGGAAATTTCCGTAATAGAAATATGCACAGGCGTTCCATTAAAGTGTTCCATGCTTATTAAAGGAAATAGTGCATTGATTGGCATATAAACAAAAGTATATAGTGTTCCTAAGAGTAATAAGGCAAACAATCCTTTGTTTTGTCTCAGAACCACAACTCCTTCTTTCATCTCCCTTATGAAATTTGGTTCTAAACTTTGCACTTGATTACCCAGCTTAGGTATACGTACAATTGCTACCGTAATAGATGCAATCACAGCACCCAATACGTCGATGGCAATAATAGCATTTAAATCCCAAACGGAGTATAAGAGTGCTGCAACTGCCGGACTAACAATATAGCTTATAGACTGCAAAGACTGACTATAGCCTGCGCATTTCGTTAGCTGTTCTTCTGGTACTAAAAGTGGTGTAACCGCATTGAGTGCTGGGGTATGAAAAGCTGTTCCAATGCTACGGATAAACAATACTATCATAATCATCCAGACAGGTAGCTCCATACAGAATGCAACAATAGCAAGCACTGCACCAGCTGCTGCGATAATTAAATCGGCACCAATCATTATCTTCTTCCTATCATGACGATCCACTAGCACACCAATGGCAGGTCCCAAAATCGCATAGGGTAAAAAACCTACTAATGAAGCCATAGACAAGACCATCGCAGATCCTGTTTTTTCTGTAAGGTAAAAAATAATCGCCATTTGCAGGATGGCACTAGTGATTAATGATACTGCTTGCCCTGCCCATATTGCATAAAATTTTCGTTTCCAATTGTTGTATTTTTCCATTTATATTATCTCCTGCATATTATTTTGCTTGAATTTCTATTTTGAATAGCATTCTAGGCAATAAAAAATGCAGGCCAAACCCCACAATGTGGCTTTTGGTCTGCATACATACAATTTGGAAACATTCATATTAAAGACATAGTTAAATAAAGGTATAGTTAAATAACCAATATCCTCACCGTAACTAATGAATGCTCAATATCGTATAAATAAGCACAACAAAAAAGCCTATCATCGGGTATAGATTCTGCTTTTTTTATTGCCAGCTTATCTTAAACGCATTGAGGCTGTCATAGTTTCGGTTCCTCCTACATCTTTGTTTATATCAATTTATAGTATAACACAACAAGATGATATGTTCAATATAAAAGTTATGGAATGAGACTCATACTTCCAATTCGATGCCAGATTTAAAGGATATGACGAAGTTTTCTTCATAGACTGTAACGCTCTGGATTATCTTCCTTAGTAGCAAGCGATTAGCTTTCACAAAATCTTCTGTTTGTAGTTTTAAAAATTCATCAGGATTTTCTAACTCAACCTCAAAATATTTCATTTTACATTCCCTCATTTCATTTATTGATAAATTGAGTTTGCAAAAAAGAGTGGACAATTTTTGTCTACTCTTAACCTTTAAAATAGTTTTTTTTAATCGATTTGAAGTTGCCTAAATTATTACTTATTCGGTAAAATGAAGTATTGCTTTCAACAGATTTCCTTCAACTACACTTCACTTGATTCAAACAAGGTGGGTACATTTCTATTCCCACAAACTCCTTGTCAATGGAAACAAACACGTACCCACAGGGTAAATGGAAATAGAAACTGATAATTTCTAGCTATCACTTCTACTCATTCCAAAAATTTTCTCACTCTGATACTTACCCACCATAAAGCAAAAAGCCTTGCAATCAAGGCTTTCATTATCCCTTTCGTTCAAAGGTTTCTAAGCTTTTACGAGCAGAGCGACACACTCAGCGGTTCGCTATCTCCGTTCTGTCTGCGTGCTAGCACTTGTCAATCACGGACAGCTATCGCATGGGCGGAAGTAAATGCTAATCTTCGTCGTTTTACTCCTTGACTAGCAAACTTACCGCCTCAACATGGTGCGTTTGAGGAAACAAATCCACCGGTTGGACTTTCTTCAACTCATATCCCAACTCTTGGTAGAGTTTGATATCACGCGCCATGGTTGCGACATTGCAGGAGATGTAAGCAATGCGGTCTGCTCCTGTTTGACTACCTGCCTTGATAAAGCTTTCTGTGAGGCCTTTTCTTGGTGGGTCGACTAGGATAGCGGTTGGTTGGATACCTTCCTTGAGCCAATTCTTCATAGCATTTTCAGCTGTATCACATACATAGTGGGCATTAGTGATGCCATTTATACTAGCATTTTTCTGGCTATTCTCCACGGCTTCTGGAATCACTTCAACACCGTAGACTTCCTTTACATGTTTCGCAACAGACAATCCAATCGTTCCAATTCCTGAGTAAGCATCAATCACCACATCATCTCCTTTTAACTCTGCAAAGTCAATGGCTGTTTGATAAAGTTTCTCTGCCATTTCAGTATTGACCTGGTAAAAGGCTGGGCCAGCGATTTGGAAGTCATTTCCCAACATCTGGTCCGTAATATAGTCTTGACCATAAAGAGTCTTCCACTCCTTACCAAAAATCGCATTGGTATTTCGGTCATTGATATTTTGCATGACAGACACAATCTCTGGAAACTGCTTGATTAGTTGGTCAATCAATTGTTCCACACGGAAAACTTTAGGACGAGTAGTTACCAAAATAACCATGATTTGTCCTGAATAATGGCCACGACGCACCACAAGGTTCCGAATCAAGCCAGACTGTTCCTTTTCGTCATAAGGTTTTAAATCAAAACGACGAAGCAAATCGCGTAGAACTACTACGACTTGGTCAATAATAGGATCCTGGATAAAGAAATCTTCAAGAGGCATGAGGTCGTGCGAATTCTTACGGAAAAAACCAGTTTCCAAGACACCATTCACTCGACGAACAGGTACCTGAGCCTTGTTACGATACTTGACAGGATTTTCCATACCAAGCGTTTCAGCAACATCTACATCTATAATACCAGCAATCTTGTAGAGACTGTCTTTGACTTGCTTGCTTTTAAACTTGAGCTGCTCGGGATAGGCAAGATGTCCCAAATCAGCGATACCTGAGCGTAGATAAGCTAGGTCAAGGTCTTGGTTACGATGAGGTGACTGAACGAGGTATTTTTCAACCTTCCCAAAGCCAATCTTTTTATTGACTTTAAGGACACGCATGAGGATTTTCTCAGTTGGTAGAGCATTTTCTACAAAGAAAACCAAACCTTCTACCTTGGCCACCCCAGAACCTTCATGGGTCAAATCAACAATTTCAACTTCTACAATATCATTTTTCTTTAACATATTTTTCACTTTCTATCGGCCGACAAAAAAGACGGCAACATTTCTGTTACCATCTATTATATCATGAAATGACCTAAGCACCAAAACTCTTGAAAAAGTTGACAATGGCTTGCCAAAGGGAGCTAAAGAAGTTGCCCCCGTCTTCTAGCGCTTTATTGGCATCAAAGTTGAGGTTGATATTTTTAAAGCTATCTCCAGCTTGGGAAACAATGCTTTCCTTGAGGTCTTTTAGGGTTTTAGTGAAATCAGCATTATTCAAGATGTCACTCTTCGAGAGGTTAAGTGCAAAATTGATGATGATGTTGACCTGGTTTCCTGTTATAACCTGATCAAGTTTGTAGTTTTTTAGCGTGTCTTCAACGATTTTGCGGACATCTTCTTCTGTCAGATTTCCTTTGGCTTCTTTTGCCTTTGCGATTCCTGCCTTGATATCTGCCAAAGCCACATTGAGTTTATTGGCATCGTAGCCTGACTTGTCCTTGTTTTCAGCATTGATATCTGATAAGGCTTTTAGCTCCTCTTGGGCCAAGTCTTTATTGGCTTGCGGTACTTTAGCACCATTGGCCTCTAACGAGTAGTAAATCCCTGCTAGGGCGCTCTCTCCTGTAACTGGAATAGGAGCTGCAACTGTGATTTTGGCATACTCCACTCCCAGCGTCACTGCTGCGTTACGGTACATATCTTGCGTCACCTTGGTGATATTTTCAGGCGTTTCAATCTTGACTTCTAGAGGCGACTTATCCCCCAGCTTTTGAATCTTGGCTGATGAATAGAGCTGTAGACTAGCATCATTAGCCACATTCATAATTTTCGAATAGATATCAGGTGTCATAGTTTTGATATCTTTGGTGTCTTTTGATGCGTCATAGCCAAGTTTGCTAAGAGTTTGATTTTTCTGGTCTTCAGATAGAGAAGAACCTAGAACATATTCAGGTTGAACATAGGTTTCATCAATTACTTTTTGAACATCGGTTGCTGCGTGGACGCTTGTCATAGCTGTTACAGCCCACAAAACTGCAGCACTTGTTAGAAAGAATTTCTTTCTCATGGGATATTCCCTCCTTTACCTTTCTAGGGTAATAAAACAATCTTAAAGAAAGCTTATAGCGAAAAACATCTGGTCAAACCAGATGCTTAAAAGAAATTAAAGAATTTCATGATATACAGGTTAAAGCGTACCTGTCTCGAGTAGTAATAATTTCCACCATTTTCATAGAGTTCTGCACCATGAAAGATAGAAATTGGGTTGATGTAGGTGTAGGTCTTCCCAGTGGTATTTCCAAGGATTGGAGCGACCGTTTCTCGGGAGTAACGCTTGGCTAATGCCAGAGTATTTTCCTTGCCATTCTGAGCGATAAAGTCGATATAGGCAGGTCCAAAATTATAGGCTTGAACGGCGGTCCAGACATCTACTCCTTTGCTCTGTGCCAAATAGAGATTATCTGTTAAAGTCTGTACCCCTTGGCGAATACTAGAGGCATCGTCTTTGATAGTATTGGTAGCGCCACTAGCAGACTCACTAGACTGCATGACATCTCGCTCTTTTCCCTTCGTTTCGGTATAAATCATGGCGAGCACCAACTCTTCATTGGCTGGAGTATCTCTTTCGCTCAAGATTTCTCGAACCATGGGTTGGTAGGTCATGACTTGTTTAACATCCTGATGGATATGATAAGCTTTATATCCTGCGAAAAGGAAGACTGCTAGCACAAGCACTCTTCTTATAAATTTAAACATTATTTACTTTGAATATCCTCGATATTTTTGATTAAGATAGAATAGGTTCCATTGTCATTCTGGATAAACTCAACAGACTCTGCGTCTTGGTAAACATTATTTGGAACGATGAGTTCAATTCCATTTGACAAGGAAAGTTTTTGGTTTTCAAATTTCTTGAGCTGACGACTGGCATCAATTTCATCGAACTGGACTGGTTCTGGTACGGCTTCCTTGACTTGGTCGATAAAGCTCAAACGAGCTGTCAAATTGTTGTCAAAAAGGTCATTAGCCAATTTTTCAGGTGACAGTTCATTGCTTTCTTCCAGATTGTTGAAAATCGCTGATTTGACCTTGGATTGAAATTGAAAATCATCTGTGTTAAAGGACTCTGCAATTCTCTGAGCCGTTTTTTCCAGTTCCTTGATAGATTTCTTTGGTGAAATCTTGGGAGCAACAGCTAGGAGATTTTCTGAAAAGTAATTCAAAAAAGTCCCATTGTACTTGATGCGTTTCTCGATGAGATGGTACTTGCGACTTTGGAGATTAACCACCAAAGCCTCGTCAGCTCCCGTTCCAAATCCAGGAAGGTTATTCTGAGTTAGCTTGATTGGGTTATCAACTTCTCCTCCGAGGTGGGTCAAGGTTTCCCGCAGGGCAATTCGCAAGAAAGCGAAATGCTCTACACCTTCTTTAGAAAACTGAACAAAAACCAAGTCATTGGTCTTGAGGTTTTCAGAAATACTGAACTCCTCTTTCCAGAGATTAGCCAGTGTTACTGATGTCTCCAACAAATCATCTGTGATGTGATTGAAGAAGGGATTTTCTTCTTCGAAAATCCCAGTCTTAGCTTCATCTGAATACACGCGTTCAATTTTTTTGCGCAGGTATTCTTCGATTTTTGGAGTGATATTGAGAAATTTATCCGCTAGAAACAGCTCAGTATCATCTGGGCTGAACTGATGGATAATAGCTTTCTTAATATAAATGTCCATAAAAGTATTAGTCCTCGTATAGTGGGAAGGCATCTGTCAACGCTTTGACTTCACTTCTCACTTCTTCTAAGACAGCTTCATTTTCTGCATTCTTAAGGGTTTTAATGATGAGTTCAGCCACTTTACGGCTTTCTTCTTCACCAAATCCACGTGCAGTGATGGCTGCTGCTCCGATACGAATTCCACTTGTCTTGAATGGTGACAAGGTTTCGTATGGAATTGAGTTTTTATTTAGGGTAATATTGACTTCATCCAGCAAGTTTTGAGCAACTTTTCCGTTTTCTACAACCTTGGTTACATCCACTAGGAAGAGGTGATTTTCAGTACCACCAGAAATGATACGGAAATCAGGGTCTTGCAAGAAAACTTCAACCATAGCCTTGCTGTTTTTGATGACATTAGCAGCATATTCCTTGAAGGCTGGGTCCAAAACTTCTTTGAAGGAAACAGCCTTAGCAGCGACAACATGCTCCAAAGGACCACCCTGAATACCAGGGAAAATAGCTGAGTTGATTTTCTTAGCTAGGTCTTCATCATTTGTCAAAATCAAACCACCACGTGGTCCACGAAGAGTTTTGTGGGTCGTTGTTGTAGTGATATGAGCGTATGGCACTGGACTTGGGTGAAGACCAGCTGCAACCAAGCCAGCGATATGCGCCATATCGACCATAAGCTTAGCCCCAACAGCATCAGCAATTTCACGGAATTTTGAGAAGTCGATAATTTGAGAATAGGCTGAAGCACCAGCTACAATTAGTTTTGGTTTTACTTCTTGGGCTTGTTTCAAGATTGCATCAAAGTCCAAGAGTTCCGTTTCAGGATCAACACTGTAAGAAACAAAGTTGTAGGTTTGACCAGAGAAGCTAACTGGAGCTCCGTGGATCAAGTGTCCACCTGCTGCCAAATCCATTCCCATTACAGTGTCACCAGGCTCAATCAAAGCCATATATGCTGCACAGTTGGCTTGGCTTCCTGAGTGAGGTTGGACATTGGCGAATTTAGCACCGAAAATTTCTTTTGCACGTTCAATAGCTAGAGTTTCTACCACGTCTACTACATCAGTTCCACCATAATAACGACGTCCTGGGTAACCCTCGGCATATTTGTTTGTCAAGATAGACCCTTGAGCTGCCATAACAGCCTTGGAAACCACGTTTTCCGAAGCAATCAACTCGATATTATTTTGTTGGCGTTCTTCTTCTTTGGCAATAGCATTCCAGAGATCAGCATCGTATGCTTTAAAATCGTCTTTATCAAAAATCATAGGTCTTCTCCTTTATAGTGTGACTGGTCCTTTAGTTTAAGAAAATATACTAAAAGATGCGAATAAACCGTTTCTGCACTTTATCACAAGTATAACCAACTTTTTCATAAAATGCATGAGCTCCCAGACGATGATCAGCAGAGTTTAAGCGGATAAACCCATAACCCCGTCTTT
Source organism: Streptococcus oralis (assembly GCF_023109195.1). Taxonomy (GTDB): domain Bacteria; phylum Bacillota; class Bacilli; order Lactobacillales; family Streptococcaceae; genus Streptococcus; species Streptococcus oralis_BV. The sequence goes on from NZ_JALDUB010000001.1 coordinate 600,387, forward strand.
TTGCTTCTTGATCCAACCCTTGCAGTAAGCTTTTACCGATACCTTGCCCTTGTGCTTGAGGTGAAACCGCTAAGCCTAAGATATTAAATCCTGCTTTGGAATAGAGGGATTCATAAACTTCAGCATGGACATATCCAAGTAGGATATGACTAACTGCATCCTCATAACCAAGTAGGAAATGATGTGAATCCTGAGATAATCTAGCTAGTTGACTAGCTGTTTCCTCTGGACTAAAAGAATAGCCCAAAGCCTCTTGGTTAATCTCACATATAGCATTCACATCTGTTTCTTGCAAATCTCTTAGCATCTCACTCCTCCTCAAAAGAAATCTCTGGCAACTGAGCAAGAATGTCTTCTCGCTTAATCGCCCCCTGGCGTAAGATTTTCACCTTGTCTCCAGACAAATCCAAAATAGTCGAATCCTGTCCAGTTAGAAAAGCGTCGTCCTCCAGACCCAGAACCTCTTGGTCAAAATCCTCTAGAATTTGAGCAAAGGTCACGCCACTTGCCTGACCTGAAATATTGGCAGACGGCCCAATCAAGGGTCCTGTCTCTCGAATCAAATCAAGTGTAATGGGGTGACTCGGCATCCGAAATCCGACAGTTGCAATACCAGAGTTGACCCAATAGGGAACTCGGTCATTGGCTTCGAGGATAATGGTCAAGGGACCCGGTAAAAAGGCCTCTACAAGCTTTTGTAGATAAGTTGGCTGATTCTTTGAAAAGTGCAAGATGTCCTCTAGAGAAGCGACATTAAGATTGAGCGCCTTTTCTCTAGGACGACGTTTAAGTTGGTAAACATGGTCGACAGCTTTTTCATCTAAGGCCTTAGCAAAGAGACCATAAACTGTCTCGGTTGGTAGAACAACAGCTCCGCCCTTTTCCAACTCTTGTCTAATCCTGTCCATCATCAACTACAACCATCCTATCTTGACCAAATTGGTCCTTGAGTGTTCGTACCCGTTTTTCAGGAAGATATTTCCTAAAAAGCGCAGGAACACTTTGACCTTGCTTGTATCCAATTTCAAGATAAATCTTACCACCATCTGTGAGATAGTCTTTTGCATCTTCCGCAATTCTGCGGTAAATAGCTAGGCCATCCTCATCTGCAAAGAGAGCTAGATGAGGCTCCGAATGTAAAACATTCAAACCGACCTCTGACTCATCTTCACGAGAGATATAGGGTGGATTGGATACAATTATATCATATTTTTCAGAAATTTCTGCAAAACAATCAGATTTTTTAAAAAATATATTAAGATTTTGATTTCTAGCATTCTCTGATGCAAGCTCTAAGGCGTCTTGGGAAATATCTGCTGCTGTCACTGACCAATCCGGTCTGTTTTTAGCTAATCCAAGGGCTATGGCACCACTTCCAGTCCCGATATCTAGGACCTTAAGATTTTCCTCAGGATTTTCGGCCAAGATAAGCTCCACCAACTCTTCTGTCTCTGGCCGAGGAATCAAAACTCTCTCATCTACTTTTAACTGCATTCCAAAGAAATCTGCGTGACCAATGATATACTGAGCTGGTTTGTGAGCCGCTAACTGCTGGTAAATTTCTTCTACAAAATTTTCTTCCTCTTTTGTCACTTCCTGCTGAAGAGCAAAGACAAAGTCCGTAAAAGAGAGATTTTTTAGGCTACGGTAGACAAAAGAGAGGCTTTCTGCTTCCTCTCCTTGTCTTATCAACGCTTCTTCAAAATCTGAAAATAATTGAGCTAATTTCATTATTTGTTTAATTCTTCTAATTTTTGTGTTTGGTCATAAAGAACCAAAGCATCCACAACTTCATCCAATTTACCAGATAAAATCGTATCTAGTTTTTGGAGGGTCAAACCGATACGGTGGTCTGTGACACGGTTTTGTGGGAAGTTATAAGTACGAATACGTTCAGAACGATCCCCAGTACCGATTGTTGACTTACGCTCGGCATCTTGTTCATCTTGAGCAATCTGAGCAAAATGGTCAGCAACACGCGCACGGATGATTTTCATGGCCTTCTCACGGTTTTTCTGCTGGGTACGTTCTTCCTGCATCTCAACCTTGATATTGGTTGGCAAGTGAACGATACGCACGGCAGTCGCAACCTTATTGACGTTCTGTCCACCAGCACCAGATGCATGGTAGATATCAACACGAAGGTCTTTTGGATCGATATCGTATTCTACTTCCTCTACTTCAGGCATGACAAGAACTGTAGCAGTTGAAGTATGTACACGACCTTGGCTTTCTGTCACGGGGACACGTTGCACACGGTGGGCACCTGATTCGTACTTAAGCTTAGAATATACAGATTGACCCGAAACCATGGCAACCACTTCTTTGAAACCACCGACACCGTTCATAGAAGCTTCCATGACTTCAAAGCGCCATCCTTGGGCTTCCGCATATTTTTGGTACATGGTTAGCAAATCCCCAGCGAAGAGCGCTGCTTCGTCTCCACCAGCTGCCCCACGGATTTCAAGGATGATATTCTTGTCATCGTTTGGATCCTTTGGAAGAAGCAAGATTTTCAGTTTTTCTTCGTATTCTTCTTTTTCAGCCTTGGCATCTTTCAGCTCTTGCTTGGCCATTTCTTCCAAGTCCGCATCTCCGCCTGATTCTTTAATCATCTCTTCGGCATCAACGATGTTTTGAAGAACTTGTTTGTACTCACGGTAGGCTGTTACCGTATCACGAGTTGAAGCCTCTTCTTTTGAAAGCTCCATGAAGCGTTTGGTGTCTGAAACGACATCAGGGTCACTCAGCAATTCTCCTAATTCTTCATATCGGTCTTCTACAGCTTGTAGTTGATCATAGATGTTCATTTTTCTTCATTCTCCTTATTGATTTCAGGGGCAAAATAATGTTTACGGCAGACTGAGATATAGGTTTCATTTCCACCGATCTGAATTTGTTCTCCATCATAGACTGGTACACCATCGTGCGTGCGCAACACCATGGTCGCCTTTTTCTTACAATACTGACAGATGGTCTTGATTTCTTCAATCTTGTCTGCTAAGAGCAAGAGGTATTTTGAACCTTCGAACAATTCATTGCGAAAGTCATTCTTCAAACCAAAAGCCATGACAGGTATGTCTAGCTCGTCCACAACACGAGCTAGGTCGTAAACATGGTGACGCTTGAGAAACTGAGCCTCATCGACTAGCACACAGTAAGGTTTTTCAGGTAAGTCTCGGATATAGCCGAAGATATCTGTCGTTTCCTCAATCGCAATGGCTGGGCGTTTCATGCCGATTCGACTCGACACATAGCCAACACCGTCACGTGTATCCAGAGCCGAAGTCATAATCACAACTCCCTTTCCTTGCTCCTCGTAGTTATAGGCCACCTTGAGAATCTCAATCGTCTTACCAGAGTTCATGGTCCCATAACGATAATACAACTGTGCCATGCTTCTATTTCACGTCCATTTCTAAATTTTTGCTACATTCTAGTATATCATAATTTTCTGAAGCTTTAAACGGCAAAATGTGGTAAAATAGAAGAAATCAAAAACTAGTGGAGGAAGCTACTATGCCATTTGTACGCATCGATTTATTTGAAGGTCGAACGCTCGAGCAAAAGAAAGCTCTTGCTAAGGAAGTAACGGAAGCTGTTGTCCGCAACACTGGAGCCCCTCAATCAGCCGTTCATGTCATCATCAACGACATGCCAGAAGGAACCTACTTCCCTCAAGGGGAAATGCGCACCAAATAATCCAGCTTAAGCAGAATTGCTTAGGCTTTTTCAATCTCCAAGTAGCATCCATTGAAGAAATAGTCTAATTTTGTTACAATTTGAAGAGATGCTTGGATACCTATCCTAAGAAAAGAAATACAAAAGGAATTAGTATGATTACACGTGAATTTGATACCATCGCTGCTATCTCTACTCCACTAGGTGAAGGAGCCATTGGTATTGTCCGCCTGAGCGGAACAGATAGCTTTGCCATTGCGCAAAAGATTTTTAAAGGAAAAGACTTGAGCAAGGTTGCAAGCCATACCCTCAACTACGGTCACATTATTGACCCGCAGACAGGGAAGGTCATGGACGAAGTTATGGTTGGAGCTATGAAGTCTCCAAAGACCTTCACTCGTGAGGATATTATCGAGATTAACACTCACGGTGGGATTGCGGTGACCAATGAGATTCTCCAACTAGCTATCCGTGAAGGAGCTCGGTTGGCAGAACCTGGTGAATTTACCAAACGCGCCTTTCTAAACGGTCGTGTGGACTTGACACAGGCCGAGGCAGTGATGGACATCATCCGTGCCAAGACAGACAAGGCCATGAATATTGCAGTCAAACAATTGGACGGTTCTCTTTCTGACCTCATTAATAATACTCGCCAAGAAATCCTCAATACACTTGCCCAAGTTGAGGTCAATATTGACTATCCTGAGTATGATGATGTTGAGGAAGCTACTACTGCTGTTGTCCGCGAGAAGACTATGGAGTTTGAGCAATTGCTAACCAATCTCCTTAGAACAGCTCGTCGTGGTAAAATCCTTCGTGAGGGAATTTCAACTGCCATTATCGGCCGTCCCAACGTTGGGAAATCCAGTCTTCTCAACAATCTCCTGCGTGAAGATAAGGCCATCGTAACAGACATCGCTGGTACGACACGAGATGTTATCGAAGAATACGTCAACATTAACGGGGTTCCTCTCAAATTGATTGATACTGCAGGTATTCGTGAAACAGATGATATCGTGGAACAAATCGGTGTTGAACGTTCGAAAAAAGCCCTCAAGGAAGCTGACTTGGTACTACTAGTACTAAATGCCAGCGAACCACTAACAGCACAAGACAGACAACTTTTAGACATCAGTCAAGATACCAACCGCATTATTCTACTTAATAAAACGGATCTTCCTGAAGCGATTGAAACTTCAGAACTCCCTGAAGATCTCATCCGTATTTCAGTTCTTAAAAATCAAAACATTGATAAAATCGAAGAGCGTATTAACGACCTCTTCTTTGAAAATGCTGGTTTGGTTGAGCAAGATGCTACTTATCTATCTAACGCCCGTCATATTTCCTTGATTGAGAAGGCTGTTGAAAGCTTGCAAGCAGTTAATGAAGGTCTTGAACTGGGTATGCCAGTTGATTTGCTTCAAGTTGACTTGACTCGTACTTGGGAAATTCTCGGAGAAATCACTGGAGATGCCGCACCTGATGAACTCATCACCCAACTCTTTAGCCAATTCTGTTTAGGAAAATAAAAAAAATCCATGATCGTTCATTTGGTCATGGATTTTATTGTCTTTATTAGTAATCTGGTCTAAGGACACCTGTTACGGTTGCCTTAGTTGCTTCGTAGTCACCATCTACAACAACCTTGATAATGCGTTTGGCATCTTCTTCTGGTGCTGGAACTAGAGGCAGACGAGTTGGTCCAGCTTCAAATCCCATATAGTTAAGGACTGCCTTAACTGGAGCAGGACTTGGATAAGAGAAGAGGGCGTTGACCTTAGGAATGAACTGACGCTGAATAGCTGCGGCTTTCTTCATATCGCTCTCTGCAATGGCAGTAAACATTTCGTACATTTCATCTCCATTTGTATGGGAGGCAACAGAAATAACCCCATCCGCACCAAGGTTCATGGCATGGAAAGCATCTCCATCCTCACCAGTATAGACCAAGAACTCTTTTGGCTTGTGCTCAATCAAGTAAGCCATATTTGCCAAGCTGGTACATTCTTTGACACCGATGATATTTGGATGGTCAGCCAAGCGAAGCATGGTTTCTGGAGTTAATTCCACTACTACACGCCCTGGAATGTTATAGATGATAATAGGCAAGTCAGAAGCATCTGCAATCGCTTTAAAGTGCTGATACATGCCTTCTTGAGAAGGTTTGTTGTAGTATGGTACGATAGCAAGTCCAGCAGCGAAGCCACCAAAGTCTGCTACTTCTTTGACAAACTCGATCGAGTCACGCGTATCATTGGTACCTACACCCGCAATCAAAGGAACACGTCCATTAACAATCTTTTGTACAGCCGCAAAGAGTTCCAACTCCTCATCGTGGGTCAAGGTCGGACTCTCAGCAGTCGTTCCAGCTAGAAGAATGCCGTCTGTGTGATGGGCCAATAAATGCTCAATCAAGGCTGGAATGGCATCAAAGTTGATGGAACCATCCTCATGAAAAGGGGTAATAAAGGCTGTGATGATTTTACACTCTTTTAAATCTTGATAAGACATGAGAAACACCTCTCTATTTCAAAGAAGGAGTTCATCTGAACTCCTAAACGATATGACTATTTTAATTCAAATTTCAACTCAGCTGTTGGACGAACCAATCCACGTTCGTGAAGCGTTTCTGCAATCTGAACTGAGTTCCAAGCAGCACCTTTGAGAAGGTTATCTGAAACAACCCACATATGGATTCCTTTTTCAGCATCCAAGTCTTTACGGATACGACCTACGAAGGTATCACGTGAACCAACAGCGTTGATGGCTTGCGGATAGATTTGATGTGCTACGTCATCCTCAAGAACAGCACCTGGAAAGGCTGCGATGGCTGCTTTTACTTCTTCGATTGGAGCCACTTCTTTTGTTTCGATATAAACAGACTCAGAGTGAGCTGACAAGACGGGAATACGCACACATGTTGCAGACACTGCGATGCTGTCATCTTCCATGATTTTCTTTGTTTCCTTAGTCATCTTCATCTCTTCATAAGTGTAATAATTGTCAGTAAAGACATCGATTTGTGGAAGAGCGTTAAAGGCGATAGGATAGTGTTTCTTATCACCACCTGAAGGCAAGATTTCTGCATGCAAATCACGAGGATTCACACCATCATTCAAAACTTCACGAAGTTCACGCTGTGTCTCAAGAATTGCTCCCATACCAGCACCTGAAACGGCTTGGTAAGTTGAAACAATGATACGGTCCAAGCCCCATTTTTGACGAACAGGCTCAAGAGCCACCATCATTTGGATTGTGGAACAGTTGGGGCAAGCAATGATTCCATTATGAGCATCCAAGGCATGAGCATTTACTTCTGGGACAACCAATGGTACATCTGGATTTTGACGGAAGTAAGATGTGTTATCAACTACTACTGCACCAGCCTTAACTGCGTAGGGAGCATACTTGGCAGATGTCGAACCACCAGCTGAGAAGAGAGCAATATCAACACCTTCAAAAGCTGTCTCAGTTGTTTCCTCAATCGTAATATCTTGGTCTTTAAATTTCAAAGTCTTGCCTGCTGAACGTGCAGAAGCAAGGTAACGAATTTTATCGATTGGAAGTGTTGATTCTTCCAACATTTTTATCATCTGAGCTCCGACAGCACCTGTCGCGCCGACTACAGCAACTGTATATCCCATAAATAACCTCTTTCGGAATTTTCTAAAAATTTCTATAATAGAAGTATTATACTACTTTTTCTAAAAATTGAAAAGTATTTTTGGGTTCTATTTTCTGAAAATTAAAAATCCCCAGTCATTGACCAGGGACTAAGAGGCATCTTCATGTGATGAGCTGGTTCACACAACTCATCAAGGTCCGCTCCTGCGTTATGACCTCCTTATGCTCAATAGTAGTCCAAAGACTACCTATCGACTCATCGCAGGTTTTATTCTACTATGCTTTGCTGACTTTGTCAAGGCTAATGCGGGGTAAATATAAAAAACTCTCAAATATCAAGAGTTTTCCTGTCTATATCATGCTAATTGCCGGGATTGAACCGGCGACCTCATCCTTACCATGGATGCGCTCTGCCAACTGAGCTAAATCAGCTTACCTAAAAAGTATACTATAGTTCTATGTTCTTGTCAAGCGCTCTCTTTTAATTTTATGAAATGAAAAAAGCTAGATTTAGCAAGAATCTAGCTTATAAACTTCTTATTTTGTAAGGTCGATTCGCTGTCCCAGTTTTCCGATTAGGATTGCACCAACGATAAGCGATGCAAACTCTCCAATCCCTGTAGAAAACCAAGTAAAGAAGAATGGAGCTTCAGCAACGATATGAAGTTCAGCTGCAATGGTAATCATTGAAATGGAGAAGAGGATTGAAAAGAAGAAATGATCTTTTCGAATCAATCCGTTAAAGAGGTAATCTTTGCTGTATTTTGCAAAGAGCCATACACCTAGACTAAGGAAAACTAGAGTAGATCCCCCGCCGACAAAGACATCAATTATGCCAAAACTAAAGAAATTAGCAATCATACAACCAATCGTCACACCGATGATGTATTTAGGATTGTAAAAAGCCAAAAAATTCATCATCTCAGAAATGCGGAACTGGTAAGCACCGTAGCTAATAGCATTTAGTGGTGGGGTAATGGTCAAAACCACATAGATAGCAGCAACAATAGCAATATCTGCCATGTCACGAACAGTTAAATTTTTCATGTTTTCTCCTTTGGCGGTTTCCCGCGTAAAATATGCTTGGTGAAAGAAGCTAAGCACCAAGGGTTGAGTGAATCAACCTTACTAGTATAGCACATTAGCCAGCTTTATGCTATACTAAAATCATGAAAAAACGAATAAAAGCTTTCTTTAATAACGAAATACTCTCCTACCTATTTTTTGGTGGTGCTACGACTTTGGTTTCTATTGTATCACGTTTGGTTATTTACCATATCAGCCACCAGGAAATCCTCGCAACTGCCCTTGCAAATATTATCGGGATTCTCTTTGCCTTTCTCACAAATGATACAATCGTCTTTAAACAAGAGAGAAGGAATTGGCCAACCCGCCTGGCTAAATTTGTCTTAGCTCGTCTCTCAACACTTGGTCTCGACATCCTTTTAACTTATATCTTTGTTACAACCTTTCCTGATATTATTGGCCAGTTTGTCGAATTTAATATAGATAGGGTTAATACGATTGAAACTATCCTAGCACAAATTTTGATCATCATTTTAAACTATATTTTCAGTAAAATCTATATTTTTAAAGGGAACAACTGACCACTTTGAGCGTTCAAGTTGCTTTTTGTCACAATTTAGGATATAATAAATTAGAAAATTAGGAAAGGAATTTATGAAAATGTTAAAGGATCTTAAAGAATTCTTGCTTCGTGGTAATGTCGTTGACCTCGCTGTCGGTGTCATCATTGCCTCTGCATTTGGTGCTATCGTTACTTCATTTGTTAATGACATCATCACTCCACTTCTATTGAACCCAGCTTTGGAAGCTGCGAAAGTACAAAACATCGCTGAGCTTGCATGGAATGGTGTTACATATGGTAAATTCTTGAGTGCTATTATCAACTTTCTCGTTGTAGGTACTGTGCTTTTCTTCGTTATTAAAGCTATGGAAAAAGCGCAAAACCTTCGTAAGAAAGAGGAAGTGGTTGAGGAAGCACCTGCTGCTCCAACTGAACTTGAAGTTCTTCAAGAAATCAAAGCTCTTCTTGAGAAAAAATAAAACAGATAAAGGATTTAGCTTAAAGCTAAATCCTTTTTTCTTTACTCTTTTGGTAACTTCCCAGCTTTTTCGAGCATTTTCTTAATTAAGTAAGGCATCTTCACATTTTCACGGCCTTTTTTCTCAATGAGCTTTTTGACAAATTCTGGCATCTGAAGGTCGTCTGTCTCCTCCATAATGTCCTTGGTAGTTGCTGAAGGCGCTAACTCATCAAAGGTTTCTTCTTCTGGGAGAAAAGCTTTAAATTCTTTGTCTTCATTGGCTCTTACAGTAGCAACTAAAGCGTCAATTAAACGGCTATCCGTATTGGGCATAGGTGGGCGATGGTAGGTGACATCTAATTCTTGACACAACTCATAACATTCCACATCATTATCGAACAAGACTTCAATGTGCTCACTGATAAAACTAATCGGGACAAAAATATAATGCTCTGGATGTTGCTTTTGTTCTCGTAAATATTCTAAGACATCTGGCTTGATCCAAGGGATTCCAATATCACTTTCGCTCTGCCAAGTATTGGTATACTGGTCGGCTGTTAGGCCGAGTTGTTCAGCAATGAGCTTGCTATTATCGAAAATCTGGTCGATATAAGGATCTCCATAATCCAAGGCAAAAATGGGAACACTGTGTGCCGAAAAGATTACCTTGAAAGATTCTTCTCCCACATGGTTCCGTAAAATTTTGCTAATCTCATCTGTCCAGAAGTCCAGCAAAGGCTGTTGTTGATACCAGTCCTTAATTACTAAAAATCGGATCTGCTGGCTTTCCAGAAACTTTTCATACCCCATGACTGAGTAAAAAGAATAATGAGGTTCCAAAATCAAGCAGATACATTCTTCAACACCATCAGCTTCCATCTGCCTGATCACGTCTGGAATAAAGGGACGAGAAAATTTGTTGGCAAAGTAGATACCATACTCCTCCCCTAATCGTTCCTTGACTAAATTGACCTCATCACGTGTAATCCGCTGCAAAGGTGTCCCACCGATAAGGACGTAGTTGTCATAGAGAGTCTGGATCTCGTGGTCTTGGGGTCTAACTCCACGACGAATGTTTGTAAAGAATTCTGCTACTCCTTCAAAACTAATCTCCTCTGGAGATCCAAAGGTCATCATCAATATTGCTTTTTTCATGTTATCATCCTTATGATATTATTTTCACTATCTATTCTATCATGAAAGAAAAAAATAGTAAACGCTTCCGACGTCTACTATTTCTTTTGTTCTTTTGTCTTTCTATCTCGTCTTATGATTAGGATGATAACGACAAGGAGTAAAATAACAATAATCAAGAGAAGAAAGGCAAGGATATAAATCCAATGCGTTGGTAGCCCTTGGTCAAAATAGCGTGTTCCTACTGCTTCCCCACTTTTATCCTGGGATGCTTTTAGTGGTGCATCCGTTATTTTAGCTAAGAGGATATGCCGTCCGTTGGTAATGTTAAGGAAACAGGTGCTTAACAAAACAATCTTGTCCGTTGAGGTCAAGGAAACATCTCGCTTGTACTTGGATTTACTTAGCAGATATTGATAGTAAGCCTGGTGTTCCTCATCGTTGGAACTCAAAGTCCGGTAAATCTCCGTGTCATAGGCATCCACTTCTAAAATCCCAAATATCTCCAGACCACGTTCACGACCATTGTAGTAGATAGAACCATAGCGATGCTTTTCAAAAAAATCTTGATCCGCAAATTTTTGAATCTCCCCAAACATAGCTCCAGAAGCCATGGAGTGACCATAAATGATGGTGTTAAAGTCGGTAAAGTTGGGGTTAAAACGATAGTCTAGGAATATAGAGCCTGACACAGTATAATCGCCAAAAGCATTGCGATCAAGGTATTTGACATTGTCCTGACTCTGCAAGAGGGGATAGTCTACCTTGGTTCCATCAAGGCTAATCCAACCACAAACATCCTTGTTGAGGTGCTGCAAGGTTTCAAAGCCCGTACTGCTGGCATCTTTTTCAATGGGATTATAATGATCGTAGTCACTCGCAAGAACTCTATCAGCTGTAAAAAGACAGAAAAAAGCTAGAAAGAGGGATAGAATGACCTTTATAACTTTGCGACTCGTACTTGTTTTCATATTTCCTTCTTTCTCCTCTCTAGCCTTGAAAATAAAAGAGCAAGAGAGGCTGTCCCTTTCTCTTTTATTGGTAGTTTAGTCAGTAATGGTATCTGCCCCTTCTTCCTTTGCTTCTTTTCTACGACGCAAGATCAAGTAGAGGATGATGAGCAAGAAGATCAATAGCAAGAGCAAGATAAACAAGATGATGTACCATATCCACAAAGGAATCGATGAGAGAAATCGTCCGAGCGACGAATCATCAAAGACACTATAAGGGAATGGTTTTGATTTTTTCGTATGGAAGGTGTCCTTTGGAACCGTATCCGTAATCTTGGCAACTACGATATGTCTCCCATTTGTTACGTCTAGGAAACAGGTACTGAGAAGGATGATATGGTCATTTGGCCCCAGTGTAATGTCTCGTTTGTGGATGGCAACCGAGAGTAAGTGATCGATATATTCTTGGCGCCGATTATCCCCATTAATACCTGGATCGTAGATGTTAAAGTCATAGGCGTCCACCTCGAGCATCTCAAAGATCTCAAGACCTTTTTCAACACCATTATAGTAAATACTACCGTAGCGATGCTGGTCAAAAAATTCCTTATCAGAAAACTTCGCTACATCTCCAAACATAACCCCATTTTCTACATGGTGTCCGTAGATGATGGTATTAAAGTCTTCGAATTTGGATTCATTTCGAGCCTCAAGGAAAATAGCTCCTGTAGCTGCAAATTCTCCCTTGGAATCCTTGTTCAGGTATTTTTCATTGTCTTTGGCTTGGACTAAGGGATAGTCGATATTGGTGCCATAGACATTGATCCAACCGAGAACCTCTGGATTGACTTGCTGTAGCTTGTGAAAGCCAGAAAAACTATCAAGCTCATCCTTCTCACTGGTACTAACAGGTCTATAAGCCTCATACTCACTTGATGAAGCCTGAGAATAAACCTGATTGGCATCCCAAAGGGCGTAGAAACCAAAGAGAAAGACTAAGGCTGCCAAGAGGAGCAAGATATGATTCATCAATGCATCTACAGCAAGGACCAGCCGCCTAGACAAACTCTTTTTTGGTTTCTCACGCTTGATTTTCATCGGTCAAACCACTTGCTTAAGCTTGTCTGCGTTTTTTAGACAAAGCAACAAATCCAGCCAAACCAAGACCAATCATCAAGATGAAGGGAAGATTGTCAATCAAGAGACCAGTAGGGGTAACGTCTTGGAATTTATTGGTAAAAGTGTTGTCGTTCAATTTTTCACCGACAAGAACATTTTCAACTGTATAATCTTGGGCTTGAGTACCATCTGATTTGGTTTTACTTTCACCATTCTCAGTATATTTAGAAGTAGCGGTATATCCTTTGCTTCCGGTTTCTTTTACAGTATAACGAGAACCTGCTGGAAGATTAGCAATGGCAAACTCTTGACCATGCTTCAAAGTAAAAGTTTTAGTAAATGTGACTTTATCGGTAGCAACATCAACATTTTCAGTTTTATCACCATAATGAACTGTAATTTGTGTTACAGGAGATACTGCTGTTTCATTTGTTTTGGGTAATTTTACAGTTATCTCAAATTGGAAATCTTTTGTACGATCCGCAGTCCCTCCGTCAACTTTTTTTAGAATAGTTAAGGATTTTTTTGCATTGTCTGTTATATCTTTTGTTGGTTCATTTGGGTGTTTAGGATCTGTTGGATCAATTTTCCCTCCGTTTTTAGTATATGTGTTCTCAAATAAATCATATTTGAAAATATTTGAATTTGAAGATGGAGCAACTTTAGCAGCGCCAGGTTTATTCTCTTCTCTAAAGTAAACAGAAGAAATAAAGGTACCTGAATTTTCTTTATTTTTGACAATTACATGCATTTTATAAGTGCGAGTATCATATTTCACAGCATCTATATCTTGATCATTTTTATCTTTAATAGGTGTATAAGTTTTATCTGTTTCCTTTACGAGGTAAACATACTCGCCTGCATGATCATAAGAAACTCCAGCAAAAATGTCACCTGTATCTTTTTTAATGCTTGATTGACCACTGGCTAAGCGATCAGCTTCCGAATAAGTCACCGTACGATCAGGAATGAATCCCTTATTACTTTCCGAATTTGAAGCCATTTGATAAGGAGCATCATTTGAAGAAGTTCCAGGTTGTGGAGTAAAAGTAAACCTAAAAGTCGCTTTCGGTGTTGTAATTCCTTCAGCAATATTCAGTGTTTTATTAATAGCTACTTTTGCACTTGTTTCACCAGTTGCTTTAGCAGTTGCCACATCATTATCATCCGCAAATGTTGGAACTCCTCTAAAGACCGACAAGGCGGTTACAGCTGCAATGCTTGCAGTAACTAATTTTTTCAAAAATCTTTTTTTCATGATTATTCCTTTTGTTTTTAAATTTCTTTTTTCATAAATTATCATCAAAAGCCCCGTCGCCTTAGGACTGTTACCACCTTGCCATGGGTATCCTGTATAGGAATGGTTCCAAAAGCACGACTATCTACAGCCGTTGTTCGATTGTCTCCGAGGACAAAGAGTTGTCCTGCTGGGACTTTCATTGGGAAGGTAGCCCCTTCCTTATAGAGCAGCGTTTCTTTGTAGATATCCTGCTCTTGTTGAGGAGAACCGTTGATGATGAGACCATTTTCGTTTATATCGATCGTACTTCCTTCGGTTGCTATGACACGCGCCACTCTTTCCTTGCCCTTATAACTATAGACGAGCAGGTCACCAATCGAATAACGTTTATCAAGCCTATAGTAGACAACCAAGTCGCCATCTTTTAAGGCTGGCTTCATGCCATCGTCATTGTATCTCAATAGTCCAAAGACAAAAAAGTAAAGGGTGGCCAGTACAAACCCAACCATCAGAAGCTTACTGACTAAGTAGAGGATATCTCCCCATACACTCGGCGGAGACTTATCCCGATTGACTTGTGTTACTGTTTTCTTATGTTTCTTTTTAAGTAGCATTATTTTCTCCTATGTACCACTAGATAGCCGAGTAGGATTGTAAAGAAGATACCTCCTAGAGGAAGGATTATTCCTAACACGAGTGTACTGCTGAGGAAGTCAATTCCAGTTTCAGGTACACTATTTTTATTATTCCTGACTGTCGCATACTTGTCCGCATCAAGCTTGCCTTCTTTATTTTCATAAGTAACCTGATAACCAATCGAAGAGTTTGATTCTTCTTCTACGGTATAGGAGCTATCAAGTGGTAGCCCATAAATTTTTATCGTGTGGTCTTTGTTAAGATCAACAGACGCTCGTCCGTCAGTAAACTGCAAGATCGTTCTTTTGTTATTCACCAATACATTATAGGAACCATTCAATGGTCTATTCTGAGCATCCTTTATGTTAATGGTAATCTTGAAGGATTTTAATAGGTTGGCAAATACCCCCGTAACCTTTTTTGTGACTGATAAACTTGGAAGCTTGTGGTTCGTGACAGTACTGGTCTCGTCTTTATTCAGATCGCCCTCTTGATTCTCATATGTAACGTGGTAACCAATTGTTGATGTGGCTTCTTCTTCAACCTTGTAGTGGGTTCCTCGAGGAAGATAGCTTAGAATACCTTTCCAACGTTTTCGTTTGTCAACACGAATCTTCGCTTCACCATTCACAACAGTTATCTCACCAAAAGTTCCATTCAATGGCGTAGAATCAGGAGAGGTTAGTTTTACCTTAATCCAAAACTCCTTGTTCAAGTTGTTTTCGAATTTCAACACTTTTTTAATTGTCAGGCTTGGTAATTGTTTATAGATTACCTTAAAGGATGGTTTAGATTCTGTACCAACATTTTTTATTTCTTTGGTAAAGGCTGGGACGTCCGGTGCAATTAAATCGTATTGATATCCTTTGGCAACTTTTTCAAAGTTCCTCGTTTCATTAGATACGTTTTTACCAACATTCACATTGGTTTTTCGATAGTCTTGATTATCAGAACCTCCGTTCTTGTTCTTTTGAACCAGTTTCAGTTCAATATTACTCGGTTGATCAGCTGTAATAACAGTTCTCGCACCCGTCACACCTTGCCATTCAACTTCCACTGGTACCGTTAATGGATCTGAAGGCTTAAATGTTGGGTTGTCAGAGTATTCTTTGGTCTTGGTTTGTGAGGTGCCTATTCCATAGGAATAGGTGACACTGGCACCTTTATTGGAATAGAGTTTATTGACATCAGAACCATCAGCATCACCAGCCTCTATCTTTTTATCACCAGCAATGGCATCCAGAGCATCTTGACTAGATGTAACAGTAAATTTGAGAGCGTATCGAGCCCCATCTTCCAAGGAATAATTCGGAGAAAATTTAGCCGTAACTTCCACTAATCCACCAGAGGTTGTCTTGGTATCAAAAGTTACTTGCTCTTCGGTTAATGTTTCACTGCTACCATCTTTCTCTTTAACGACACGAAACTCTGACGATCCGTTCGGTAATAGCTGGACATACTTAGAAAGAACATCTTTGATAGTCACACGGTGAATTCCCAGAGGCAGAATCTTATCAGTGATATCTTTAAAACTGTCTCGTAACTGGTCTTCATTGTTTGCGGATAGGATTTCATTAGGAATGGAAGAATTGTGGTACCTGATATAATACTGCAAACTGGTAATACTGTCGACATTGTTTGAATAACGAAATTTAATAGAGTAAAAGCCATCTAGTTTTGGAGCGAGACTATAGGCGAGATTATTGATAGATCCATCTAAATTATTCCAGAACCAATATGGAGCCGTTTCTGATCCATCTTGATTATTATAGTTATAAACTGTATAACCACTGTCGTTGTAATACATATTGGCAAAACCATCTGATAGAACAATAACAACTTTCTTAGCATTAGACCTTGCACTATCCATCAATTGATTGGCAATACGAATACCTGCGCTAATATTGGTTCCTGTACCGATTCCTGATTCAGTCCCTATTGATTTGCCACCAGCAATCTTCATATTACTAACTGCAGTCTTTGAACCACTAGCATCGTTATTCCAATTTAAAATTGTTTCCGCATCATCCCATGGGGACACACCATCATAAAATGCTGTTCTCTCTTCATACGGCCAATACCGATATCCCCACTCCCATTTTCGGTAGTAGGCATTCCATGATTGTTCTGCAAACTTATTATCAATCTTTCCGCCAAAACCTACCATGGATAACCGATTATTTGAATTGGATAAAATCGTATCAATTAATCCCTGACGATCTCGAGTCCCTTTAAGGGTATTTTTTAAAGCATCCAATCTTGTAATTGTTCGTCCAGTAGAAGAAGGAACATCTCTCTTGTTCATACTTCCTGAGAGATCTGCTACTAAAACAACATCTAAGGGATCCGTTTGAGTTTCTGTCCCAAGCTTAGAAGTGATATCCAATGACAACTCATACTTGTCATCTTGTCCGGATATCGGAGTAATTGTCTTGTGAAGAGTTGTCTGAGGTTCTGTATTAGAATCAGCATTTAACATACCTATCGGAGCACACAAAAAGAGAATAGCTAACAGTGTAACTAAACGGCGCGCAATAATTTGAACTTTCTTAAAATCAAAGCGAATGTTCATTTTATTCTCCTTAACTAGAATGTTTTTATATTATTACTATATCAATCTATAGAATTTATAAAACAATTGTACACTAAACTCCAAACAGTGTCAATCAATATAATTATTTTATATTATATTGATTGTAAAATAGCATGATTCTTCTTTGTCTTTCAAACTATTCTATGGTAAAATGAAAAAGAATAGAATAACCGTTTTTCTATTTGAGATTATTATGGATTTGAGTTATTATATTTTTTAAATCATAAAACCTTCGGAATTAGTTTTTTCTGAAGATAGCATTTTATTTTTAATTGTTAAAGGAGTTTTTATGACTTATCCGAACCTTTTAGATCGTTTTTTGACCTACGTTAAGGTCAATACGCGTTCTGATGAACACTCGACTACTACTCCAAGTACGCAAAGTCAGGTAGATTTTGCAACCAACGTTCTTATTCCTGAAATGAAACGTGTCGGTCTGCAAAACGTTTACTACCTTCCAAATGGTTTTGCTATTGGGACCTTACCAGCAAACGATCCAAGCTTGTCACGCAAGATTGGCTTCATCTCCCATATGGATACTGCTGATTTTAATGCCGAAGGTGTAAAGCCGCAAGTTATCGAAAACTATGATGGTGGAGTCATCGACTTAGGTTCTTCTGGTTTTAAACTCGATCCTGCTGATTTCAAGAGCCTTGAGAAATATCCAGGCCAAACGCTTATCACAACTGATGGCACGACCTTGCTGGGTGCTGATGACAAGTCAGGAATTGCTGAGATTATGACTGCTATTGAATATCTGACTGCTCATCCCGAAATCAAACACTGTGAAATCCGTGTTGGTTTTGGTCCAGATGAAGAAATCGGGGTTGGAGCTAATAAATTTGATGCAGATGACTTTGACGTTGACTTTGCCTATACTGTTGATGGTGGTCCGCTAGGAGAACTTCAGTACGAGACTTTCTCAGCAGCAGCTGCTGAACTCCATTTCCAAGGGCGCAATGTTCACCCTGGTACCGCTAAAGGCCAGATGGTCAATGCCCTTCAGCTAGCAATTGATTTTCATAATCAACTTCCAGAGAATGACCGACCTGAACTGACAGATGGTTACCAAGGTTTCTATCATCTTATGGATGTGTCAGGTAGCGTTGAGGAGGCGCGTGCAAGCTATATCATTCGAGACTTTGAAAAGGATTCCTTTGAAGCTCGTAAAGTAGCTATGCAGTCTATTGCTGACAAGATGAATCAAGAACTTGGGAATGATCGCGTTAGCTTGACTCTGACAGACCAGTACTACAATATGAAGGAAGTCATTGAGAAAGACATGACGCCTATTACTATTGCTAAAGCTGTTATGGAAGATTTAGGAATCGCGCCAATTATTGAACCAATTCGTGGTGGAACAGATGGGTCTAAAATTTCCTTTATGGGTATCCCAACTCCAAATATTTTTGCTGGTGGTGAAAACATGCATGGACGTTTTGAATACGTCAGCCTTCAGACTATGGAGCGTGCGGTGGATACCATCATTGGCATTGTATCTTATAAAGACTAAAAAAGACGAGGTAGCTCAGCTACTTCGCCTTTCTTTTTATTCATTTGGTTGAGCACTTGTCTCAGACTCACTTTGTGCTTGCTTTTCTGTCGCTTGAGAAGCAGCTGTTTCACTGTCTTTCTCAGACTTAGATTGGCTATCAGTTTCACTTGCTTTTGAACGGAGTTCCTGGTTCAAGCTAATGATTTCTTTAGCTAGAGTGAGGAGACCTTCTTTATCACTGCTTTTGGCTGCAAGTTGATCAAATAGAGCATCAACACGTTCAAAGTCTGCATCGGTTCCTTTGTTATCCTCTAAGTACTTGTGAAGAGAGAGCATGACATTATAGAGTTTTTGGTAGATGATCACGGTTTGCGGATCTTGTTCTGCTTCTTTTTTCTCTCGTTGGATAGTCGCTGCAATACGATTTAAAAGATCCTCAAGTTGTGTTTTAGCTTCGTCAAGGTCTGCATTTTCCTTTTCAGTAGCCGCCTTGATATTAGCTGCTTCTTCAGCTAGGGATTGTTTGACACCATCTTCTTTGACACGTGCTAGGAGTTGAGCAGCTTTAGTTAGGAGAGCATCTACTTCTTCCTTCTTAACATGGCTAACCCGCTCTTCTGGCATAAAATCACCGTAGAGTTCTTTTAGGAATTCATAGATGGCGGTCTTAGCAGTTTGACTATCTACTTTTTCCGTATCTAGAATAGTCTTACCAGCTTTTGTAGATACGGGTTCTTCTTTGAGAGCCTCTTCTACTTCTAGCTTAGTTTGGTAAATAGTTGGGAATAGCTTGTTCAAGTCGGTTGCTTTTAGGAAAGATTGTGACTGGTAAAGTTCCCATGTCAATTTAGCAACACGGTTCCGAAGTTCTTCTCTCAAACGACCATCAGACACATGTTCGTAGAAGTACTTGATGTACTCTACTGTTGTGACTCCTGTCCGATCTCGGAAATCTTGCAAGGCCTGAAGTTTCGCTTCAATGGCAGCCAAATCTGTCTCATCCTGTGCTAGTTTTGCTTCCTGCAAATGTACTAAAAGATCTTTCTTAGGCAAGCCATAAGTGTCCGTATCCAGTGTATTGATCTTATCTACTAAGGCTTGGTACTTCTTATCTAAAGGTGAAGTTTCAACCGGTGCCACACTTTGATCCACATGGATATACTGTTTATCAAAGAGATCCAAGGCTGCTAGATATCCAGCAGTTGAGTTTGTTGCCAGTTTTTTCATATTTTCGGTGAACTGCCCCAAAGCAAGTTCAACCCGTCTCTGCATGATTGGCTGGTCTTTGTAGAGATTTCTGCTATCTGCTAACAGTTGATCCACCTTAGATAGAACTGTTTGTTCATCAAATGCTCCAGGTTGATAGGTCGATTGTAGGGCTGGAATCTTATTTTTCAAAGCTACTTCATAGCCCTTAGTTTGAACCTTGATGTAGTGATTGTGGTCTCCGTGAGGAATCACAAAACTACCACTTTCTACCTGTAAACTATAAGGAGATACCCCATCACGTAGGGCAGTCGTATACAGTTCATTTAGGAAATCCAGTTCTGGGTTCCCAGTTTGGAGAGGAATACGAACATGTTCTTTTCGAACAGCATAGGGATGGATATGGGTTGGATCATAGGCTTGATCCGGATTTCCAAAGACAAAGAATCCATTTGAAATACGAATCGCTTCGAGCGGAACCCCGTAGGTCTGTGAGATATACTTGATTTTTTCTTCATCGCTAGCATCTCTTGAGAAACTTTCCACAGTCTTTGCAAGTGGTTGAACGTGCTGAGGCTGATGATTTTCTTTCAAGTGATTTTGGGCAGCTTTGATTTGGGTTGCAGTCAAGTCCTTCTTAAAGAAATAATGAGCGTGATCTCCATGAGAAACTACAAACCCTTGCTCATCCTCACTAATAACACGGTCAGCTGCAAAACTATGATCATGTTCTTCACCGTGGTGATGGTCATGCTCCTCTCCATCATGGTCATGATCTTCATGGTTGGTATTCTGGCTTCCATGGTCACCGTCTTGGTCATGAGAATGATTTGGCTGAGCTGGATGCTCTGCTGGTTTGCTTGGATTTTCTAAAGGTGTTGGCTTCCCACTGTCGCTAGATAAAGGAATCATACGCGCAATCTTTTCTTCCAATGCAGAAAGCTTTGTATATGGGATGAAATGATAGTGATTTCCGTGAGGAATCGCCACGCCACTCGGCGTTCTACTTGAAATCTTAGCAGGATCAAAAATCAAGCCATCTGATTCAGCATAACGTTGATTACTTGGAAGAGCATAGAGTTGCTGCAATAGACTCTGAAGGCTCTCTTCTGGTTTGCTTGGTGTTTCGGTTTGTTGACTTGGATTAGTGGTTTGACTGCTTCCATTTTGGTTTGGACGATAGTCAGTCACAGTTGGTTGCTTTCTAGTTCCAGAGAGGTAAGTTTGAGCAGCTGCCAATTCGCTAGCAGACAAGGAACTCTTCGGAATGTAGTGGAAATGTCCTCCATGAGGAACGATATAAGCATCACCAGTATCCTCTATAATATCAGATGGATTAAAAATATACCCATCATCAGTGGTATAGCGACCTTGCGATTGAGCAAGCGCCACTGCACTGTTAGAGGTTGGTGCATCATGAGTATGACCTTGTTTTTGGCGCTCAATTTCGTCCTTCGTACGAATATTATCAGCATGAGCCGCATCTTTAAGGTAAACATAATACTTGCCATCCACCTTGATAATGTAGCCACCTTTGATTTCGTTGACAATGTCAGCATCTTTCAGTTGATAATTGGCATCTTTCATCAACAGTTCTTCGCTGAAAATCGCGTCAAAAGGAACTTTCCCATTGTAATAATGGAAATGATCACCGTGTGATGTCACATAACCTTGATCGGTAATTTTCACGACAATCTGTTCTGCCTGAATATCTTCTTTTTTGCTAACTTGATCTGGTGTCTGGGTCTCTGTTTTTTGAGAGTCTTGTTTACCATCGACATAAGATACACGATTATTGTCCTTATTTTCCTGCGATCTATACTGGTTCAATGCATAAGCGCAAAGACTCAAGGATACGATAAGAGCTGATCCAGCTGCTATATATTTTTTACTGAATTTCATAAATCCCTCATTTCAATAAATGATGAAGCTATTTCTTAACTTCTTTTTTTCGGTTAAACAGTTTTCCTAAACCGGTTATTTAACCAATTAATTAACCAGTAAATAGTTTACCTTTTTTAAGTTTATCTGTCAAGATTTTTAGTGAAAGAGACTCAAATTATTACTTTAAGAATCCTTTCTTCATTTTTTAGACAGGAAATTTCATCTTTTTATTAACAAATAAAAGGACATTATTCTATCCAATAATAGAACAATATCCTTTCAACTAGATGATTATTTGTCAAAATCTTCTAAGGTTTTATTTGCTTAAGAGTTTTAATATCATAGGTTACTAAATCCCCATTCTTATTATAAAACTGAACTCCTTCTGCTGAAAAAATAAGGTATTTAGAATCAATTTGAGCAATTTGTGTTATTTTATTTATATGATCTTTTAAAGTGGCCTTATCTAATCCATAATCTGGTATATCATCGTAATCATCTTCTTTATTTTCTTCTGCTTTAGGTTTGTCTTTTTCAACCGAAGGATTGCTGCTAGTCGCATCTGCCTCATTTTGAGATTTATTATCCTTTGGTTGTTCATCGACTTTATTTGAATCGGATGCATCTTTCTTTGTTTCCGATTTCTTATCTGAAGAAACTAGATGTGAATTAGAAGAATCATTTGTTGTTTCTTTTTCTTTAATTCTTTTAGCAATCAACTCTTGAGCTTGTTTCCACTCTTTATCTGATAAATCAGACTGATTGATATTTCTCAATGAATCACCACTAGCTTTTGGAATACTGAAAGATTTATCTGCCCAAATATAGGTTCCCTTTGCCAATACATCCTGAGGATCAAAAATATATCCATCAGGAGTTGCAAACTTGCCTTCTTTAAGTGCTTTCTGAACTTCTTCAGCAGAATGGATAATTTGCCAATTCTGCATTCCAGCGCGTTTTTCAAGAGGAGTCACATTAGCAATAACGGAACCTGAATCCTCGTGACCCGGCTTAGACCAAACTTCAGGACGAACCTCAGGGTGTTGCATGACATATTTAATAGTCGCAATTTGATCAGGCTCTAACCATGAGTAAGGCACAACATGAATATGATCAATGTGTGGAATAATGAATGAACTTCCAGTATCATAGGTAGTATTCGCTGCATGCATCGGCAAACTTGAGACATCTACAGCTAATCTTGGTTTGATCCCTGTGTCTACTATATCATAACGATAATGATCTCTATCCTTAAGCATGAGTTCTTGTTCAGAAAAAGCAATTTGAGTAAGATCAAGTTCATCTCGAGAGTAGAAGTATTCTTTTCCGTTCTCTTTAAGAACATAGCCTACTTTACCATCTTTAGTCACTTTACCAGTCACTTTTTTTGAATCAAATTTTGGTTTTTCTTTGTTATCCATATTCTCTGAAGGAATAACACTCTCATTAGGTTGGCCTTTTTCCTTCATCCATTTGCTAACTTCATCTAATTCGAACTGTTCTAACTCTCCAAATCCCACATAATGGAAATGATTTCCATGTCTCGCTATAATGCCTGATTTATCAACTGAATAGATAGAATCTTTACTGAATACATATCCATCACTCGTATCATAAGGTTTACCATCTAAACCTTTTCCATAAGCTTTGATTGGTTGTCCTAAGAACTTATGAACTACTTCTCTTGATACTAAAGGTTTAATATCTGTACCAATTTGATTTAATCCATATTGCCCTTTTAACGGAATCATTCTTGCAATCTTCTGCTCTAAATCAGTCATTTGAGAATAAGGGATAAAGTGGTAATGGTCTCCGTGTGGCACTGCAACACCATTCGCAGTTTTTCTTGTAATCTGCGCTGGATCAAAGACAAGTCCATCTGATTCCACGTGTCGTTGACTGAGCGGCAAGGCATAAAGTTGTTTCAAGAGACTAGATACATCTTCACTTGGACTTTCTTGATAACTATTATCCACTTGTGAGCTAACACTTGGAGCCCATCCTCTAATATTTGTCTCAACTTTACTATGATTTGTTTGTCCATATGAACTACTATTCGATGCATCTGATGAGCTACTAGAAGAATTTGTAGACGGACGATACCCAACTGAGCTTGTTTGACCACCTTTACCAGATAAGAAGGCTCGAGCAGCAGCTAATTCACTGGCAGACAAGTCACTCTTAGGAATATAGTGGAAGTGATTACCATGAGGAACGATATAAGCATCGCCCGTATCTTCGATGATATCAGATGCATTAAAGATATAACCATCATCTGTTGTATAGCGTCCTTGAG
Organism: Streptococcus oralis; assembly: GCF_023109195.1. Taxonomy (GTDB): domain Bacteria; phylum Bacillota; class Bacilli; order Lactobacillales; family Streptococcaceae; genus Streptococcus; species Streptococcus oralis_BV. Next base: position 624,293 of record NZ_JALDUB010000001.1, read on the forward strand.
CTCTGGCTACAACTACTGCCTGATCGTTAGAACCTCCTCCGTGATTACTACTATGTTCTTGTTTCTGACGAGTAATTTCTTCTTTTGTTCGAATATTATCCGCATGAGCCGTATCTTTCAGGTAAACATAGTATTTCCCGTCTACCTTAATCACATAACCACCCTTGATTTCATTAACAATATCTGAATCTTTCAACTGATAATTCGGATCTTTCATCAGCAACTCTTCACTGATGATAGCATCATAAGGAACCTTCCCATTGTAATAATGATAGTGGTCACCGTGTGAAGTGACATAGCCTTGATCAGTAATTTTGATGACAATTTGTTCGGCATTGATGCCTTCTTTTTTACTGACTTCATCAGGTGTCAAAGTCTCTGCCTTTTGACTCGGTTGTTTTCCATCTATATAGGAAACACGATTATTTTCCTTGACTGTTCTAGCTTGATACAGTCCCAACTCGTAAGAACAAACACTTAAAATTAAAGCTGCCGCAGAACCTGCTAGATATTTTTTATTGATTTTCATAATTTCCTCATTTTAATTCTTCTGCAAGAACATTCATATTTTCTTCTAAATTTTCTAAGTAAGTTTTGTCATTTTCAGGATCAGCTTCCAAAGGATTGAGTGTCTTTAGGCTAACTCCTGTTGATTTGACCAAGGTCTCAGCGACTTTAGAAGAAGCATTGCTCTCAGTAAAGATGGTTTTAACCTTATAGGTCTTAACGAATTCCTGAATTTCTGTTAGTTGTCTCGGACTTGGTTCTTGTTCAGGGGAAATCCCTGCTATACCAAGTTGTTTCAAACCAAAGCGTTTAGCGAGATAAGAAAAGGCTGTGTGTTGTGTAACAAAGGTCTTTTGACTCGCTTTTTCAAAAATAGGCTGGTACTTCTTAGTCAATTCTTGGGCTTTAGCGATAAAGTTTTTAGCATTCTTTTGATACGTTTCCTTATTAGCACTATCAATCTCCGAAAGTTTGTCAGCGATAATCTGAGCTTCTTCACCTGCTTTTTCTGGATCTAACCAAGTGTGAGGGTCGTAGAGTGTTTTTTCATCGATACCGTCACCAGCTTCAACATCTTCCAAACCTGGTACACGCTCCAACGTCATTCCTTCAGAAGCTTCTAAAACCTTAACTTTTGAGTTTTTCAAGTTAGGATCTAGACTTCCAGCCCAAGATTCGAGCGTATGAGAATGGTAGACAAAGACATCCGCGTCATAAATAGCAGCAATGTCATTTGCTGACGGTTCAAAGGAGTGAATCCCACTACTTGACTGAATCATCCGTACATCATTCAAGTCCCCTGATACCTCTTTTACCATGGCATAGATTGGGTAAAAACTTGTTACAATCTTCATCCCTTTTGCTTCTTGTTTTTCTTTTTGACCACATGCTCCTAAGACAAGAACCAGCAGACTTGCCACTAATAATAGAAATGTTCTTTTTTTCATCATTACTCCTTAACTAGTATTTAACCATTTAATTAACTAGTAAATAGTTTATCTTTATTTACACTATATGTCAAGATATTTTACATATTTTCATGAAAAAAATGAGAACTAGAACTTACATTCTGTTCTCATTTTCGATTTTAACTTTTCTAGTTCTCCTATCCTGTTTTTAGGAGTTAGAAAATGTTGTTACAACTACTTACTCTCCCTTAACAAAGCCAATAATTTTTCAGCTTCTGCCATAATAGTATTGTTGTCCTGGGAGCCAAATAGCAGGTTATTTTTTAAGCCAGTGAGAGTTTCTTTGGCATTGGACTTGATAATGGGGTCTTGGATCTTTGCAAGTAGCTCTTCAGCCTCTCTCAGTTTTTCTTCAACCTTTTCAGTTTCAACCTGAGGTTCTTCTGGTTCCTCTGGTGATTCTTCTTCTGGCTCCTCAGTTGGTTTTGGAGATTCTGGTTTCTCACTCTGAGGTTTCTCTTCGCGAGGTTTTTCTTCCTCAGTTTTTTCTGTACGAGGTTTCTCCTCTGATGGTTTTTCCGTTTGATTGGTATCAGCTTGACCATTTTGGTTTCTTTGAACATGGTCACTTGCATTCCCCCAACCACTATCTGAATGCGGACGTTCGTTTGGATGTTCGACATAGTACTTGACAGTCGCAAAGAGATCCTCAAGAGTATACCCCTTAGGTGCCTCATAAAGTCCTTCGTCAAACCACTCAAATTTGATGTTATGGTAATGATCATAATGAGGAATGATTAAACTACCGTTTTTAACTTCCACGGTATGTTGGAGATTGTAAGGCATACGATCAAGCGGCACCTTCTTAGCTGCTTTCACGCGGTTGTAGATAGCTTCTGCTCCTTTAGCCTCCGTATTTCCTGGATTCTGATGGTCTGTTGAAGGAGGAGTCAAACCTTTCTCTTTAGCATAAGCCTGGGCTGCCGCTCTTTCGGCTTCAGACAAACTATCTTTCTTAATCCAATGACTATGGGTCATATGTGGAGCTACATAGGCATCCCCCTCATCACTGGTGATATCACGAGGATCAAAGATATAGCCATCTTCTGTTGTATACTTGCCTGCCAACTTGGCTACCTGAATCTCATCATCAGTGTAGGCAATTTGCGCATTTGGTTTTCCTAAACGTTCTGGATGACGAATCGGTGCTAGAAAGGCCAAGATATCATCCACCAACTTGACTTTATCACTGCTTTCATCATTTAAACGTTCCAACAGTTTATCCAAAGCGTCAAAATCAACTTGGCGCCCTTTATTATCAAGTAAGTCCTGATGAATTCTTGCTAGTAAATCATAAGCCTTATTGTAAAATCCTCGATCATCAGATGGGAGATTGGTTTTCTTAGCTCCGAGTTTATGAGACAAACTTTCTTGCTTGGCTAGTTTACTATCAATTGCTGCTGCTGTTTCTGCTGAAAGCTTCTTGGCAGGAATATAACGTGAGGTTCCATTCTCCTCAAAGACATAGCCGTCAGCTACTTTTCGAATAGCCTGTTTAACTAATTTTTCGTCAATTGGATTTCTTGGAGTTGGTTGAGGAGTTGGTGCAGGTTGCGGGCTTGGACTAGGTTCCGGAGTCGGTTGTGGACTTGGTTGTTCTGGTCTTGAATCCGGCACCCTATGGTTCGAACTGTACTGTAGAGGAATAATACGAGCGATTCGTTCTTCCAATTCAGACATCTGTGAATAAGGGATGAAATGGTAATGGTTCCCATGAGGCACAGCAACTCCTCTAGCTGTTCGACTTGTAATCTGTGCTGGGTCGAAGACAAGACCATCAGATTCTACGTGTCGTTGGCTGAGCGGCAAGGCGTAAAGTTGTTTCAGAAGGCTATCAATATCCTCATCACTCTGACTTGCTTGGTTATCGTCGCTACTGTTGTTAGCTGTGTTCGTGTTCGTATAGCTGTTGCCTTGATTATTATAGGATGGAGTCCATCTATCTACATCGCTGCTAGCACTGTTGTTATTGGTACGGCGATAAGTAGGCGTATTTGATTGGCCACTTCTACCAGATAGAAAGGCTTCTGCTGCAGCCAATTCGCTGGCTGATAACTCGCTCTTGGGAATGTAATGGTAATGGTCGCCATGAGGAACGATATAAGCATCACCAGTATCTTCAATGATATCGGATGCATTAAAGATGTAACCATCATCTGTGGTGTAGCGTCCCTGTGAACGTGCCAAGGCTACTGCACCATCGTTTGCTGAAGTCCCTCTTTCACGATGCTGACTATGTTCTTGTTTTTGCCGATTGATTTCTTCTTTCGTACGGACATTATCCGCATGGGATGCGTCCTTAAGGTAAACATAGTATTTTCCATCTACCTTGATCACATAACCGCCCTTGATTTCACTGACAATATCCTCGTCCTTGAGCTGGTAGTTTGGATCATTCATCAGCAACTCTTCACTGATGATAGCGTCATAAGGGACCTTGCCATTATAGTAATGATAGTGGTCGCCGTGCGAAGTAACATATCCTTGGTCTGTTATCTTGATGACGATTTGCTCCGCATTGATGCCTTCTTTCTTGCTAACCTCATCAGGAGTCAGATTCTCTGTTTTTTGCGCAGCCTGTTTTCCATCTATATAGGAAACACGATTATTTTCTTTGACTGTTCTGGCTTGATACAGTCCCAACTCGTAAGAACAAACACTTAAAATTAAAGCTGCCGCAGAACCAGCTAGGTATTTTTTATTAATTTTCATCGAAACTCTCTTTCTTTTTTAATATTTCTATTTGCAATTCATTTCTAAATTGCAGAAACTCCTCTCTATTAATTAACTGGTTAATAGTTTACTCCTAAATTTGCAACTTGTCAAGAAATTTATGAACCAGTTAAGTATTTTTTTATTCTTCACCGCTACTTTCTCTAGAATGGACTTTATATAAAAAAGATTTTCTTGAAAATTCTTTAAAAAAGCCCCTGCAACTGAGTTGCAAGGACTTTTCGATTAATCAAAATTAACGTATTCTTTTTGAAGTTCAAGGACTTCTTCCATTGTTGAGCATTCTGTAAGGGCACGGTTTGCGTACTCTTCCATCTTAGCTGTATCCAATTTCTTCATCAAGCTACGCGTACGAAGTACAGATGTTGCTGACATAGAGAACTCATCCAAGCCCATTCCGACAAGAAGTGGAACAGCTTGTTGATCACCAGCCATCTCACCACACATTCCAGCCCATTTCCCTTCAGCGTGAGCTGCTTTGATCACATTGTTGATCAAGCGTAGGATTGATGGGTTGTATGGTTGGTAAAGGTATGAAACTTGTTCGTTCATACGGTCTGCTGCCATTGTGTATTGGATCAAGTCGTTTGTACCAATTGAGAAGAAGTCAACTTCTTTAGCAAATTGATCTGCAAGCATGGCTGCTGCTGGGATTTCGATCATGATACCAACTTGGATATTATCCGCAACTGCAACACCTTCAGCAAGAAGGTTTGCTTTTTCTTCGTCAAAGACTGCTTTCGCTGCACGGAATTCTTTCAAGAGCGCAACCATTGGGAACATGATACGCAATTGACCGTGAACAGACGCACGAAGAAGGGCACGGATTTGTGTGCGGAACATAGCATCTCCAGTCTCAGAGATAGAGATACGAAGGGCACGGAATCCAAGGAATGGGTTCATTTCGTGAGGCATATCGAAGTAAGGAAGTTCCTTATCTCCACCGATATCCATTGTACGAACGACAACAGGTTTACCGTTCATTCCTTCAAGTACAGCCTTGTAAGCTTCGTATTGCTCGTCTTCTGTTGGGAAGTCTTGAGAATCCATGTACAAGAACTCTGTACGGTAAAGACCAACAGCTTCAGCACCGTTGTCATTGACACCTTCAACGTCTTTTGGAGTACCGATGTTGGCAGCCAATTCAAAGTGTTTGCCATCAGCAGTTACTGTTTTAGCATCTTTCAAGAGAGCCCATTCAGCTTTTTGTTTCGCATAAGCTTCACCAGCAGCCTTGAATTCAGCCGCTTGCTCATCAGTTGGATTGATAATAACCTCACCTGTGATACCGTTAACGGCAAGAATATCACCGTCTTTAACGATTTCAGTGATGTTGTTTGTTCCCAATACTGCTGCAATTTCAAGTGTACGCGCCATGATAGCAGAGTGGCTTGTACGTCCACCAATGTTGGTTACAAAAGCTTTTACAAAGTTTTTGTCCAATTGAGCTGTATCTGAAGGAGTCAAGTCATGCGCAATCACAATCACTTCTTCATTGATAGAAGCTGGGTTTGGCAATTTTTTACCAAGGAGGTTGGCCAATACACGTTTTGTCACGTCGCGGATATCCGCAGCGCGTTCTTGCATGTATGGGTTGTCTTCCATGCCTTCAAAGATAGTGATAAACATGTCTGTTACTTCTTTCAGACCTGCTTCTGCATTCACTTTCTTCGCACGGATTGTTTCCTTGATTTGGCTGATCATTTCTGGGTCAGCAAGAACCATTAAGTGAGCGTCAAAAACTTGAGCTGCTTCTTCACCGAGCGTACCTACTGCTTTCTCGCGAATAACAGAAAGCTCGTCTTGTGATGCCTGTAGAGCGGCATCAAGGCGAGCTTCTTCTGCGTTTGTATCTTCGACTGTAATAGTCTCAAATGACAAATCCGGTTGAACGAGTAGATATGCTTTTGCAACTGCAACACCGTCAGATGCTGCGATTCCTTTAAGCATTTCTGTCATTTTCCTTATGCCAATCCTTCTTTTTCCATAGTTTCAGTGATAGCAGCGATTGCGTCGTCAGCATCTGCACCTTCAGCTGAAATTGTAACGTCAGCACCTTGGCCAACACCAAGACTCATAACACCCATGATAGATTTAAGATTTACTGATTTACCTTTGTATTCAAGAGTGATATCTGAAGCAAATTTGCTAGCTGTTTGAACCAACAATGTTGCTGGACGCGCGTGAATACCTGTTTCTGCCACTACGTGGAAATCTTTAGAAGCCATAGTTTGACTCTCCTTTAGTTATTTCTTTTTTGAGTTATATGTGATAACCCTTACAAGACTGTATTATATCACCTTCTAGATAATTTTTCAAGTATTTTATGGACTTTTACTGAAAATGAAATTACTTCTTTTTCTATTAAATGAGCACTCTAGTAACTAAATAGCATATCTAAACACTAATTGTTCAAAGAATGTCATCATCAAAATTCAATTTTCAAAGCTATTTTCCCTTAATACCAATCAGAGGACAATCCTAGTAAATAATGAAATAATACTATTTAACTATAATTAATATAACTCAGTAAATCCATTATTTGAAAAGACTTCATCAAATCCTGAAATTCTAAAACCTACTCTTACCATCAACAGTAGAGAATTTATCCAATTTGCTACTTAAAGTAAAATAAGTTTGTAGCCCCTAACAGTAAAAAGGTAGATATATCTAAGTGGTATAAGTAGAACTAAAACTTTGATTGATTCCATTCAAATAAAGTATCCAACCAATCAAAAACGACATTATGGGCGAGTCTTAGATTATTGACTTGGCAATGAGCGTCCGCACCACTTTCCGCCTCAAATACTTGAAGTTTAGTTTGTTGATTTTTAGATTTAAGTTCTTCATAAATCACCTTAGTTTGATGCTGCAGTTCAGCACCCTCACCCTTTCCCATGATAAAAAGGCATGGGCATTGAATTTTTTGGTAATCCACAATCTTTGCATGGTTAAATACATCATCAATAGCACTCTTAAAATCAGAAGTACCAAACTGCCATGCATACTTTTTAAGATTTAAATTTGCTGATTCATTCCAATTTCCAGCTAATTTTAAAATGGCATTTATTAACCAACTAGGTGCTTTCAAACTTGATCCAAATTCTTTTCTGAAAAGTTCTGCAACGTCGTAAATAGGGGTACTAGCAATCCAAGCATGAATTCTTGGATCCTTTTCGACAGCTTGTGCAGTAAAATATCCCCCTCCGCTGACACCATAAATAGCTAAATAATTTAGTTTAGGATTTCTATTTTCCAACCAGTCTATGCATAATGAAATTGGAATAGAAGCATCCACATCAAAGACCAGCCCTCTACTAGGATTGCTCCCTTGACCAGGAAGATCAACCATTAAAACATTATAATTTCGTATCCATCCAGGATATCCTGCAAAGTAAAATAAATCTTCGCGATAAGTATCACCTCCACCAATCATGATTATCGTTGGGCAATTATCGTCGCTATGAAGATAATAACCAGGCAAGTAAGAACCCTGATAGGGAATAGTTAATTTTTCAATCGGTGCACCTAGTGAATGAATTGCACTAGAAAACACCTTCTCCATTTGACGAACGGTCGGTAAATACTCTTCAGAAAATGGATCGGTAAATTGGATTGCCGAGCGAAGTGAGTAGGTCTGTGCAAGATAATACTGCGCCTTTGTTTGTTCACTCAATCCTGAATTACTTGCTTCTTGTTCAAGGTAGTTTACATGCGATAAAAATACATTTTTCCAGTCATCAGGCTTTGGTGAGTTCCCCAATCTTTGAGCAAGATAATAAAGCTCTCCATGAGAGAAACCAAAAATTTCACCGATTCCTAACAACCAATTGAAGAAAAAATCCGTATCACCATTCTTAAAAAATATTTGAGTCGATTGCCGTTTTAAAATAACATCATTTTCTTTCACCACGCGCCTCCTAATTCTGTGTTCTTTCATTCATTTAATCTAATTATAATCTGATAACATTCTCTATCAAACAAAAGCATTCAGATATCCATTTTTTAATCTTATAATCACAGATAGTGTATCACATAAAATGAACTTTTTCAAACATTGTATTTATATACTCCTTATGAAAGGATACGAAACTCATAAGTATCCTATATAAAATTAACCAATGATCCATTTTTATGAATACATCATAATCTGTCATTTCCACTTTGGTTATATTTTAGATATTCTAATACAAAATATTGGGACATCTTGTGTAGAAAATTTCTTTTTTTCGTAAATATTACAGTTTCTATTTTATTAAAGTATTGTCTCAGCTAGACTTATTCCTGTTCTTACGATTTTTGCTATTTTCTTCGTTTTCCTTTCTGATAACTTGCTGAAAATCTTCTATTTATCTTACCAATATACAGTATATAGTTTTTTTGTTTTGATAAACTTTGATAGTTCAATGAAAACCCAATTTTACACTCTGACAAAACACTATATCTTGTGCTTTGTTTTTGAAACTGTAACTTTTTAGCACAAGATTTAGTTTAAAAAGTTTGACAAAGTTTTTTTTTCTGATATACTAAGAAAGTAATCTATTTTGAAAGAGGAGTTACGAAAATGGTAACCGTTTATTCTAAAAACAACTGTGTCCAATGTAAGATGACCAAGCGTTTCTTGGACAGCAACAATGTCGCTTATCGTGAGATCAATCTCGACGAGCAACCAGAGTACATCGATCAAGTTAAAGAGCTCGGTTTCAGCGCAGCTCCTGTTATCCAAACACCAACTGAAGTCTTTTCAGGCTTCCAACCAGGAAAACTGAAACAATTAGCATAATCTTAGTACATCATCCAGAAGAAATTGCTTCTAGGGCTAACTTAGAGGCCTTTCTTTTGTAATTAGATAAAGGAAATTTTATGGGATTAAAACATCTTGAGGACGTAACTTACTTCCGTCTCAATAACGAAATCAACCGTCCTGTTAATGGACAAATCATGCTTCATAAAGATAAGGAAGCCTTGGATGCCTTCTTTAAAGAAAATGTGGTTCCAAACACCATGGTTTTTGATTCAATTACTGATAAAATCAACTACCTCATTGAACACAACTACATCGAAACTGCATTTCTCAAGAAATACCGTCCAGAATTTTTGGAAGAATTGCATCAATTTATCAAGAACCAAAACTTCCAATTCAAATCATTCATGGCTGCCTATAAGTTTTACAACCAGTATGCCTTGAAGACTAATGACGGTGAATACTACCTTGAAAGCATGGAAGACCGTGTCTTCTTTAATGCACTTTATTTTGCTGACGGGGATGAAGCGATTGCGACTGATATTGCCAATGAAATCATCCACCAACGCTATCAACCTGCTACTCCTTCCTTCTTGAACGCAGGCCGTGCTCGTCGTGGTGAGTTGGTATCTTGTTTCTTGATTCAAGTGACTGATGACATGAACTCTATCGGACGTTCTATCAACTCTGCTCTTCAACTTTCACGTATCGGTGGTGGTGTGGGAATTTCCCTCAGTAACCTTCGTGAAGCTGGCGCACCTATCAAAGGCTATGAAGGAGCAGCTTCTGGTGTCGTTCCAGTTATGAAACTCTTCGAAGACAGCTTCTCTTACTCCAACCAACTCGGACAACGTCAAGGTGCTGGGGTTGTCTACCTCAACGTCTTTCACCCAGATATCATCGCCTTCCTTTCAACCAAGAAAGAAAATGCTGATGAAAAAGTTCGTGTGAAGACCCTTTCACTCGGTGTTGTGGTACCCGATAAATTCTACGAATTAGCTCGTAAAAATGAAGAAATGTACCTCTTCAGCCCATACTCTGTAGAGCTTGAGTATGGTGTACCGTTCAACTACATCGACATCACTGAAAAATACGATGAATTGGTCGCAAATCCAAATATCCGCAAGACAAAAATCAAGGCGCGTGATTTGGAAACTGAAATCTCTAAATTGCAACAAGAATCTGGTTACCCTTATGTCGTCAACATTGATACGGCTAACCGTGCAAATCCTGTTGATGGAAAGATTATCATGAGTAACTTGTGTTCTGAGATTCTTCAAGTTCAAGAACCAAGCTTAATCAACGATGCTCAAGAATTCCTTCAAATGGGAACGGACGTTTCATGTAACCTTGGATCAACCAACGTTGTCAACATGATGACTTCACCTGACTTTGGTCGTTCTATTCGCGCTATGGTTCGTGCCCTTACTTTCGTTACAGATAGTTCACACATCGTAGCTGTCCCTACTATCGACCACGGAAACAGTTTAGCTCACACCTTTGGTCTTGGTGCCATGGGGCTTCATAGCTACCTTGCCCAACAACTGATTGAGTACGGATCACCTGAGTCAATTGAATTTACAAGCATCTACTTTATGCTTATGAACTACTGGACCTTAGTGGAGTCAAACAATATCGCTCGCGAACGTGGTATTACCTTCCACAACTTTGAAAAATCAGACTATGCTAACGGTAGCTACTTTGACAAGTATGTGACAGGCGAGTTTGTTCCAAAATCAGACCGTGTTAAAGAACTCTTTAAAGATGTCTTTATTCCAAGTGCTACTGATTGGACTGAACTTCGCGAAAAGGTTCAAGCAGATGGACTTTACCATCAAAACCGTCTAGCTGTTGCTCCAAATGGTTCTATCAGCTACATCAACGACGTTTCTGCTTCTATCCACCCGATTACACAACGTATCGAAGAACGTCAAGAGAAGAAAATCGGTAAAATCTACTATCCTGCTGCAGGTTTGTCAACAGATACTATCCCTTACTACACTTCTGCTTACGACATGGATATGCGTAAGGTGATTGATGTTTATGCTGCTGCAACAGAGCACGTGGACCAAGGGCTTTCGCTCACTCTCTTCATGCGTAGTGACATTCCAAAAGGTCTTTACGAATGGAAGAAAGAAAACAAACAAACGACACGTGATTTGTCTATTCTTCGTAACTATGCCTTTAACAAGGGAATCAAGTCCATTTACTACGTCCGTACCTTTACAGACGACGGTGGGGAAGTTGGTGCTAACCAATGTGAAAGCTGTGTGATTTAATGGAAAAAATTTTTACTACTTGTTTAAATAGTAAATGGGGGCCAATTTACGTTATACTTTTTCTTGGCCCTATGACATTTATTGCTTACTCCGCAATAAAAAAATATGATACCATTGAAATAGGTCCTATAAAACTAAGCAAGGCTGCATAATAATTACTATTACATTGGAGAAATACACCTTATGGAAACTTACTACAAAGCCATTAACTGGAATGCCATCGAAGATGTCATCGACAAATCAACTTGGGAAAAGCTGACAGAGCAATTCTGGCTCGATACGCGTATCCCCTTGTCAAATGACCTAGACGACTGGAGAAAACTATCAAACAAAGAAAAAGACTTGGTTGGAAAAGTCTTTGGTGGTTTGACCCTTTTGGATACCATGCAATCTGAAACAGGAGTTCAAGCACTTCGCGCAGACATCCGTACACCACATGAGGAAGCTGTTTTCAACAACATCCAGTTTATGGAATCTGTCCACGCAAAATCTTACTCTTCTATCTTTTCGACCTTGAACACCAAGGCCGAAATCGAAGAAATCTTTGAATGGACCAACACTAACCCCTACCTACAAAGAAAAGCGGAAATTATCAATGAAATCTACCTCAATGGTAGCCCACTAGAAAAGAAAGTTGCCAGTGTTTTCCTTGAAACTTTCCTCTTCTACTCTGGTTTCTTTACACCGCTTTACTATCTCGGTAACAACAAACTGGCCAACGTTGCGGAAATCATCAAACTGATCATTCGTGATGAGTCTGTTCACGGAACTTATATTGGTTACAAATTCCAACTTGGTTTCAATGAATTACCTGAAGAAGAGCAAGAAAAACTTAAAGAATGGATGTACGACCTGCTCTACACTCTCTACGAGAACGAAGAGGGCTATACAGAAAGCCTCTATGACGGTGTTGGCTGGACTGAGGAAGTTAAAACCTTCCTTCGTTACAATGCCAATAAAGCTCTTATGAACCTAGGACAAGATCCACTCTTCCCAGATTCAGCAGATGATGTCAATCCAATCGTTATGAACGGAATTTCAACAGGAACTTCTAACCACGACTTCTTCTCTCAAGTCGGAAATGGTTACCTCCTTGGTGAAGTTGAAGCCATGCAAGACGAGGATTACAACTACGGTTTAGACTAATTTGACCAAACATTCAAAATATCATGGTTTGTTTAAAACAACCATGATATTTTTGTTTTTGTTTTATTTTGTTTTTTTCTATTTGATTGATTGAGCGTTTTATGGTAAGATAATAATAGTAGAAATCGAGGTGATAAGGATGCTAAAGCAAGAAAAACTAGATAGTATTCTAGAAGCAGTAAATACAAAAGGCACTATTACTGTAAAAGAGATTATGGAGAGTCTTGATGTGTCAGATATGACAGCTCGCCGCTATTTACAAGAACTAGCAGACAAGGATTTGCTGGTTCGTGTGCACGGTGGCGCTGAAAAACTTCGTACAGGTTCTCTCTTAAACAACGAACGCTCAAACGTCGAAAAACAAGGCTTGCAGATTGCTGAAAAACAAGAAATTAGCCGTTTTGCAGGGCATTTGATTGACGAAGGTGAAACTATTTTTATCGGGCCAGGAACAACCTTAGAATGTTTTGCTCGTGAGCTCCCAATTGATAATATTCGTGTTGTAACAAACAGTCTTCCTGTTTTTCTCATCCTAAACGAACGAAAACTAACAGATTTGATCTTGATTGGCGGAAATTATCGCTCCATCACTGGTGCTTTTGTAGGGACACTTACCTTACAGGATTTGACCAACCTTCAGTTTTCTAAGGCTTTTGTGAGCTGTAATGGTATCAAGGATAAAGCTATTGCTACTTTCAGCGAAGAAGAGGGCGAGGTACAACGAATCTCCTTGAACAATGCCAATAAAAAATACTTACTGGCAGACCACAGCAAGTTTAATAAGTTTGATTTTTACACGTTCTACAATATCTCAGAGATTGATACCATCGTTTCAGATTCCAAACTGAGTCAGGAGACATTTGAAGACCTGTCGAAACAAACAACCATTCTTTTATCAAAACCATAAAAATTCCCCTGCCTTTTGGCGGGGAATTTTTGTTGAATTTTATTCAATAAGTTGTGTCTCAGCTAGTTTCTTGTACCAGTGAGCTGATTTCTTAGGATAACGTTCTTGAGTTTCAAAGTCTACATAAAAGAGACCGTAGCGTTTTTCATAACCGTTTGACCAAGAGAAGACATCCATCAATGACCAGATGAAGTATCCTTTTACATTAGCTCCATCTGCAATCGCATCAGACAAAACTTCCAAGTGTTGCTTCACGTAATCAATACGACCATCATCGTAAACAGTGTTATCAACAAACTCATCTTTATAGCCGAGACCATTTTCAGTAATGTAAATCTTCTTGTAGTTAGGATAATCTTTCTTCACACGCATGATTTGGTCATACAAACCTTGAGGGTAGATAATCCAATCCCAATCCGTACGTGGTACATAATCAGGAGCTACACGACGACCAACACCTTTGATTTGGTACTTAGAGCTTCCTTTCTCACCTTTACCATTATGGATAATTTCAGTTTCTCCATCAAAGGCTTCCATCCAGTCACTCATATAGTAGTTGATTCCAAGGAAGTCGTTCAAGTCTTTTGCAGCTTCTAATGCTGTGAAATCTTCTTCACGAAGATCTAAGCTACCACCATTGACGGATAAAATATGGTTGACGCCTTCCATCGTTTCATCTGAATAGCGTCCAAGATAAGTTGCATCCAAGATAAATTTATTGTGGATGATATCTTCCAGCTCAGCAGCGCGAACATCTGCTTGATTTTCAGGATCTAGAGGATATTTAGTAGGCAGGGCATGAACCACACCAATTTCACCTTTACATCCTTTATCTTTATATAGCTTGACTGCACGCGCATGAGAAACCATCATATTGTGGTGAGATTGAAATACTTTGGCAAGGTCGTACTGAATACCTGGAGGGAATTTCCCAACCAAGTATTGACCATCACCAATTGGCCCAATTTCATTAAAGGTTGTCCAATAGTTTACTTCTGGGAATTCTTCAAAACAGAAAGCCGCATAGTCTACAAAGTGTTCAATGTTTTCACGGTTTAAGAAGTCTCCATTTGAATGTAGAGCTTCTGGTGTATCAAAGTGATGAAGAGTTACAAAGGGCTCAACATGACGTTTGTGGCACTCTGCAAATAGATTATGATAGAACTCAACCCCCTTGTCATTAACCTTCCCATAACCAGTTGGAAAGATACGTGACCAAGCGATTGAAATACGGATACCATTGACACCATACTCTTCTGCTAGTTTGAGGTCAACTGGGTATTTGTGATAGAAATCACTGGCTGGTTCAGCAGTGTACCAGTAGTTATCTTTGAGGTATTTGTCCCAGGCAACTGGTCCTTTACCATCGGTATTGGTAGCACCTTCTGCTTGATAGGCAGCTGTTGCCCCGCCAAAAATAAAGTCTTTTGGAAGTGTTTTTGTCATTTGATTCACCTTTCAAGAAATAGAAATGAGATGGGGGTATAGTTGGGAGGAGTTCTTCCATCTCACTTCTTTGCTATTTACATTTTATTCTTCGAACTGCGCTTGAACAAAGGCAAGAGCGCCTTTTCCGTCACGAGTCAGTTTAATGTATTGGCCACCTTCTGTCTTGGCAAGTTTGATACCAAGTTTGTCGGTTTCGGCCTTCATGTCTTCAAAGTTTGAAGCTACTTGAGGAGCAAGGATAACCAGATCAAACTCAGGCAACATTTCACGGTGAGCTCCATAGCCACCAGCTGCTGCTTTAACAGGAACCTTGTACTCCGCAGCTGCTTTGTTTAGAGCATTTGCAAGGAGACCACTTGTTCCTCCGCCTGCACAGAGAACCAAGACATTGGTTTCTTCAGTGATTGTGTTTTGCGCTGCTTCTACACCAGCTTTTTCAAGAATAGCATCTGCTTTAGCAGTATTGAAGTTTGCAGCTACTTTTTCTTTCAATTCATCATTGGCTTTACCAGAACGCTCTTCTTCAAGGATTTGTTCATCATAAACCTTGAGGAATGGATAGTAAACGGCTACGTCAACAAGGATTAACAAAGCAGCAAGTACAAATGACAAGAATTGGAAGTTTGTACCGAGAACAATACCGAGCGGACCTGGTGTTGTCCAAGGAAGGTTGGCTGTAAATGAGTTCATGCCAAGCGTCTCAATAAAGAATTTAAAGATCCATACGTTTGCGATTGGAGCAAAGATAAATGGAATGAAGAAGATTGGATTCAGTACAAGAGGTGCACCAAACAGGATTGGTTCGTTTACACCAAAGAAAGTTGGAACTACTGAAGCGCGTCCGATTGCACGATTTCGTTTCGATTTGGTCAACCACATGAACATGAATGGAACAACCAGTGTCGCACCAGTACCACCCATGGTAACGATAAACATTTGTGTACCTGAAGTAAGAATCTTGTCTGCATGCATCCCTTGTTGGAGAAGATTCAAGTTGACTTCGGCATTTGCATAGGTAATCGCTGCGATTGCTGGTTCAACGATAGATGGACCATGGATACCCACAAACCAGAAAAAGGCAAAGGCACCAAAGATAATGGTAATACCTAGATAACCATCAGCAGCAGAGAATAATGGTGCAAAGAATTTACCGATTGATTCAGCTACACTTGCACCAACAAAATGACGAGCTAGTAAATCAAGAGCATAAAGAGAAACGACTGATAAAGTGAATGGAATCACATCTTTAAAGACTTGTGAGATATTTGGTGGAACTTCGTCAGGCATGCGAATAGTAACGTTGTTCTTAACACAAACCTTATAGATGGCTACAGTAACAAAGGCGGCAAGGAAGGCTGAAAGCAAACCTTTTGTCCCAAGGAAACCTGTCGCAAAGCCACCTTCAATCGGATCAGCTGCTAACATCAACAAACCAACAATTGCTGCCAACAGTGTTGACATATAGTTGATTTGATTGGTTTTCTCCATGCTACGGTTTACTGAGTCGGTCAATGACTTAGCTGTTGTACCAGCTACCAAAAGAGCCAAAATTCCCATTGAATAGCTATAAGGTTTCATGAGGAGATTGACAACTTCATCAGACCATTTAAAGCCCCATGAGTTTGGTACAAAAGCAATCAAGATAAAGATACTTGAGAAGAGAATAACAGGCATCCCTGCAATGAAACCATCACGAATAGCACGAAGATAGATATTACGAGACAGTTTCTCAAAGAAAGGCTTTCCTTTCTCGATAAAAGCAATTAGTTTGTTCATTACTTAACTCCTCTCTTATAGAGTTCGATTAAATGGTGCATCAAATCTTTTAACAAAATGGTAGTCATCAAGTGGTCTTGGCCATGCATCATGGTCACGCTATAAGCCAAATCCTCACCAGCTGCCTCCTTGGTCAATAGACTTGTTTGCGCGTGATGAGCCTCGGCGATACAGCCACCAGCTTCCTCAACTAAGCTATCCGCTTTTGCGAAATCACCAGCTTCAGCAGCCTTCAAGGCTTCCAATAGTTTTGAACGAGCATCGCCAGCATAGGCTACGATTTCAAAACCTAACAATGTTACTTCTTCTCTATTCATGATAGAATTCTCCTTATGTATTTTTAATTAAATTTTTATGACAATAAACGTTGGATATGTAGAACTAGATAAACTCGTTCACTTTTATACAAATCAAGACCCGTATGTTGCGTAATCACATCATAAATCTTGGAACCAATCTCAAATGCTTTTGGATAGGATTGTTTAATATGATCTTCCATATCCAGAAGTGATTGGTTATCATCTCTGGAACGGTCTAAATAATCCAAAAAATAGTTGAGATGAATCATAAAACGATCATAGAAATGGTTATTCTCTTTGGTTCGTTGAATTGCATACACCTTTAGCACTTCTTCGACATTCTTGAGAATTTCTTTCCTCTTATCTATCGACTCCACAACTTCCACTTCATTCTCACCTTCGGCATTGATGAAATGATAAGCGATCCGAATAATTTCGTCCTCAGGGAAATGATCTGTCAACTTCTGACGATAGATTTCAAAGGCTTCCTTTGCGATTTGAAAAGCTACAGGATACTTGGCAGAAATATCTGGCAGATTGCTATCCTTGTACCTTCCTTGTGTTAGAGCTTGATAAGAACAGTAAATATGATCTGTCAAGGTCACATAGAGATACTCTTGAATCGGATAATGATATTTCTTAGAAAGATTATCAATAATCTCGTAGGTCACTGTGATAAAATCAAGCGGAACATCTTTGAGCAGAGCCATAAAGTTTTCTCTGGACTCTTCTGTCTTCATCCGAAAGATTTTCTCAATCTGATTTTCAGCAATCAAATCCCCCTTCTTTTTTCCAAATGCAATCCCCTTACCAATCACAATCACTTCTTCCCCTTTGTCGTTTCTGACAAGCGAGACGTTGTGATTCATTGGGTTTAGAATTCGATACATGGCAACCTCCTTTTATATCTTAAAGGTATATGAGTATAAAAAATGACCACAAATGAACTAGAAAATCTATCGATTTCTAATCCACCTGTGATCATGCCTAATATTACTTAGTAACACTCACCTTGTATTAACTTGTGATTTAAGTATAGCACAAGTAAGTTGTTTTGTAAACCTTTACATTCAACTTTTTTTAAATTTTTTATTTAGATCAATGTTCCTAAGATTAGGGGGAAAACTTATACACGTTCAGTCCATGAAGTCGCTGTTGTTTGAAGAACTTTGTTGAGTTCGTCAATGTTTTCAAAACCAGTTGTACGTAGCCATTCACGAGCTGCTGCTTCACCGTCTTTGATGTAGGCTTCAACTGATCCAGCCCATGTAGCACGGCCGCAAAGAACGCCGTTGAAGTTTGCGCCTGATTCGTGGGCAAAGACAAGGGTTTCTTGGAAGAGTTTAGCTGATACTCCCGCACTCAAGTAGATGTATGGCAAGTTCGTTGCTTCATCTTGAGCTTTGAAGAAGGCTGCTGCTTCTTCACGTGTATGCACAATTTCACCATCGCCAAAGCCTTCAACGTATTTAACATTGACTGGAACTTCCACTTTCAAGACATCAATGTTAAAGCGTGGGTCTGAGAAGACCTTCATCGCACCGATAACCTTGTGTGGTTTCACTTTTGCGTATTCTGCAGAACCTGCGTCAGCGATTTTTTCATCGTAAGCCAAGATTTCAAGGAAGAATGGGATGTCTTCCGCTACACACTCTGAACCAATGCGTTCGATGTAGGCTTGTTTTTCTTGGTTGAGTTCGTCAGAGCTGTCTACGTCATAGTAAAGCAAGAACTTAACAGCGTCTGCGCCTTGTTCCTTGATGCGTTTTGCAGACCAAACATCTAAGCAGTCAGGCAAGCGTTTGGTGCTTGTTGTGTCGTAACCAGTTTTTTCATAAGCAAGGAGAAGACCAGCATTGGCATCAAGCGCTTTTGTAGCTGGAAGACCATACTCAGGGTCAAGGAGCATAGATGATGCGTATTTTGTCAATTCATCTGCAACCAATACTTTAAGTTCTTCCATTTGAGCCACTGTTGGCTCCTCTGTTTGGTATTGAGCCATGAGGCGTTTCAAAGCACCACGTTGGTCAAAAGCAAGAGCTGAGATAATGCCGTTCTCGTCAGAGAGTTTTTTCAAGCAAGCGCGTTTGTTTTCTGTTAAAACCATTTTTATACCTCTTTTACTATTAATTGATCATATAAAGCTTGATAGTTGGACATATTGACATGACCTGTCATCTTTTCTTGGGCATTGAGCATACCAAGGACATTGGCCTTGATGAGGAGTTCTTGATCAGATTCCTTATGAAGAAGACCTGATGAAATACCTGCAACAGTAGAATCTCCAGATCCGACAGGATTAACTACCTGAATTCTTGGAATATCTACCTTGTAGAAAGTATCACCATGTTTTGCAAAAGCACCATTTGCTCCAAGTGAAACGATTATCCACTCAATCCCTGCAAATAGGGGCTCTTGAAGAACTTCTTTTAATTCATCCAAATCCTCAGAAACTTCTTTCCCAAGAAGCTGAGACAATTCTTCGTTATTTGGTTTGATTACTGTTGGTTTATGTGGTGATTCAAGGACAGCCTGAAGAGCTGCACCTGAGCAGTCTAGAACAACTGGTTTGCCTGCTTGATTAGCAAGTTCTACTAAGCTTGCATAGTAGTCAACTGGAAGACCTGCTGGCAGACTACCAGAGATGGCTACTACTTCCACAGTGTCAAGAAGATTTTCGAAATGAGCCAAGAAATCTTGCCCTTCTTGTTCCAGAACTTCGGGTCCTTTTTCAAGGATTTCTGTTTGGTTATCTCCGTGGAGAATAGCGATACAGTTACGAGTCTCTCCTTGAATGGAGAAGAAACGTTTCGTTACTTTATCATCGATATGCTCTACTAAAAACTCACCAAGTTTACCACCGACCAAACCAGTAGCAGCAACAGAATCACCAAATTCTGAAAGAACTCGTGTAACATTGAGCCCTTTACCACCAGCTGTCTTGGTCACGTCCACCACACGGTTGACAGTGTCAATTTTCAATTCATCCAAAGGATAAGAAATATCAATGGATGGATTCATTGTGACTGTTAAAATCATGCGTCACCTCTTAGTCGTGGTATTCACCACGATCCCATTTTTCAAGGAATTCTGTAAAGAAGTTTGCATCTGCTTGATGAGCATTGTGAGTTTCAACGTGCTCAATTTTCGCAATCAATTTTTTGTTTTCTTCTGATGGTTTGTATTCAGCATTGATGAAAGCTTCAATGATATCACACATAAGCAGTTCACCAGTGATTTTACCACCAAAACCAATAACATTGGCATTCAATTGTTCTTTTGCATAAAGAGCTGTTGTCATATCACGAACCAAGGCAGAACGAACTCCTGGGACTTTGTTTACAGCGTTGTTGATCCCAACACCAGTACCACAGATACATACCCCAAGATCGGCTTGACCGCTTGTAACGGCTTCACCAACTTTTTTACCAAAGATTGGGTAGTGAGTACGTGTGTGGTCATAGGTACCAAAGTCGATGACTTCATATCCTTTTGATTTCAAAAATTCTGAAACCGCCATTTTTTCATCTGTTACGATGTGGTCACATCCAATTGCAATTCTCATTAGTTATTCCCTCCGATTAATTATATAAATCTAATATCATTTATCCTTACTCAATAAAAATCAAGATTAGCTTAGGAAGCGAGCTGCAAGCATAACTGAGGTTAGCTAAAGTGAGCTGACAACAGATTATCTTGATTTTTGAAGAGTATTAGCACATTTTGTTCAACATATCGACCCTAATTTGGTGACGTCCACCGTCGTATTTGCCGTTAACAAATCCTTTAGCAATATTTTTAGCCAATTCATCACCAACAAGTTGTGCACCCATAGTGATCATACGTGAGTTGTTGTGTCCACGAGTCATATAAGCTGAACGTTCGTCAGATACTTCTGCGGCAACCATTCCTTTGATTTTAGTTGCGACCATAAATGGACCAGCACCATAAGCATCAATCACGATACCAAGGTTTTGTTCTTCTTTGTTTACTTCTGCAGCAACAGCAAGAGTCACATCAACAAAATCTTGACCTTCAGCTGTGACATCCACGACGTGGAAGTTTTCTTTTTCCAAGAAGTCTTTCACAACTTCTTTCAATCTCAAACCTGCAGCATCTGCACCGATAACAATAGACATATTGTATACTCCTTTTTATTATTCTAGGCTAGTAAAGACTTTTATAGTTAGCAGTTTACCTACAAAAGACTTTCTAGCAGTTTATTGACAAATTTGATTGAATAAGCTGTTCGATAGCTTATCCAAGTCTAGGAAATCAAGTTCCTAGAAACAAACTTTCTCCTCGAAAGAGAATATAACAAGTGATTATTTGTTTGTTACAAACATCATTTGTTGCTTACAAACATAATATACTCCTATTTATAGAAAAAGTCAACAGTAAATGTTTGTTTTTGTGGTTTTTTATCTAAAATATTTCAATATCAAAGCCAATCTGATCTACTTGACCGGGTTCCAAGAGACGAACGTTTTTCTTATCTTCTAAATGATCTCCTTCTTCAAGAGATGTAGATAATCCAGACCAAGGTTCAAATGCAATGAATGGTCCCTTATTCAAAGTTGACCAAATGATGAGATTTGAGAACTCCTGGAAGTGTACTTTTAATCCCTTCTCATGCTTACGAGAACGAAGGACAATTGTTCTGGATTGCAACTCATCCAAAGTCACTGCATCAACACTAAACAGATCGTAACTGAGATCCACTTCCTTTTGCGAATCCAACCATGGACTTCTATCTTGAAAGTCTAACATGCCAGTTTCTGGGAAAGGACGGGGAACAGAGCAAGTCTCTTCTTTCTCAAACTCTAAATAGTAATCTTCATAAGTTTCGCCATCTAGCAGAGGACAATTAAATCCTGGATGTCCTCCTATAAAGAATGGCATTACTTTATTAGTTTCTCTATTGAAAACTTTGTATTGAGTACGAACAGTCTTGCCAGTCACTAGATAAGTGATTTCAAGGCGGAAATGATAAGGATAGTTTTGATAAGTATTCTCATCATCTTCGATAGCAAAGGTTACACTGTTTTCTGTTTGATCAACTAATTCAAATTCTTTTTTACGGACCAAACCGTGACGAGGAATGTTTCCTTTCGTCTCCGTTCCATCTTCATGACTGTAGAATGCTGTATCTTCTCTCAAAGAGCCGCAGATTGGAAAAAGTACTGGGGCTTGTCCACTCCAGTAAGTGGCATCACCTTGCCACAAATACTCAATGCCTTCTACGTCCTTGATTGACGACAAGGCGCCACCTAAGGTTTTAAACTGAACTGTTAACTGGTCTGATTTGATTTCAATTACCATAATGTTCTCCAACTATTTTTAGATTTTTATACGAAAAACTAGGTTGTCACTCCCAATGTAGGAAATTAACAACCTAGTTTTCACAATTTACATTTTATAGGAGCGAATTATTTAGCATTTGCTGCGTATTCTTCGTTACGTTTGATCATTTGTTTTCTATACCAAGCAAAGATACCTACATAGAATACAAGGAAGACTGCTGCACCAAGGATTGCTTTTATATCACCTGTTGTAGCATTACCGATTGCCCAACCAAATAGTTTTTCAATTGGTCCTTCAAGAGTTGAGTGAGTGATCAATTGAGTTTGGCTCACACCTTCTGGGAAGGCACCTACACCTTTAGCAAGTTCAGTTGCAAATGGAGCGATAAGAGTACCAGAAAGAAGGAAGAGAGGCAACAAGAGTGTTCCGAAGATAATCATACGGAGCAATTTACCACGTGTAACAACCAAGAGAGCTGGAGTCACACCCATAGCGATGATACCTGCAAGTGGCAAGATACCATTACCTACGTTTGAAAGAAGCACTGCTTCTACTAGCATGATTGGAGCAAGTACGTTAGCACAAGCCCAGATTTCAGCACGACCAGCGATGAAAGGCCAGTCAAGACCGATGTTGAATTTACGTCCTTGAAGACGTTTAGTAGCAACGTTTGTAATACCTTGTGAGAGTGGTTCTACGGCTGCGATGAACCATGATCCGATAAGTGAGAAGAGTTCCAAAGCTACACCGGCTGTCAAACCAAGAGACAACCAACCTTTAATAACAAGTTCCCATGAAGATGCATCTTCTACTCCAGCAACTGGGTGTGGAGTCCCCATCAAACCAATAACAATACCAAGGATGAAACCGATAAAGAATTTAGATCCCCAGAAACCGATTTTTTTGTTCAATTTTGCAGCGTCAAAGTCATATTTATCGAGACCAGGCAATACTTTATCAAAGATCTTATCCAAGACCATGATAACTGGGTTCATCATGTAGTTCATGTGAGTTGAAGTCATTGGTGATGAACTTGGTGCATTAAGAAGGTCGTCGAAAGTTGGTTTCATCAAATCAGAGTTGATGATTTTCAAAATACCTACAAGGACAACTGCTGCAGTTGCGATGAAGAGTGAAACCCCTTGGCTTACACCGTTGTTGTCTGCATACCATTTAATCAAAAGACCAGTGATTGACAAGTGCCAGATATCGAAGATATCGACGTCAAGTGTATCTGTTTTCTTCATTGCAAGCATCACAATGTTGACAATCAACATTACAAGCAAGAAGTAAAGTGTCCATGCAGAACCCCAAGTGATTGTTGCAAGTGGTGCCCAACCAACGTCGGTGATGTTCAATTGGATACCAGTGTTTTCAACGAATTTCGCAAGTGATGCTGAGAAAGCTCCGTTGAGCATACCGATGATAGCACCGATACCAGTAAGGGCGATAGCAAGCTTGATACCACCTTCAAGCGCTTTGGAGAATTTCACTCCAAAAAGTAGGGCCAAAACTGTCAAAATGATCAGCATGATGATAGGGCCACCCATAGCCAAGATAGGTTTGAAGATATCGTTGGCCAGATTGATAATGACATCCATAATAGTTCCTCCCGTTTTTTAGTTATATGAATGTTAACAAGATAAAGAATAAATTAGCTTAGTCCGTGTTCTTTGATAGCTGCTTCAATATTGTCAAATACTGGAGCGCTCATCGCTGGAATACGGAACAAGATTGGCCCAGCTTCAATTACTGGAATACCTGGTTCAAAACCAAGGTCAGTTGCAGCGATTGGAGTAAAGATATCGTAGCCCTTGATAAGGTCTTCGTTTACATCTTTCACCATAACTGCATCACAGTGAACATCATAACCACGGTTTGAAAGTTCTTCTTCTAGAGCACTTTTAATTTGGTGACTTGAGTTAACACCTGCACCGCAGGCAGCAAGAATTTTAATCATTTGGATTTCCTCCGATTTTATATTTTAATAGACAAGATTAAACGGTTGCTTCAGCAATGTAAGCATAAAGCTTTTCTGGTTCGAAAATTTTTGATAGATCTTCCAGATGGCCATTTCCTGTGAAAAAGTCCATCAACTGAGCCAGAATATTTGTTTGACTTGAACTTGAGTTGTTAATGATAAAGAAGAGTAGGGATACTTCTACTTCCTTATCAGGAGCTATCATATTGTGAAAAGTTACTGGTTTTTCTAATCGAACAACCACTACTTTCTCAGCTAGATTATGAACAATATCTGTATGAGGAATCGCTACATTTGGCAAGTCCTTTCCTAGAAATTCCATATCTAAACCAGTTGGAAATGACTTTTCACGTGTGATCAAGGCTTCACGATAAGTTGGAGTGACAATTTCTCGTTCTTCCAACAAGCTTGCTACCTGATCAAAGAGTTGTTCTTGATTATCCGCTTCTAAGCAAAACACCAGGTTTTTGTCAAAGAAATGATCTAATCCCATAACATTTTCCCTTCTTTCAATTATCTTTTATGTAATAAGTATAACACTATATGAAATCGTTGTCAATAATTTTTGTTTTATTTTGTTCATTTTTTTGTAATTTTTGTTTCATTTAAAGAATACAATCAATATCAAACATTCTTGTTATAAAATCCACAAAAAAAGAAGGCCCAAGCCTTCTTCTCTTTCCTTACTTAATAGTAGATAAAATCTCTTCTAACTTATGGTAATCTTTTACACTATCAATTTCATAGATGCTATTTCCTTCTAATTCTTCGACATAGACATCCAATTCTTTGATATTATCCTTAACCATGTTGTCCCAGTAGAGATTAACAAATTCACCACTTTCGTAAGCTTTGTCAATAAAGCCAACAATCTTCTCAGCAGTTGATGCATCCCAGAATGAAACTCCGCTCAGAATGCGACCAGCCTTGCTGTCAACAATAATGTCTTGAACCTTGTAGTCATCACCGTAAACCAAGAACCACTCGTTCGTACAGTCTTCACGATAAACGCTAAAATAGGTAGAACGTTTAAGATCGTTTCGAAACATATTTTTGAAAAGATAGTTATCTGCATCGATGACGTAGCTGTTAGCCAAATCTTCTTTTACTAGATAAAGTGAGTAAAAGTTATTGTAATCAGCATACTTGTCGTTAAAGACTAAACTAACACCATATTTTTCTTTTAGGTAGTCAAATTGTTCTTTGAGGTAACCGACAACGATGATAATCTCATCAATTCCTCTCTCTTTCAAAAACTCGATTTGGTATTCAACCAAGGGTTTTTGATTAACCTTAACCAAAGCTTTTGGGGTATTTTCAGTCATAGGGCGCAGACGAGTTCCTAAGCCCGCTGCTAAAATAATCGCTTTCACACGAATCTCCTTTATTCTTTAATAATAATATAAACACCAGCCATAACAATAAGTGAAGTGATGATTGTCAACATATCTAGCGGTGCACCCAAGAAAATAACTGCAAATAAGACAGTCCAGACTACATAGCTCACATTCAAACCTGTCGCTTTCGCAGGTTGCAAACGATTAATAGCGATATAATAAGCTAAGTAGGAAATCATATCAAAGGCCGCAAAGACAATCAAGAGGCCGAATAATTGTCCGTCTGCCACTTCTGCAAATGAATGGTGAGAAAAGAGCACAATCACAAGATAGGACAAGAATGAGGTTACTTGTCGAATTAACAAGGCTTCAATTTCACTTAAATCACTTTCCATAGCATAGGAGCTGAGAACACTTTCACTCCCCCAGGCAATGGCACAGATAAGGGCACAAAGAATCCCAATGTAAAACGAGTTAACTTGTTCAACCTTGTAGGTTTGAGCAATGATCGCTGCAATAATCAAGAAAACACCGAATACTGTATTCTTTGAAACCTTGTGTTTCAAAATGAAGAAGGCTAGTAAAACTGAAACTGCTGGGTAAATAGCCGATACAGATGAAGCTAGAGAACTACCAATATATTTAACCGCATAAAGATTGGCCTGCATACCAATAGGTCCTGCTAGTAAAGCACCGATAATTACACTCACATTTCGAATATTTAAGAAAATCGAAAGACGAACTTTTCTTTCTTTTACCAAAAGAAAAGCTAACAAGATAAAGATACTCAAGAAATCATGAGCAGCAGCCACCACAAAAGGTGAAAGATTTGTAAAAATTGAAAAGATATAAGCACTAATCGTTAGACCTAATCCCCAGAAAATTCCAGAGAGCAGACCAAAGGAAACACCATTTTTATTCTTCATCCTAACCTCCATAATAAGTCAAACCTTCGACAGCTCTTTGGTAACGGTTGATACCATAATCTCCAAAATCAGCCCCTTGAGCTTCTTTGTACACTGTCCACAAACTCCAGATAGTATCTTGCAAGATTTTATAGATACGAATTTTCTCACGTGATACAGGCGTTTTGTCACTTTCATAGTAGGAAAGGAAATCATCTTCCTCTTGCTTTGTAAATTCAGACTCTAAGAAAAGAGCTGCCAAATCCCACATTGGGTCATTCATAGAAGAGTATTCCCAGTCAATCAAATACAAACGATCTTGTGGTGACTCGATAAAGTTTTCTGGTACCAAATCGATATGACAGGACTTTCTATCAACACCCAAATCAGCCAATCTCTTTTCTAGTGAAAATACATCTTTTCTTACAGCTTCATAATTTTCATAAGGGATAGGTCCCTCAATCAACGATTCATATTTGCTGATTTCCTCAAAAGGAGCAAATTCTCCTCTTAATTCTTTCCCTGAAGCATGGATGGTTTGTAATATTGGTGCAATCTTTTCAAACTTGGACTTGATTGATGTTGAATCAAGAGTTACTGCCGATTCGATGTATTCATTTACTTTAATCCCTGACTCAATATCAAAGAGGTAGTTTTTGACATCTAAATCTAAATCCTCTAAAAGTTCAAGATTATACTTTTCATTTTGACGATTGATGAGTTTTTCAGTCCCTTTACCAAAAAATTTCACAATATACTGTTTGTTGGTTGTTTTAACCAAATAGTTCTGATTGGTCATGCCTCCCAGTTGTTCAACACTGAGTACTTCCTCTTCATCAGATAGTAAAGAAGAAATTTTTTCTTTGATGAGTTTCTCCACAATTAACCTCCATCTTCTACACTTCCCACTTAAATACTGTTTTGAAAGCAGTATTTAGGTCTGTAGCAAAGACACGGTGAATGTCCTTGATTTCTCTCACTGGTTCTTCAACATAAAGGATATTCTTCAGACGATTTGCAAACTTTTTAACTTCCATCATTTGAATGGCCTTCTCAAAATCGACGCGTCCTGAGCGAGATGAGCCTACTAATAACAATCCTTTTTCCAATGCATCTCGTGTATTGATATTAACCTTGTATTCACTCACTCCCATCATGAGAATCGTTCCCTGTGGACGAATATAGCGAATCAAGTCATTGATAGCTGGGCCTGTACCATCGCCACCGCAACACTCAAACCCATGATCAAAGGTCAAATCCTCTGGGATATTATCAGTAATATAGCACTCTTTTGCAAAAGAGAAGAGCTCTAGTTTTTCCCAATGGCGACCAAAGACGATAATCTCTGCTTCTGGCAAGGTATAATTGATAATATTTGCAACAACAAAGGCCAAACTACCATCTCCGATAACAGCAATGCGCTCTCGCTTACTATGACCAAGATGCAAGAAACGATCCATGGCATGCATACCAACACTCACAAACTCAGTAATGGCTGCAACTGTGTCCTCAATGTCATTATAAGACACAACACGATCTTTTGGAAGAGAGACAAATTCTCTCATAAAGCCATCATAACCACTTGATAGGAAGTAGGTTCCGGTCATGTAGTTCTCGTAGAACTCCTTGTCACTCTGCATAGGCGGTTGATTGGGAATCATAACTACCTTTTGACCGACTTCATAAGTCCCAGTCGGATCTGAAATAACAGTTCCACAAGACTCATGAATCATGGCCATAGGAAGTTTATTAGCCAATATCTTTGGATCACGCTTCCCTTGATAATAACGTTGATCTGCATGACAAACCGCCATATAATTTGGACGAATAAGGATATGATTCTCCTGATCAATGTCCTCTTCTTGGTATTTTACATTGATAAACTTTGGTTTGGTCAGTTGATAAATTTGATTAATCATAGCCTTAGTCTTTCTCAATCATGCTTTTCGCGATTTTCAGGTCTGTCACAGTTGTGACTTTAAGATTTGAATATTCCCCTTTAGCTAGGGCAACGTCTTTTCCTTTGATAACAAAAATCTTACATGCATCTGTCAGGATTTCCTTTTCTTGGTCAGATAGGGAACCATACAAATCCATGAAATCCTTGCAGCGGAATGTCTGAGGTGTTTGACCTTGATAGAGGTGAGCACGATTTGGAATATCAGTGATAAACTGACCATTAGTACTTTCAACAATGGTATCAACTGCTTCTACTACTGTGTCAACTGCATCATGATTTTGAGCCAGTTTGATATTGTCCTGAATCATGCGAAGTGTGATAAAAGGACGAACAGAGTCATGCGTAATCACGATATCTTCTGGAGTGATTGGACGGTAGGCATCAATAGCTTCTATAATCTTCTCGATACTGGTATTGCGATCAGCACCACCCTTTGTAATGATGATGCGATCCTTGTGAAGAGAAAGATACTTGTCAACCAAGTCCTCAGCATGAGATACCCAATCTCCATGAACTCCAACTACAATTTTTTCAATACTTGGTTCCAAAACAAATTTTTCAATTGTGTGGATCAAAATAGGACGATCACCCAACTCCAAGAATTGTTTTGGTAAATTACTGATTCCCATGCGTGTGCCAGTTCCTCCGGCTAGGATTCCTGCATAGATCATTTATATTCTCCTTTAGTTTATTCTAAAAAACTCATTATCATCTATTATATCACAATCTGCCTCCATCATGAAGAAAAGACAGTGAATCATTTAGTCTAATCAACACACCATTTAAGGTAAAAAGTGAACAATGTGTTACTAAATCCGGAAAGACCATAATAAATCAAGAAATAAAATTAGGTTATCCTCTATATTATCCATTCAACGTTCGGTTAATATAGAGTTCTTTAGAATATAATAGAAACCTTAAAGAAAGCTTAAATGAAATTATTTGTTTAGCAAAGAATACTAGGTGTGCATAGTAAATTTCTTAAAAGTTGTTTGAGAGACTCATTATAAAAGGTCATATATCTCATGAATTAAACAAATAATAGACTTTTGCCCCTAAAATTGATAAAATAAAAAGAAAAATAATAGAAAAAAGGAAACTGTAAACCGCCATGATGAACATGCAAAACATGATGCGCCAAGCACAAAAACTTCAAAAACAAATGGAACAGAGCCAAGCAGAACTCGCTGCCATGGAATTTGTTGGAAAATCAGCTCAGGACCTTGTCCAAGCAACCCTAACTGGAGACAAAAAAGTTGTCAGCATTGACTTCAACCCAGCAGTTGTAGATCCAGAAGATCTCGAAACCCTTTCTGACATGACTGCGCAAGCAATTAACGCTGCACTTGAACAAATTGATGAAACGACTAAGAAGAAACTAGGAGCTTTCGCTGGAAAATTGCCTTTCTAATCCACAAAAAAAGAGAAACAGATGTTTCTCTTTTTTTTTCTTAGAAATCAAAGAATTCCATTGCTTTCTTTAAGAGTAATTCCGTATATTCCGGATCGTCTTGAGTCATTGTGACTTGTGACTGGACCATTTCAAGATCATCAGTAATCATGCCATCTGCGCCGAGGCGAACGGCTTTATCAAATGCCTCCGAACCATTTACGGTCCAAACATAGAGTCTCTGATCAGTTGTCCAGAGTTTATTGACAAAGTATTCATCCAAAGTCGAGTACTCCATAGTGTAACCCGTTGCCTTGGTTCTTGGGAAGATACTGTTATAGGGAAGAATAAAGTAAACTGGAATTTCAGAATCATAAGTCAACACTTTATCAATCACATGGTAGTCTAGTGATTGCATCTGATGTCCATTTTTCTTGATAGTCGCCCCATACTTTTCAAGGAAATGGTCCATCATTTGCGGACTATCTTTTTTACTGGTTTTAATCTCAATCAGCAATTTTTGGTTTAAAGCATTTGCACGCTCTAAATAGGCATCAAAGCTTGAAATCTTTGTTTGATAACCATTCTCGTAAATATCTGTATTTGTTAATTCATCCAGAGTCAAATCTTGCGGTGTAGCATTAATACCTGTTAAATTTTTGAGGTTGGCATCGTGCATCATCACGAACTGACCGTCTTTCGTTTCCTGCACATCCATTTCGATGAGATCAGGTTTTAGTTGAGCTGTTTTTTCTAAAGACTGCACAGTATTTTGAACACCGTTTTTATTACTTACTCCTCTGTGCGAAATCACTAAAGGTGTATTGGTATCCGGAGATTCCAGATAAACGTAGCCTTCTATGGCAAAGAAGATGCTTGCACACCCCATGACACCCCATCTCATCAGATGATCTTTCTTTCGCCTTGGCATGATCTCCAACTCTTCTCCTGTCAGGAAGGAAACAAACTTCACTAAGAAGTAAGTCAGGGTCATGTAATGGAAATTTTTAATCAAGACAAAATTAATCACACCGAGAATCAAGGATTCTTTTTGAGTGAGATTATCCATCACTGCTTGCGCAAAAAGCAAAGGAATTAATAAACCAAAGAAGAAAAGATAGGTTTTAATGATAATGAGTAAGAGATGCCAAGAGTAGAAAAGGACATTTTTCTTTGTCTTTTTGAGACTATATTTCACACTTTCTCTTACCGTCTTTCTTTCAAAGAGAATCTTAGGAAGGGCAAACATAAATCGGACAGAGATGTAGAGAAAGATCCAAGCGGATGCTATGATCATCAGACCTACCAGCCAATGCTTACCTTCCCAATAATTCACAATAAAATCAGGAATAATAATCTTGTTGAGGTAGTAGATTTTTAAAATCTTACGGATGAACGGGAAAAGCAAAGCAATGTAAAAAAAGACAAAGGCCATCTTACAAAAGCTCAATCGCTTAACGAATAGAAAGCTCTGGTGAAATACTTTTCTACTATACTCAATTAAAGTTCTCTTTTCATGATAGAGAAGGTGACGCGCCCCAATGAATAAAAGACAAATCTGGAAATAGGCAACCAGGAGATTGATTGCAATTAAGATGAGAAAGGCTAAACTGATAAAAGGCGAGCCTTGTATAATCGCCCAAAAGTTATTGTAGGAGATAAACAAATAACCGGTTTGTCTCAGAAGAATGCCAGCAATCCACGAATTTAATGGTAGCCAGACAAACTCAACCATCATAAATATCAAGAAAAATAGAAATAAAATCTTATCTAGGTTATAGTATATCTTCCTAAAACCTAGCTTTTTAGGTTTTTCAGGTTTCATAAGCACTCCTAGTCTAAAAATTGGGATAAATCTAAGCCACCGAAAGGATTATTCATCGAAAAACTACTCTGATCTTCTATTAATAGCTTTCCTTCATCCGATTCCAAAAAAGCTTCGTAAACACGCGCCGTCATGCGGGCATCCTCTAAACTGTTATGAGACTTCCCGTGAAAGCCTAAAAAATTCGCTACAGTTTGCAATTTAAGATTGGCTATGCCGTGTAGATCAGAACTACGGCGTTCAAAAGCCTCCTCATATAGATCAACCTTATACTGGTCACGATAATCAATACCATGCTCCAAGAGAATAGGTAAATCACTCTTAGCTGCATTGTAACCAACGATAGGTATGTCGCCAACAAATGCCTGAAAGTCCTTTAAAACTTGTTCTACTTTTGGCGCATCTTTCAAGGTTTCAGCTGTGATTCCAGTCAAACCATTGATAAAACTCTTCAATGGGGCTGTAGTATGAACATAAGAGTCAAAAGCAGCACATTCTTGCCCATCTTGAAAATGGACTGCTGATACTTGAATTAAATGGGTAACCCCCTCGTGTTGGTTGAATTCCAAATCAAAGGCGATATAATCTCTTAATTTTTCCATTATTTACCTCAATTACTACCCAAACTAAACTATAAATAATAAAAGAAGCCATTAGGTTAGTGAGTAACCCAAACAGCTTCTTTATTTTCCTCCAAAAAGGCGAGCAAAAAAGCCTTTTTTGGTTGCTTGGACTTCTTCTTTTGCTTGGTCCAACTCGAGTTTCAAGGTTTCTTGATCCTTCATGGCTTGAAGAGTTAACTGTTGCTGTTGGTCCAACTGTTTGTCCTTTTCAGCAATCTGTCGGTCTTTGATTCGCATCTGTTCATCTTTTTCTGATAACTGGCGGTCTTTGGCCTTGAGCTGCTCGTACAAGCGAAGAATTTCAGCGTTTTTCTCATCGACCAAGATTTCCATCAGTTCACGTTGTTTGACATCATCACTGACTGGTTCATCTTCAAAAATCGTTTTTTTGTAGATTTCTTCTAGCTTGATCAAGCCACTTCGAGTAACTACAGTTACACCTTTGTCATTTTTTTTCGTGTCCTCTTCAGGAAGTTCTTTGACACGATTGTTGATTGCTTGACGAGATAGTCCTAAGACCTCTGCAATCTCACTGACGGTCATTTCAATACTCATAATATCCTCTGAAACGTTTTCTAGCTTTTCTTTATTTAAATCTTATCATAAGCTAGATAAACTGTCAAATTTCCGCTTAATCTAAGGCCTTTAAAAAGGCTAGTAATACTTGGGCAGAACGACGTCCAGCTTCGATAATAAATTCATCAAAAGAGATAGAGGCTTCGTGATTGGCATTGTCACTCATGGCACGAATGACTAGGAAAGGTAGGCCAAGAGCCTGAGCTGCTTGTGCAATAGCAGCCCCTTCCATTTCAACTGCTAACACATCTGGAAAGTGGGATTTGATACTAGCAATCTTATCATCTCCAGCTATAAAACTGTCCCCTGTAGCAATCAATCCTAGGTGCCAGTTCTGTTCTAATTTAGATAAATTCTCTTTAATCCTAGCGATAAAGTTCTTATCGGATTCAAAGTAAAGAGGTTGACCAGCCATTTGGCCATAAGCATAGCCAAAAGCAGTCACATCCACATCATGATAAGCCAACTTATCCGCAATCACTACATCTCCAACAGCAATCCCTTCAGCAAGAGCACCTGCTGATCCTGTATTGATGATAGCTTCTACCTGAAAATGGTCAGCTAGAATAGCTACACTCATAGTCGACATGACCTTTCCAATCCCACTCTGAACTAGAACGACTTCAGTATTGCCAACAGAGCCTGTGTAGTAGGTATTTCCCAAGACCTGAACTTCTTGAGGTTTGTACAAATTCTGAGTCAAATATACGAGTTCTTCTGGCATGGCAGCAATGATTCCAATTTTCATTTCAAGTCCTTTCAATTACAAGAGTTTCATCGCTAAAATCAACAAAATCAAAAGTAGGATGACTGCAAACAAGATACGATTGAGTTTCGAATTAAAAACATTTCTCTTAGTGTTCTCAATGCGGCGACTCTTATGAATTGTTGGTTCTACTTCGATTGTAAGTGTATCTTGACTAAAACCGTGGTCTCTAGAACGTGAATAACCAAAATGTTGTGAAGACGTTGGTAGGATCTTTGTTTCCTCGTCATCTTGAAGAGGTGGTCCTGAGATTTTCTCACCACGATTGGCACGTTCAATCATTTCGTCTGTTAATAAAGGTTTTCCCATGGGTTTCTCCTCTATTTCTTTTGTAGTTCCCAGTACTGAATCGCCATAATGGTCTTGGCATCACAGATATGACCTGACTGGATCAGGTTCTTGGCTTCCTCTAGACTTACTTCTAGGACTTCCAAGGTTTCATCATCATCTTGTGGGCGAGGATTTTCCACCTTGACCAAATCACTAGCGAGGTAGAGTTTTAGTTTTTCATTACAAAATCCAATCGCAGAATAAAAATCGTACAATAGTTCTAACTTAGCCGTGTAGGCAACTTCTTCTTCCAATTCACGAAGTGCCGCCGCCATTGGATCAGCATTTTCACCAAGTTCAAGTTTACCAGCAGGAATCTCATAAGAAACCGCCTCGATAGCCTTTCGGTATTGCTTAACGAGAACGATTTTGTCCTCAGCTGTCACAGCTAGTACACAAACAGCTCCATTGTGAAAAATCAAGTCACGTTGGGCAGTACCCTTTCCTTCTGGTAGTTCCACCTGGTCTTGTACTAGTTTGAAAATAGGACCTTGATAGATTTCCTTCCGACTAATCGTTTTTTCTTCAAATTCCATGACAAACTCCTACTGGTTCTTGGGATGATGAGGTAAGCGTGTTGCGTACTCATCTTTGTTGACTTGTCGTCCACGGCCGATAGCAATGGCATCAGCAGGAACATTCTTGGTAATGGTTGATCCCGCTCCAACCAGAGAATTATCCCCAAGTTCTACAGGAGCAATAATAGTTGAGTTTGATCCAACAAAGACATTATTGCCAATGACAGTTTTGTATTTATTTTTGCCATCGTAGTTGACTGTAATAGTTCCCGCACCAAAATTAACGTTGCTACCCACTTCACAGTTTCCTATATAGGTCAAATGACCCGCCTTGGTATTTTCACCGATTGAAGATCCTTTTACTTCAACAAAGTTTCCAATGTGAACTTGGGAAGCTAAGCTTGAACCTGGACGGATATGGGCATAGGGGCCAACAGTTACGCCATCTGCAACTGTACTTTCCTCAATCATGGAGTTGGTAATCACGGCTCCAGCTCCGATAGTGCTATCCACTACATAAGTACCGTTTGTCAAAACAGTCTCCGCACCAATCTTCGTTTGACCTTTCAAGGTAACGTTGGCTTCGATTTGGACCTCAGGAGCAATCTCAACATCAATGTCGATGTAAGCTGCTTCTGGATTGACAAAACTAACACCATTAACCATGTGCTTTTGATTGATACGGCGACGCATCACTGCTTCCGCAGTCGCAAGAGCTACACGGTCATTTACACCAAGACTTTCATCAAAATCCTTGAGAGTATAGGCCCCAACCTTCTCACCCGCATTACGGAAAATACCAATCACGTCAGTAATATAATACTCACCTTGGGCATTGTTGGTGTTGATATTTTTAAGAGCTTCAAAAAGACGTTCATTGTCAAATACATAAGTTCCTGTATTGATTTCCTTGATTTGTTTTTCAAAGTCTGTGGCATCTTTCTGCTCCACAATGCGAAGAACTTCTGCATTATCGTTACGGACAATCCGACCGTATCCAAAAGGATTTGTTGCTTCAGCTGTTAAAATCGTCGCCACATTTTTGTGATTAATATGGAAATCCAAGAGGTTTTTCAAGCTTTCACCTGTAATCAGAGGAGTATCTCCAGCGATAACCAATGTGTGGCCTGTACGATTTTGGAGAATAGGCTCTGCCATCATGACAGCATGCCCAGTTCCTAGTTGTTCTGATTGGGTAACAAAGTCTGTCTGACCGGCTAATACTTGCTCAACTAGCTCTGCCTTGTGACCAACTACAGTAACTGTTTTTTCAGGTTGAATAGCACCAACACTACGAAAAACATGTTCCAACATCGAAATTCCAGCTACTTTATGAAGTACCTTTGGAAGATCTGATTTCATGCGAGTACCTTTACCCGCTGCTAGAATAATGGCATAATTTGACATAATCTTCTCTTTTCTCTAGAAATTCCCTTATATTATACCATAATTTAGTTTCTTAGGAGTAAACAAACAGAGAAATAGGGAAAAGACGCCCATATATTCACTTTTTCCGATGTTTTCTTTGATTTTTTTATCTATTTACGTTAAACTAAATAGATATGAGAAAAAAGATTAATCCAGCTATTATTTTTACTTTATTTACTATATTTATAGCTATTTTGATCCTCAATAGACCAACTTATGAAGACCATCCCGTCAAGTCAAAACCAAATGCTGTCCAGGTTGAAAATCAGGCCTTGCATAATCTTGACAAACCTATTATTGATGTCTCTGGTTGGCAAAGACCTGAGGAAATCAACTACGATACCTTGTCTCAAAATATTTCAGGTGTTATTGTTCGCGTCCACAATGGGGCTCAACATACTGAAAAAAATGATGCCGCTTATGCCAATGGTATTGATAAAGCCTATAAAAGTCATATTACAGAATTTCAAAAGCGTAATGTCCCAGTTGGAGTCTATGCCTATCTAGCTAGCCCCAGCAAGGAAGAAATGGAAAAAGCCGCTGAAGTTTTCTACAATGCTGCTTCTCCTTACAACCCTAGTTACTATTGGTTAGACGTGGAAGAAAAAACAATGTCTGATATGAATGAAGGGGTTGAAGCCTTTCGTGCTAAACTGGAATCTTTAGGTGCTAAAAACATCGGCATCTATATTGGAGTTTACTTCATGCAAGAACACAGTATCAATACAGATAAGTTTACTGCTATTTGGATTCCTTCCTACGGGACAGACTCTGGTTACTTTGAAACAACACCCAATACCAGTTTAGACTACGACCTTCATCAGTATACTTCAAAAGGAAGAATTGCTGGATTTGAACATCATTTAGATATTAATCTCATTTCTACCTTGAAGGAAAAAGAAGAAACCTTTAGAAAACTATTTTTAAGACCATAAAACAAGTGAAAATTGCTCTCTTTTTCACTTGTTTTTTCATTTTTTTCTCGTCTGTGTTATAATTGATAGAATAGAGAAAGAATTTTATGAAATTGAGGATTTTATGATGTTTTCATGGATTGCAAGAGTTATTAAAGGAATCGTCATCGCCTTAGGATTTATCCTACCTGGAATTTCTGGTGGTGTTCTGGCAGCTATTTTGGGAATTTACGAGCGAATGATTTCTTTTCTGGCTCATCCCTTTAAGGATTTTAAAGAGAATGTCCTATACTTTATCCCAGTAGCAATCGGGATGTTGCTAGGCATTGGTTTGTTTTCTTATCCAATTGAGTATCTGCTAGAAAATTACCAAGTCTATGTTTTATGGAGTTTTGCTGGAGCTATCATCGGTACAGTTCCTAGCCTCCTTAAAGAATCTACTCGAGAATCTGATCGCGATAAGATTGACCTAGTCTGGTTCTGGACTACCTTTATCCTTTCAGGTGTCGGGCTCTACGCGCTAAACTTTGTTGTTGGTTCTCTCAGTGCTAGTTTCGCTAGTTTCATCTTAGCGGGTGCTCTTTTAGCGCTTGGTGTCTTGGTGCCTGGTTTAAGTCCGTCAAATCTACTCTTGATTTTAGGACTGTACGCTCCAATGCTCACTGGTTTTAAGACCTTTGATTTATTTGGTACTTTCCTTCCTATCGGAATTGGTGCAGGAGCAACTCTCATTATCTTTTCAAAATTGATGGACCATGCCTTAAACAACTATCACTCCCGTGTTTATCACTTTATCATCGGCATTGTTCTTTCAAGTACTCTTTTAATTTTGATTCCAAATGCTGGAAATGCTGAAAGTATCCAATACTCTGGACTTTCCATTGTGAGCTATGTTCTCGTTGCTTTCTTCTTTGCACTTGGTATCTGGCTTGGTATCTGGATGAGTCAGTTGGAGGATAAGTATAAATAATGGCAAAAAAAGTCAAGATTAAAAAAACCTTGGTCGAACAAATCTTGACCAAGTCAGGTATTGACCATACTGGTATTCAAATCAATGCGCTTGAAGGAGAACTTCCTCCTGAATACGACAGAAACCAAATCTTTAAAACCTTGGCTCTTTTGGGAGATAAAACAGGACCGATTATTGGAATGGTTCCCATAACAGAACACCTTGCCGAGAAAAAACTAGCAAAGGTTTCTGGCAATAAAAAAGTCAGCATGATTCCTCAAAAAGATCTGGAAAAAACGACAGGCTATATTCATGGGGCTAATAACCCCGTCGGCATTCGCCAAAAACACAATTATCCCATTTTTATTGATAAAAGAGCCTTGGATTTGGACCAAATGATTGTCTCTGCTGGAGAAGTCGGGCATAGTATCATCATACGCCCTCAAGACTTGGCCAGCTTTGTAAAAGCGGATTTTGCTGATATCTTGGAGGAAAATAAGTCGTGAAACTCTATTTTGTTCGT
The DNA here is from genome assembly GCF_023109195.1 of Streptococcus oralis. Lineage (GTDB taxonomy): Bacteria > Bacillota > Bacilli > Lactobacillales > Streptococcaceae > Streptococcus > Streptococcus oralis_BV. Next base: position 662,430 of record NZ_JALDUB010000001.1, read on the forward strand.
CATGGTCGCACCCTCTGGAATCTTGAAGGACGTTTTCAAGGTGCTAGTGGCGATTCGCCACTTCTTCCGGAATCCATTGACATCCTAAAACAACTGGGGCAGTATCTTAAGGAAATTCATTTTGATACGATTTATTCTAGTGATTTACCCAGAGCAGTCAAATCTGCTGAAATTATCCAAAGTCAACTCCAGTCTCCTTGTCCTTTAAAGAGCATTCCTGACCTACGTGAATGGCAACTTGGAAAACTAGAGGGATTAAAAATCGCTACGCTTAATGCCATCTACCCACAACAAATCAAGGCCTTTCGCTCCAATCTGGCTCAGTTTGATACGAAGATGTTTGAAGCCGAATCCCTCTACTCTACGACTCAGCGAACTATTCAGTTTATCAAATCTCTGAAAGGAAGTCCGGCTGAAAGAATTTTGATTGTCGGGCATGGGGCCAATCTCACTGCTAGCCTTCGTACACTTTTAGGTTATAAAGAGGCTCACCTCCGCAAAGATGGAGGCTTGGCCAATGCTAGTTTGACAATTTTGGACACTGAGGATTTTGAAACCTTCACTCTCGAAAGATGGAATGACACTTCCTATCAAAGAAAATAATGGAACTTGATCTTAATAGTCAAGTTCTTTTTAGTTTTCAAAGAATATCCGTGAATTTCTCTGCTATTTATGATAAAATGGGAGTATCGCAAAAAATGACTCATCGTATCAAATTTTGAGTAAAATTAGGAGGAACCCATGTCTACAGAACATATGGAAGAACTAAATGACCAGCAGATCGTTCGCCGTGAAAAAATGGCTGCGCTCCGTGAACAAGGAATCGATCCCTTCGGAAAACGTTTTGAACGTACTGCTAACTCTCAAGAACTAAAAGACAAATTTGCAGAACTTGATAAAGAACAATTACATGAATTAAATGAAACTGCTACTATTGCTGGACGCTTAGTAACCAAACGTGGAAAAGGGAAAGTCGGCTTTGCCCATCTTCAAGACCGAGAAGGTCAAATCCAAATCTACGTTCGTAAAGATGAAGTTGGTGAAGAAAACTATGAAATCTTCAAAAAAGCTGACCTTGGTGACTTCCTTGGTGTCGAAGGAGAAGTCATGCGTACTGATATGGGAGAGCTCTCTATCAAGGCCACACACATTACACACTTGTCTAAAGCACTTCGTCCGCTTCCAGAGAAATTCCACGGTTTGACAGACGTTGAAACAATTTATCGTAAACGTTACCTTGACTTGATTTCTAACCGTGAAAGCTTCGAACGTTTTGTTACTCGTTCAAAAATCATCTCTGAAATCCGTCGTTATCTAGATCAAAAAGGCTTCCTTGAAGTGGAAACACCTGTCCTTCACAACGAAGCTGGTGGTGCTGCTGCTCGTCCATTTATCACTCACCACAATGCCCAAAACATTGACATGGTGCTTCGCATCGCGACTGAGCTTCACTTGAAACGTCTTATCGTTGGTGGTATGGAACGTGTCTACGAGATTGGTCGTATCTTCCGTAACGAAGGAATGGATGCTACTCATAACCCTGAGTTTACTTCTATCGAAGTTTACCAAGCTTATGCTGACTTCCAAGACATCATGGACTTAACTGAAGGTATTATCCAACACGCTGCTAAGTCAGTTAAGGGTGATGGTCCAGTTAACTACCAAGGAACTGAAATCAAAATCAACGAACCATTTAAACGTGTTCACATGGTAGATGCTATCAAGGAAATTACTGGTGTAGACTTCTGGCAAGACATGACTTTCGAGGAAGCTAAAGCTATCGCTGCTGAGAAGAAAGTTCCAGTTGAGAAACACTACACTGAAGTTGGTCACATTATCAATGCCTTCTTTGAAGAGTTTGTTGAAGAAACCTTGATCCAACCAACCTTTGTCTATGGACATCCAGTAGCTGTATCTCCACTTGCTAAGAAAAATCCTGAAGACGAACGCTTTACAGACCGTTTCGAGCTCTTCATTATGACCAAGGAATACGGTAATGCCTTTACCGAGTTGAACGATCCAATCGACCAGCTTAGCCGTTTTGAAGCACAAGCAAAAGCTAAAGAACTTGGGGACGATGAAGCAACGGGTATCGACTACGACTACATCGAGGCTCTTGAATACGGTATGCCTCCAACAGGTGGTTTGGGTATCGGTATCGACCGTCTCTGCATGCTCCTCACTGATACAACTACTATCCGTGATGTATTGCTCTTCCCAACAATGAAATAATACTCTTCGAAAATCTCTTCAAACCACGTCAGCGTTGCCTTGCCGTAGATATATGTTCCTGACTTTGTCAATCTTATCTACAACCTCAAAACAGTGTTTTGAGCAGCCTGCGGCTAACTTCCTAGTTTGCTCTTTGATTTTCATTGAGTATAAACCCTTATCCTCTGGTACTTTCCAGAGGATTTTTCGATGCAAAAAGAGACTGAGAAAAAACTCAATCTCTTTTCTTATTCTTGATTTTTAACTTGACTGGTGGCTACATCTTCCCCAAACCATTTCTGGCTGATTTCCTGGAATTTTCCTTCTTGGTATAGTGATATAAAAGCCTGATTCAGAGCAGCTAGCAAAGTTTTATCAGCAGGTCTAACACCCACTGCAAATGCTTCACTTTCAAATCCAGCTGAAAAGACATTGTAGTCATTTAATATTCCTTCAGACTGGAGATAATAATTGGCATATACCCGGTCAATCACAAGGGCATCAATCCGATCATTTTTCAAATCAATCAAGGCTTCATTGAAACTTTGGTATTGATTGGCCTTCTGATCTTTCACTTGATTCTTGAGTAGTTCGGGTTGTCCTTCAAAATTCAAATAGCCAGAAGATCCTGCCTGGGCCCCTAAAACTTTGTCAGTCATATCCTGAATTGAGTGGATATTTTGAGACTTTTTAGAGACCAAAACTTGTTGATTTTCCATGTAAGGAATGGTAAAAGCAACCTTCTCTTTCCGTTCATCTGTAGCTGTATAGCCATTCCAGATGGCATCAATGGTACCATTTTGTAGTTCGGTTTCTTTCATATCCCAGTCGATGGGTTGAAATTTAATCTGAATTCCTAGCTTTTCAGAGACAGCTTGGGCTAGGTCAATATCAAAACCTGCATACTGGCCATTCTTTTCCTCAAATCCCATGGGAACAAAGGTATTGTCAAATCCAATGGTAATGCTTCCCTGTTTTTGATATTTGGCCCAATTATCCTGATTTGGATCACTTGCCTTCTGAGTACAAGCCGTCAGGAAGAAGCTAAAGAACAGAGCAAGTACAAGGGCAATTTTCTTTCTCTTCATAGGCACCTCCTAGTCCTACTTTGGATCAACCTTAAGGATCTGATCAGCAATGTTTTCCGCAAACTGAAGATCGTGGGTCACAACAATCTGGGTCATCCCACGCTCTTTATTTTGAAGGATAAGTTTTTCTACTTCTAATCGCAATTCTGGGTCTAAGGCTGATGTAGGCTCATCATATCCAATAATTTCTGGGTTTATCATCATGGCGCGTGCTAAGGCCACCCGTTGTTTTTGCCCACCTGAAAGTGAGAATGGAAAGGCATCTGCATGTCCAGCTAACCCAAGCTGTTCTAACAAACCACGCGCCCTCTTCTCAGCAACTTCCTTCTCCATGCTCATCGTTTTTATGGGCGACAAGGTTAAGTTATCTAGAACTGACAAATGCGGAAAGAGTTGAAAATCTTGGAAAACAAATCCCAGAAGATTGCGCTTTTCTAGTTCGTCTATAGCTAGCGATTCGCCGTTATAGTAGATTTCCCCCGAATCGATGGTTTCCAGTCCAGCTAGCATACGTAATAGGGTTGTCTTTCCGCCTCCTGATGGACCTACGATTGCAAGGATTTGCTTTTCAGGAATTGATAGGCTGAAATTGGTTAAGATTTGTTTGCCACCAAAGGCCTTGTTGATGTTTCGTAATTCTAACATAGCAATCCTCCTATCTGTAATAACTGTACTTCTTCTCAAGTTTTTTCGCTACAATGGTTACAAGACCAATCATAATCAAATAAATCGCTCCAGCTAAAAACATAGGAACAAGACTAGCATCTCGATTGGCTGCTGTCCGACTTGCCAAAATCAAATCTGAAATCCCAAGGGCATAAACCAATGAAGTATCCTTGACTAAACTCATGATTTCATTAAAGACGCTCGGTAAGACAATCTTTGTAACCTGAGGCAAAATAATATAGCGCACTGTGTCAAAAGGACTAAACTTCAAAACCTTAGCAGCCTCATATTGACCTTTAGGAATGGTTTCAATCCCACCACGAAAGATTTCAGCAAAGTAGGCTGCATAGTTCAATACAAAAGCGATCACAGCAGCAGGCAAACGATCTAAACGTATCCCAATGCTAGGGAGAACATAGTAAATAAAGATTAATTGCAAGAGCAAGGGAGTCCCTCGCATCACCCAAATATAAAGGTCAATCAGATAATGGAGGGGTTTCCAGCGGACTTGTAAAGCAAAGGCAACGACAATACCTAAAGGAATTGAAAAGATCAAGACCAGAGCAAAGACTTGAAGAGTCATACTTGCACCGTTCAATAAACTTGGTAATATCTCAAACATATAAGACATACTGCACCTCCTAAAAATTATTGTTCCTATTATAGCATAAATAAACAATTTAGCAAGGGTTTTTGTAAAAAAATTCTATAATTATTGAACTATACACCTTTATCTAAGAAATCAGAGCGAAATATCATCTTACAGAATTCGAAGAATTATAAGGATTCTAGACGAGAATATAGGTTTAACTTCTAATTCTGAGAGAACAATAATCAAAATATTTTTATCAAATATCTATAAAGATTTCAATGATATAGAACTCTATTTACTCTCATTCACTTCATACCTCTAGAGATATAAAAAAGAACCACTTTATAAGAATAGTATCATTTCTACTATCCATACAAGTGGCTCTTTGATGATGCCATAGCAAGGGCATCAAAATTTTTCAACTAGATTATTTAACTTTTTTGAAACGGAATAAGAGAATGGAACCAAATGCAAGTACTACTCCTACAACAGTAAGCAAGATAGTCATTTCAGATGTACCAGTATTTGGTAGTTCTTTATTTTCTTCTGGTTGTTTAGGTTTGTTATCTGAAGAACCCGGAGTCTCAGCAACATAAGTATTTATGATGGTTGGATTATTACCTGTAACTGTTGCTACAAGTTGACCTTGACCATTGTCTACAACTTTTACTGTTACTGTATAAGCATTTTTATCATAAGTTACACCAGTTTCATTACCAGCTTTTTCAGTGATCGTGTATGTGTGAATTCCTGCAGCAGTGTATTCAATCGCTGGGAAAGCAACTGTTCCGTCTGCAGCATTCTTAGCTGTAGCTACAAGTTTGTCGCCTTCTTTCAATTCAAATTCATATTTATCTGCCTCAAGAGTTTTACCATTTAGGACTTTTTTAGCAGTAATTGAAGTTGTTGCAGATTTAGCAGAATACGAATTTACAAAAACTTTATTGTCATATTTAACACTTGCAAACTTCTCACCATAAACATCTGTTACAGTAACTTCTGCGTTAATAGTCTTATCATCGTAAGCAAAACCTGGTTTTTGATCATTAACTTCTTTGATCTGATACTTATAAGTACCCACTGTAGAGAATTTAACGGCTTTAAATTTCACTTTGCCATCTTTATCATTCTTAACAGTTTCCACAACTGATCCGTTTGGATCAAGTAGTTGGAAGCTAAATTCTTCAGCAGCTAAGTCTTTTCCTTTTAACTGCTTAGAAACCTCAAATGAAACTTCTGTAGAACGTGAACCTGAACTAATACCTTCAGTTGTGGTTAATGGTGCAAAACCTTCTACATCAAAGTTTTCAGTCGAAGTCGTAATTTTAACGTTATTGAAAGCTTTCTTTGTTGTATTATCAACTGGAGCTGTGATACGAGTCTTATAAACTACATACAAACCTTGGTTGATTAGATCACCATTACCATTTGGAGTAATAGTGAAGCGATTAGAATCTTGAACAACAATGTGACTTGGATTCAAAAGAGGATGATGTTCATCCTTACCCCATTCAGTAAAGTAGTAACCTGTAATCTCACTAGCTAATACTTGCCCTTCAGGGATTGTATCTTGAATCGAAACGCCTTCATAAGGATTAGCATATTTGTTTACGCGAATATACCAATTAATATAATTTGGATCGTTCGTATCTTGAACTCCCCATTTAGTAAATCCTGTTGGATCCTCATCTGGAACAATACGAGTCAAATTGTATACTCCTGCTCCAGGAATGTCGATTGGATATGATTTATTGAGTTCAACATTATCAGCCCATACAACAGTAAATAAGGCCGAAATTTGTTTCTCTTCAGGTAAGTTAGCAAAATAATCTTCGTTAGTTACCGTTACAGTCGCTGTATTTACAGACTTATTTGTCGTTAACTCAGCAACTTTAGTGACTCCATCGTTACCAAAGATTTCAGTAGTTGAATCTGTTTCAATTTTGAATTCATTTGGAACTTTATAAACCATAAAGTCACCATTCTTCAACGTTGTTGAGTTGTCGAATTTGTAGGTGGTTTGAAGGTAAAATTTCCCTTCACCATACTCTGCACCGTCAACTAACTTATTATTGTTAATTGTCGGTACTGTCGTTAGCGTATAGCTACTAGATGGTAGTTCAGCAGCTTTAACCACATTGCTAGTTCTTAGTACTGGGATAAATACTGAAGCTACTAACAATAGCGCCATGAATGCATGAGAAAGTTTTTTATTAATCTTTTTCACAACATTTGCCTCCTTTATTTTTGGGGATAGATTCCCTTATTTATTATTATATATTCTTATATAAATTTGTCAAGTATTTCATAGTAGTTCGATGTTCAAATCATACCTTTAAACTCTTATTTTATAGGGTGTAGCAGGCTTTCATCGTTCAAAACTTCATCTAAATTGGCTATAAGAAATTCTAACATTTATATTATATTAGTAAAAAAGAAAAGACCTCTGAGGTCTTTCAAATCATTCATTTAAAGTCATTCGTTTCTGTTAATAAAATTTTACAAAAAATAGAAATCCTTAAAGTGTCTCTAATAGTTCTTGCATCTGAACATCATCTGGAACGAGTTTTAAATAAGCTTCAGCTTGCACTTTGGCTTCTTCAAAATACCCCAATTCACGTAGGAGATAAGTATACTGCTCCAGAAATTCAGGATTATCCTTGAGATCAAGCGATAGTTCCTGATAGAGCTCATAGGCCTTATCTAAATCCTCAATTTCCTGATAAGAACGGGCAATCATCCACTTGGTCAGGAGGTTTTCAGGTTCTTGACTTTGGAGAGCAATGATATCTTCGTACCGCTCTTGTTCCATATAAATGGTTGCAAGGCGAAGGAAAATTTCTTCTGTATCCTCTGCATCTTCTTTGGCAGTAAGGAGAAATTGCTCTGCACTACTAGGATCATGCAATTCATACGAAAACTGAGAAGCAGCCAGTAAGAGCCGAGTTTCAAATGGATTTTTCTCCAAACCTTGTTTAGCGATACGAAGGGCCTCTTCCACCTGATGTTCCTTATGCAAAGCTTGACTATAACCATATTCATATCCTTCAAAGTCAGGTGAAATGGTATCAATCTGCTTAAAGTAAAGAACAGATTTTTGATACTCTTCTTGGTCAAAGTAAAGACTAGCCAGTTCAAAGGCAGTTTGGTCATCGTATTCTAATTCTAAAGCTTTTTCTAAGAATTCAGTTGCAGCTTCAAACTTGCCTAACTGGGCATAAGCGTAGCCAATTCGTTGATAGGTTGAGACACCCGTTTGCTCATAGATGGAGCGATTGTCTAATTGAGCATAACCCTGAATAGCTTCCTGATAATTTCCTAACTCACTATCCAACTCAGCCAAACCAAAAACTAATAAGGGATCGTCTGAGTAGTTTAGGGCTTCCAGTAACTTTTCACGCGCTACATCTGTCAATCCTTCCAACTGATAGAGGTCAGCCTTCAAGGCCAAAGCCGACACGTACCAGTCACTTTCGGGTGTGATTTCCTCAAGGTAAGCAAAGGCTTCCTCAACATTGCCATCCTCACTAGCAATACTTGCTAAATTCAGATTCACTTCTGGAAATTCTGTAACGATTTTTTGGTAAATTTCTTTTGCTTGAGGATAAAAGCCAATTCCCTCTAGATAGCTTGCTAGTTCGTAAAGAACTTCACTTGAATCTGTTTCGAGGGCTTTGTGAAAATACTGATCCGCTTTGATTAAATCCTGTTCATCCAAAGCCTGGAGCATGTGTTGACTATTGTTCACTCTTGATTTCCTCCCCTTCTTCTTCATACAAACCGCTGACTTTTTTATACCAGTTAAAGATAGCTGAGATAACGACCTTGGCAGAAGCATAGACAGGAATTCCCAGCAAGACTCCCCAAATACCAAACATAGAACCTGAAGTTAGGAGAACAAATAGGACATTGATTGGATGGATGTTTAGCTGACTACCTAAAATAAGCGGAGAAACGAAGCGACCTTCAATCGTTTGTTCAACAATAAAGACAATAATCACTTTCAAAAGCATCACAGGTCCTGCTATCAAGCCCAAAACCAAAGCAGGCAACATGGCAAGAAAACTACCCAGGTAAGGTACTAGATTGAGGATACCAGCCGTGATCCCCAGAGTCACAGCATATCTGAGACCAATAATCTTAAAGAAGATAATAAACATAATTGCCACGATAATAGCAACTGTAACCTGCCCTCTAACATAGTTTGACAACTGTTTATTAACATCTGACAAAACTTGTCCGACAGGTTCTTTTAACTTGTTTGGGATAAACTTAGTCAAATAGTCTCGTAGACCTTTCCCATCTCTCAAAAGATAAAAGAGCATGAAGGGTACGATAATAACCGCAACAATGACCTGGGAAACGCTACTGATAAAGGCGCTAACCCAGTTAACAGCTTGAGAAGAGATTTTGCTGGCCCACATGGTCGCCTCACTAGAAACATTGGAAAGAACCTGCTCCAACTGTGGTCTAAAATCATCTGGCAAGCGTTTGGTTACAAGGTCATTGATCACCTTATCAGCATCTTCCAGGTATGTCGGCACATTCTTCGCAAAATTTAAGACTTGACGTTGCAGATTAGGAATTGCGACTGCCAGCCCCCAAATGATAAAGAGTCCAATAACAACAAAAACAATACTAATGGCAAGGACACGATTGATCTTGTGCTTCTCCATCCAGTCAACAATCGGATTGAGGAGGTAATAAAGTAAACCAGATAAAATAACTGGCAACATGACAACTCCTAGAAAATCCAAAACTGGTAAAAAAATAAAACTAATCTTACTTAGAATAAAAATGTTTAGCCCCAGTAACAAAGTTACTAAAAATACAGTGATGGCTTTATTATCTAAAAACCACTTAAAAAACCAAGATAGGCTAAAATGTTTCTCTTTATGTTCCATAAATACATCCTTTCTGTCATTCTCTCATTATACCATTTTTAGACTAAAATAACTCTTTTTTAAAGTGCTTACATGGATGAATCTGATGCTTCATGACTGCCATTTTGTGGTATAATGAACTTATCATTATTAAGAGGTATGGACATGAAAGAAACTGTTTATTTTGGAACTTACACTCGTCGCTTATCTAAAGGGATTTACAAGGCAGATTTTGATACAGAAACAGGCCAGCTTGCAAATCTTGAACTCTTTGCTGCTGAACCAAGTCCGACCTACCTTGCCTTTGACCAACAGCAACACTTATACACTGTAGGGAGCCAGGATGGCTTAGGTGGAATCGCTGCTTACAAGACAGATGGCGCTTTGCTAAATCATGTGGTTGAAGAAGGCGCTCCCCATTGTTATGTGGCAGTGGATGAAAAGCGTGGTCTCGTTTATGGGGCCAACTATCATAAAGGTCAAGTTCTCGTTTATAAACGTCAAACGGATGGTAGCCTCATCCAAACAGATCTAGATCAGCATAGTGGACAAGGTCCTCATGAAAACCAAACTTCCCCACATGTACACTTTACGGATCTAACACCTGACCAGTACCTCGTCACCTGTGATCTAGGTACGGATGAAGTAACGACCTACGATGTTAGTTCAGAAGGAAAACTAAGTAAACTCTACACTTATCACAGCCAAGCTGGAGCAGGTGCTCGCCACATCGTTTTCCACCATCACTATAAGATTGCCTATCTCATCTGCGAACTTAATAGCACGATAGATGTCTTGATTTATGATGGAGTTGGTGAATTTGAACGCATGCAAGTTATTTCAACCATACCAGATGGATACGAAGGCTTTAATGCTACTGCTGCCATTCGTCTTTCGAAAGATGGCAAATACCTCTATGCATCCAACCGAGGTCATGATTCCATTGCAGTCTATACAATCCTCGCTGATGGTAGCTTGGAATTATTAGAGATTGTACCAAGCCATGGTAAAAATCCACGTGATTTCGACCTAACTCCTGATCAAGAGTTTCTCATCGCTGTTCATCAAGATTCTGATAACGCAACCGTCTTTAAGCGCAATCCTAAAAGTGGTCGTCTTGCTGAGCTTTCTAACGACTTCCATGTCCCTGAAGGAGTCTGCATCAACTTTCCACATTAAAAAAAATGAACTTGAGTTTCAAGTTCATTTTTTTATAGTCTATTTCCGACATTGATACGGTTGATAGCACGTTGCAATGCGATTTTTGCACGACGTTCTTGGTCAATCAAATGCTTGTCATGGGCTTCTTCGATTTCTCGTTCAGCTCGAAGTTTCGCGCGTTCTGCACGACTGATATCGATATCACGAGCACGCTCTGCTGAGTCTGCTACAATGGTAATGATATCATTAGCAATCTCGATAATTCCTCCGTTCACTGCAATCCAGTTCACATGAGTATCATCATCGATACGTTTTACCTTCACTTCATCAACCGCAAGAACCGCAATCATATTTTCATGTCGTGGCAAGATCCCCATCTCACCATCCAGAGTTCGTACCGATACAAAGCTGGCATGGTGATCATAGACGAGGCCATCTGGTGTCACGATCTGGACAGTTAAATGAGCCATAGATCACCTCTTAAAATCCCATTTTCTCTGCCTTAGCAATGACGTCTTCGATTGAACCGACACCACGGAAGGCATCTTCTGGTAGCTGGTCATGTTTTCCTTCAAGGATTTCCTTAAAGCCACGAACTGTTTCCGCTACTGGCACATAAGAACCAGGTTGACCAGTAAATTGTTCTGCAACGTTAAAGTTTTGAGACAAGAAGAACTGGATACGACGGGCACGAGCAACCAAGGTCTTTTCTTCATCAGAGAGTTCATCCATACCAAGGATAGCAATGATATCTTGCAATTCATGGTAACGTTGAAGGACACGTTTAACCTCAGCAGCAACTGCATAGTGCTCCTCACCAACAATCTCAGGTGCCAAGGCACGAGAGCTTGAAGCTAGAGGGTCAACGGCTGGGTAAATACCCAACTGTACCAACTTACGTTCCAAGTTTGTAGTTGAATCCAAGTGAGCGAAAGCTGTTGCTGGCGCAGGGTCAGTATAGTCATCCGCTGGCACATAGATAGCCTGGATAGAGGTTACAGAACCCTTCTTGGTTGATGTGATACGTTCTTGCAATTGACCCATTTCTGTAGCAAGTGTTGGTTGGTAACCAACGGCTGAAGGCATCCGACCCAAAAGGGCAGATACTTCTGAACCAGCTTGAGTGAAACGGAAGATATTGTCGATAAAGAGAAGCACATCTTGGCCTTCTACATCACGGAAGTATTCGGCGATTGTCAAACCAGTAAGGGCAACACGCATACGGGCTCCTGGTGGCTCATTCATTTGACCAAATACCATGGCTGTTTTCTCGATAACGCCTGATTCTTTCATTTCCCAGTAAAGGTCATTCCCTTCACGAGTGCGTTCTCCAACACCGGTAAATACTGAAATACCACCATGTTCTTGGGCAATGTTGTGAATCAATTCTTGGATCAAGACAGTTTTACCAACTCCGGCACCACCGAAGAGTCCAACTTTCCCACCTTTAAGGTAAGGGGCAAGAAGGTCGATAACCTTAATCCCTGTTTCCAAAATTTCAGATGAGGTAGACAATTCATCAAAAGTTGGAGCTTTCTTATGAATTGGCTGACGCTCAGCGTCTTCAGCGAAAGGAGCATCCAAGTCAATGGTATCTCCCAAAACGTTGAAGACACGTCCCAAAGTTTCTTTACCTACTGGTACGGAGATTGGACGGCCTGTGTCCAAAACTTCCATTCCACGAGTCAAACCATCTGTTGATTCCATGGCGATCGTACGGACCATACCATCACCCAACTCCAAGGCTACTTCAAGGACGATTTTTGTTTTTCTTTCGTCATTTTTGTAGACGACAAGTGCATTATTAATCTCAGGAAGTGTTTCCCCTGCTGCAAACAAAACGTCTACAACGGGTCCGATAACCTGAGCAATTTTACCTGAACTCATCTCCTTCTCCTATTCTATATAAGATACTGTCGGTTCCTAGTTCAACTAGGTCCTAATACTCTTCGAAAATCAAATTCAAACCACGTCAGCGTCGCCTTGCCGTACTCAAGTACAGCCTGCGGCTAGCTTCCTAGTTTGCTCTTTGATTTTCATTGAGTATAAGTTCATTTTAATACGAGGGAGGCAAAGCCTTATTCTAAGGCACTAGCCCCCGCTACGATTTCTGTAATTTCTTGTGTAATCGCCGCCTGTCTAGCACGGTTATACTGGATTGTCAAATCATTGATGACCTTTTTGGCATTATCGGTCGCCGTTTGCATGGCTGTCATACCTGCAGCATTTTCAGCTGTCTTGGCATCGATAATAGCCCCGTAAATCATACTTTCAGCATACTGTGGCAACAATTGCTCTAGAATCTCATCACGGCTCGTTTCCAACTCAAATGTCAAGCTATACTCTTCATCCGCTTCATTTGGATCCAAGTCAACAATCGGAAGCATTTGTTCCACACGCATTTGACTTGTGAGAGTATTGACATGATGGTTGTAGCAGACGTATAATTCATCAAAAAGTTCGTTTTGGTACATCTCAATCGTTTTTGAAATAATTTTACGAACTTCATCAAAACTAGGCTGATCTGCCAAGCCACGTAGTTCATAGATTGGCTGAATACCTCGAGCCTTAAAGAAATCAGCTCCCATACCACCGATACAGATTATCTCAAAATCTTTACCATCTGGATGGTATTCTTCTTTCAACTCCATAACGGCTTTAAGGATGGAAGCATTATAACCTCCAACCAAGCCACGGTCTGAAGTGATAACGATATAGCCTGTTTTCTTAACTGGGCGACTGATGAGCATCGGATTGGTTGAACCACCAGATCCGTTACCATGCAGAATATCCGTCAAAAGCTTACGGACCTTCTGAGCGTAAACTTGAAAGTTGCGCGCTGCTTCTTCAGAGCGACCTAACTTGGCAGCCGATACCATTTGCATGGCATTAGTGATTTGACTCGTATTTTTGGTTGAGGCGATTTTTGTTTTAATATCATTTAGAGATACTGCCATCTGACACCTCTATTCTTATTGGAAGCTGGATTGATTGAGAAACTCTGTAATCGCAGCATCCAAGACTGCTTCATCTGGCAAGTCTTTTGTTTCACGAATGGTTCCCAAAATCTCTGGATAATGAGCATCAAAGAAAGTATGGAACTCTTCCTCAAAACGAACAATGTCATCTACTGGAATCGTATCCAAGAAACCATGTGTCAAAGCATAGAGAATGGTTACTTGTTTCTCAACAGGTAGTGGTTTATGAACAGGTTGTTTCAATACTTCCACAGTACGACGTCCACGGTTTAACTTAGCCTGTGTTGCTGCATCCAAGTCAGAACCAAACTTAGTGAAGGCTTCCAACTCACGGTATGAAGCAAGGTCGATACGAAGTGTACCAGCTACTTTCTTCATGGCTTTGATTTGTGCAGAACCACCTACACGGGATACAGATGAACCCGCATCGATGGCTGGACGAATACCCGCATTGAAGAGACCATCACCAAGGAAGATTTGTCCGTCAGTGATAGAAATCACGTTGGTTGCGATATAGGCAGAGATATCTCCCGCTTGTGTCTCGATAAATGGTAGGGCTGTAATAGATCCACCACCAAGTTCATCAGAAACTTTAGCTGAGCGCTCAAGCAAACGGCTGTGAAGATAGAAAACATCCCCTGGGAAGGCTTCACGACCTGGTGGACGACGAAGCAAGAGGGAAAGCTCACGATACGCGACCGCTTGTTTTGAAAGATCATCATATACGATCAAAACATGCTTGCCTTGGTACATAAACTCTTCTGCCATAGCAACCCCAGCATAAGGAGCTAGGAAGAGCAATGGAGATGGTTGTGAAGCAGAGGCAGTCACAACGATTGTGTAATCCAAGGCACCATACTGACGAAGTGTTTCTACTTGTGTACGGACTGTTGATTCTTTTTGTCCAATCGCTACATAGATACAGATCATATCTTGCCCTTTTTGGTTCAAGATTGTATCAATCGCAATGGTTGTTTTCCCTGTCTGACGGTCACCGATAATCAACTCACGTTGACCACGACCAATCGGTACAAGGGCGTCAATAGCTTTCAAACCAGTTTGCAATGGTTCTGATACAGACTTACGTTGCATAACACCAGGAGCTGGCGCTTCTACTGGACGAGTTTTGTCAGTATGGATGTCACCAAGACCATCAACTGGACGACCAAGTGGGTCGACAACACGTCCAATCAGGCTATCCCCCACAGGTACTTCCATAATTTTACCTGTACGGCGAATGGTATCACCTTCACGAATATCTGTAAAGTCTCCAAGGATGATAATCCCAACGTCTGTAGACTCCAAGTTTTGCGCCATCCCATAAGAGCCGTTTTCAAAAATCAACAGCTCTCCACTCATGGCATTTTCAAGACCGTGAGCACGCGCAATTCCATCCCCGATATAGGTTACAACACCCGTTTCAGACACATCAAAATTGGGTTTGAAATTTTCAATTTGTTGCTTAATTAAAGCGCTGATTTCTTGTGCGTTAATTGCCAAAAGAACACCACTTTCTATTTCAAATTTTCTTTAACAACACGAAGTTGCTGTTTAATACTCACATCAATTGTCTTGTGATTAGCAAAAATGACAAAACCACCAATGAGTCCTTCATCAATTTGTTCTTTGACGCTCCGCACTTTCAGAGACATTTTTTTCTCTATCAATGGGAGCAGACGTTCCTTCTGTTCATCTGTTAAAGGATGAGCTGAAGAAATCGTGACTACAAAACGATTGGTCTCTTTTTCAAGGCGATTCAAACAATCTGCAATTACTTCATAAAAAAGATTTGCTCTGTGATTGTAAACCAGAACTTGAATAAAGTTTTGCATTAAAGGTGACACAGAGTCTTGAAAGAAACGAACTGTTTTTTCCTTATCTGACTCATCGACTGCCACCTGAGCTAAAAAAGAAGGTAAACCCGTTTCTTCTGCGACTTGCTTGATTTGATCCAAGTCTGAAAAAATCCGGTCCTCTTCTCCTTTTTCAATCACTAATTGGACAAAAGGCATGCTGTACTTTTCAATGACCTTTGCTGTTTTCTTGTCCATTAGGCTTCTCCTAGCTGATCGATATACTGATCAATGAGTTCCTTATGGGCATGACTGTCAAGGTTTTGTGAGATGATTTTCCCAGCTAGACTAACTGTCAAATCTGCCACCTCGCCCTTAACACTTTGTAAAGCTTCAGCTTTATTTTGCGCAATTTCTTGGTTGGCTTTTTCTTTTAAGCGCCCTGCTTCAAGTTTAGCTTCGGCTAAAATATCGGCTTTACTTTTCTCAGCAGTTCCCTTTGCATTCTCGATAATCGTTTTAGCTTCGGTACGGCTACCTGCTAACTCAGCTTCACGTTGGTTAGCTAGTTCCTCAGCCTTTTTACGGGCTTCCTCGGCACCATCAATATCTGAAGAAATCTTTTCAGCACGTTCATCCAAGATGCTGGAAATATTTCCCCAAGCATATTTTTTCACTAAAAAGATTAATAAAAGGAAGGAACCAGCGATAAGAATAAAGTCACCGATAATGGTACTAATAGTTAAATCCATCTTCTAATCCTCCTCTACTTACTCTTCCCCTTCATTTATTTTTTTACCAATGTACATAGATGACAACATGGTAAATACATAAGCCTGAATACATGAAATGAAAATTGAAAAGGCTGTCCATAACATGTTTGCGATAAAGGCAAAAGGATACCAATACAAAGCATTTTGTGACAAGGCTAATAGCAATCCAGCTAAGACCTCACCGGCAAAAATATTTCCGTAGATCCGAATCGCCAAGGAAGCAAAATTGGTGAACTCTTCTAAAATGTTCATCGGAGTCATAAAGCCAGGTGTAACAAATGCTCTCAAATATTCTTTAACGCCTCTACGACGAACTCCTTCTACATGGGCGATCAAAGTGATCAAGAATGATAGGGATAAATCGTATCCAAGGTTGGCTGTTGGAGAAGTCCACAAGTTATAACCGTTTGTTGTTTGTACTTTTGCCATTAAGCCGATATTATTGGCAACCAAGATAAACAGAAATAGAGAAAACAGAAATAAGGAATAATCCTTGATGTATGATTCTCCAATGTTTGGTTTGGTAAAACCAATCACAAAGTCGTAAATCATCTCAAGAGCATTTTGTTTGCCCTTTGGACGGATGGTCATTTTACGACTTGCCCAGTAGACAAAGGCAAAAACCATCAAAACAGTTACAAGAGACATGGCAAGCAGGGTCAAATCAAAGGATATTGGTCCAATATTAACGGTTGGATTCAAACTTTCTTCCATGGTTTGACACCTCCATTTCTAAATAGAGTTGTCTATTTAATGACAAATGACATCGCCAAGGTTACAAAGAATGTTCCTTCGATAAAGGCAATCCCCATGATCATCAAACTACGCAATTGTGGGATGATATCTGGTTGGCGTGCTGCAGACTTGAACAAACCGTTCATCAAAAATCCTTCTGCAAGGGATACACCCATACAGGCAAGACATAGACCGAAAAATGTTAAATTCATGATGAATTCTCCTTTTATTTAAAATTTACTTACTTAGTTTAGTCCTAAAATTTGTTTTTGTCAACTTTTTACTTACGTTGGAAGCGTTTCAGATGATTTATTTTTATTTTTGCTATTTTTATACCACTGTATAGATAAGTTTCTCATTTTATGATGAAATGTGTTTCCACTTTCTCTATATTTTCCGAAATAAATTGAAAAATCCAAGTTTAGAACTTGGATAGATTCATTTTATTTGAAATAGTGGGAATAGTGTTGTTTACACCCTGGATTAAATGGAGATTTGCAATAAGGGCAGGCTATCTGCTTTTGATATTCTTGAAATGTTATTGTCCTCATACAAGCCCCACATAAAATCGGTCGATCCTCAGAAAGCGCCAAAGGATAGGGCGAAAAAACATGCGTTTCTATAGCATTGTGGCACTGATAGCAAGCATAATATTTTTTACACTCATAGCACTGAAGAGAAACGATGTCCTTTTCGCCATGATAATGAACACATCTGCCTTCATCATCAACTAACAAACCTTGTGCTTGATTCATTCACTTTTCCTTCTCTAGGCACGAACTGTGACGCTGGTTCCATCTTCTTTATAGAGATTGATAAGACCTTCCTTGAGAGCGCGAACCATGTCCCCAGCTTGAACAGGTTGTGGGACTTTAATTGTCAAGAGTTCCATTGGATTTGGAGCACGGTCAATTTTATTACCCTTGGCATCATGAAGGTCTTCGATATAAGTCTCAAAATGACGGAAACCTGGTCCATAAAACTCGACTTGATCGCCTTCGTTGATGACATTCCGTTGACGAATGGTTGCCGTTTGAGTCGCATCATCGTACGCAACCACTTCAGCGACAAACTTGTATTCAGGGATTTTACGACGTGCGCCAAATAACTGTTCATTTTCAGACGGCGTACCGTAGTAGAAACCTGTTGCCAATTCACGCTGGGCAACCTTCCACATCTCATCCACCAAGTCTTGTTTGATAGCTTCAAATTTCTCAGGACTTTCGAGATAAGCATCCACAGCCGCCTTGTAGCAGTTGGTGACTGTTGAAACATAATGAATAGACTTCATTCGACCTTCAATCTTGAGACTATCTACACCATTTTCAATCATATCTGGGATATGATCAATCATAGACATGTCAACGGCTGACATCGAAAATTCTTCTGGGATTTCACCCTTAAGACTCTTACGTTCTTGACCAAAAGGCATGTCATAGAGATCATATTTCCAACGGCAAGACTGAGAACAGCCCCCGCGGTTAGCATCACGCATACTCATGTGGTTTGAAAGCGTACAGCGACCTGAGTAAGAAATACACATGGCTCCATGGACAAAAGCCTCAATCTCAACATCTGTACGTTTGCGAATCTCTGCCAATTCTTCCATTGAAACTTCACGAGCCAAAACAACGCGAGTTAGACCAAGTTCTTTCCAGAACTCTAGAGTTTCATAGTTGGTTGCACTGGCTTGAGTTGAAAGATGGATTTCAAGTCCTGGTGCTTCTGTTGCCGCAATCATGATCAAGGCCGGATCTGACACGATAACTGCCGCAATTCCGATGTCACGCAACTTACGGAACCATTCTCCAGCACCAGCTTCGTTTCCTTCGTGCATAACCATGTTAGCAGCCACATAGACCTTGGCACCGTACTTAGCAGCGAACTGAACACCTTCTTCCATCTGCTCAAAGGTAAAGTTTCCAGCACGGCTACGAAGACCATAGGCCTGTCCACCGATGAAGACTGCGTCCGCACCATATTGAACAGCTACTTTCAGCTTCTCTAAAGTCCCTGCAGGTGATAAAACCTCAGGACGTTTTAATGTTTTTGTCATTTTTTCTCCTATTTGCAATATAAAAGTTTGACGTTTTTCCTTCTCATTTTATAGTAAATAATGAATAAAATCAAGCCTAGGCAGATTGTTTTGACAATTCTAATCTTCTTAAAAACGAAAAACTAGTCTTCTAAGACTAGTTGTTTTCAAGATAAAATTCAAAGCGTTCACCCACATACTGACTCTTAACATATTCAAAAGCCGTCCCATCATCGAGATAGGAAACCTGAGTCAAGGCTAAAATGGCATGCCCTTTCTCGACTTCTAAGTAATGGGCAATCTTTTCCTTAGCCAATCTCGCATAAATGGTCTGTTGGGATTTTCCAATTCGGTAACCATGTTGCTGCAAGGTTTGGAAGAAATGACTGGTGATTTCTTCTTTTTTGAAATCCTTGATAAATTTCTCAGGAATGGATGCGACTTCATAGACTAGTGGAACTTGATCGGCATACCGAACCCGCTCCATACGGATGATATTCTCAGTTGGTGAAATACCTAGCTTTGCCACTTCCTGCTCATTGGGAATGGTTCTCCTATAGGAAATCAGCTGACTAGAAGGAACTTTCCCTTGGGATTTGACAATCTCCGTAAAACTAGTGGTGCCCCGCATTTTTTCTTGAACTCGAGTGCTAGAAACAAAGGTTCCGCTTCCAACACGACGCTCCAAAACCCCCTCCTCAACCAAGAGAGAAATGGCTTGTCGCAAGGTCATCCGACTGACTTGAAACTGATCTGCCAGATCCCGTTCACTTGGCAGTCTTTCTCCTATCATCCAACGATGCTCGTCGATATCTTTTTTTATCTGATCGTGGATTTTCATATAAGCTGGTAACATGCTTTTCACTTCTTTTCTTTGTTTTCTCTATTGTACCGTATTTAATTAGAAAAAGTCAATCTTTGCCTTGTTTAGTTGGTAATTCGCCCTCATTTGTGATAAAATATTGAAAAAGATATTTCTTTTGAGAAAGGAAAAAGATGAGCAAGATTTCAACTGATTTGCAAGATGTCGAAAAAATCATCGTACTGGACTATGGTAGCCAATACAACCAGCTAATTTCACGCCGTATCCGTGAAATTGGTGTTTTTTCAGAGCTAAAAAGCCATAAGATTTCAGCTACAGAGGTTCGTGCGATTAACCCTGTAGGAATCATTCTCTCAGGTGGACCAAATTCTGTTTATGAAGAGGGATCATTTGATATTGACCCAGAAATTTTTGAACTTGGTATTCCAATTTTGGGAATCTGCTATGGTATGCAACTTCTTAACCACAAACTTGGAGGTAAGGTTGTCCCAGCAGGTGATGCTGGAAACCGCGAGTATGGTCAATCCCCACTTACTCACACTCCTTCTGCCCTCTTTGAAGGTACACCAGAAGAACAGATTGTTTTGATGAGCCATGGCGATGCTGTAACAGAAATTCCTGCTGATTTTGTTCGTACTGGAACTTCTGCTGACTGTCCTTATGCAGCTATTGAAAACCCAGAAAAGCACATCTATGGTATTCAATTCCACCCAGAGGTTCGCCATTCTGTCTATGGAAATGATATCCTTCGCAACTTTGCCCTTAATATCTGTAAGGCTAAAGGCGACTGGTCAATGGATAACTTTATCGAGATGCAGATTCAAAAAATCCGTGAAACTGTTGGAGACAAACGTGTCCTTCTCGGTCTATCTGGTGGTGTTGACTCTTCTGTCGTTGGCGTTCTTCTCCAGAAAGCAATCGGCGATCAATTAATCTGTATCTTTGTAGACCACGGTCTTCTTCGTAAAGGGGAAGCAGACCAAGTTATGGAGATGCTTGGTGGTAAGTTTGGTTTGAATATCGTCAAAGCAGACGCTGCAAAACGCTTCCTTGACAAACTTGCTGGCATTTCTGACCCTGAACAAAAACGGAAGATCATCGGTAATGAGTTTGTTTATGTCTTTGATGACGAAGCAAGTAAGCTAAAAGATGTAAAATTCCTTGCTCAAGGAACTCTTTATACTGACGTGATTGAGTCTGGTACAGATACTGCTCAAACCATCAAATCACACCACAACGTGGGTGGTCTTCCAGAAGACATGCAGTTTGAACTGATTGAACCATTGAACACTCTTTATAAAGACGAAGTTCGTGCCCTCGGTACAGAGCTTGGTATGCCAGACCACATCGTATGGCGCCAACCATTCCCAGGACCAGGACTTGCGATCCGTGTCATGGGTGAAATCACTGAAGAAAAACTTGAAACAGTCCGTGAATCAGACGCAATCCTTCGTGAAGAAATTGCCAAAGCTGGTCTTGACCGCGATATCTGGCAATATTTCACTGTCAACACAGGCGTTCGTTCAGTAGGTGTTATGGGTGATGGTCGTACTTATGATTACACAATCGCCATTCGTGCAATCACTTCTATCGATGGTATGACAGCTGACTTTGCCAAAATTCCTTGGGATGTCCTTCAAAAGATTTCTGTACGTATTGTAAATGAAGTGGATCACGTTAACCGTATCGTCTACGATATCACAAGTAAACCACCTGCAACCGTTGAGTGGGAGTAACGGTAACGAATATGTTTCTGCTATAGAACCGTTGAAAACGCAGGGTTTTAGCGATTTAAAAGCGTAAAAACTGTCTTAGTGATACTATTTTGATACGATAAATTGCAAGAATAAGTGCAACATTTACTCAAACTCATCCACTAGAGCTTCACAAGCTGTTCTGTAAGCTAAACATTTTCGTGGTCTGTGATTGATATCATATAAGGCTTTGTTCAAAGCCTCATCAGAGATAGCAGCTAAATCTGTTTTCTTTGGGAAATATTCTCTTAGTAAGCCATTTGCGTTTTCATTGCTTCCTCTCTGCCAGGATGAATAGGCGTCCGCAAAGAAAAAGGAAATTCCTAAATTCTCTACCAGAGGATAGCAGGCAAACTCTTTTCCCCTATCTGAGGTGAAGCTTTTAAGAGCCTCTTTTGGAAATAGCCTACAAAGTTGTTCGATGGCTGAAAACATGGATTTGGCTGTTCTATCTGGTATCTTGAAAGCTAAGTAAAAGCGTGTTTTTCGTTCTAGAAAAGTCGCTAAACACCCCTTGCTTTTGCCTCTGGAAGACACCACAGTATCGAGCTCCCAGTGACCGAAAGTTTTACGATTGCCGAACCTCTTTAGGACGTTTGGCAATCGACGTACCAATCCTAAATGTCCCACGTGTTTCTTTGGGTTGTCGAGTTTTGCCCTTTCGGCGAAGAATGCTTAAATCCAGATCAATCAAACCAGCATAGAGCCAGTTATATATGGTTTTAAAAGCGACCATTGGCTTTTGTTCAAGCTGATAGCGACCCCAAATCTGTTCAGGCGACCAGGAGGATTTTAAACCGTCCTCAATTTCCTTTTTCAACTTTGGTGTCAAACAAGGCTTCCGACCTTTTTGCTTAGCCCTATGGTTGTACTGTTCCTGTGCTAAGGCTGCAGAATAAGCATTTTGGCATCGTCTTAACTCTCTTGAAATGGTAGACTTATGGACGCCAAGTTTACTTGCAATTTGGCAAGGTTTCAAACCTAATTCCAAGTAGGATTCTATCTTTATTCGGTCAGTTATGGTAAGATGGGAGTAGCTCATAGTTTTTCCTCGGGTTCTGTTTGTGTGGTTACTTACAGTTTACACCAATGAAACGCTATGAGTTTTTTTTGAAACACTATGAGTTTTTTTGTTGCACTATATTTTACAATTTATCATACTAAAAAGTCCCAAGAGTAGGTTCAAAAGGGAGTTGTAGAATTTAGGTGAATTGTTTATTGGAGGAGAATTTATTTATATGAAGAAGAAGAAAGAATTGGCAGAACTTGCAGGTGTCAGTACATACACGATAAATAAGCTTAATAAAAATGAGAATGTTACTGTGGAAGTCCTTGGGAAGAACTGCAAGGTATTGGATTGTAGCTTAGATGATATTATGGAATTTGATGGTAAAGAATGGAGGGGTTATGGGAATTGAAATTAAAGAAAGTTTGTTGATACAAAAAAGTCAAATAGATGAAAATTTTTTGTGTGCTATTGACGAAAATATAAATATTATTTCGGAAGTATACTTATTAATTAATTGTTATCAAAAACGAGGGGAAGATTTTGGATTTGATGAATTATTAAAGGAGATAACACATGATGCGTTTGCATCAATATATTTTTGTTTGCAAGGTTTTTATAGACAGAGTTATATTAGCTTAAGATGTATCTTAGAAATGGGGATTTCTCTTTTTAAATTTAAGGATAATAATTATGCGTATTTACTTTGGAAAAACAATAAAAGAGATATTATTTGGAGTGAATTTAATAAAGAAAATGACGGTATATTAATTAATCAGTATTGGGAATTATTTTTAAAAGGTGATTTCAGAACTTTTAATTCCGCTATAAATAGTTGTTACAGAGAATGTTCAGAATATGTTCATGGAAAAGATGAATACTTGAAACAATTAAAAGATTTTCAAGTTAAATATAATAAAGACATATGCGACAATATTTTAAAAATGTGTAAAGAGATACTTTCATTACTTATTGTTGGAACAAGTATTAGATTTGGAAACCATCCTGATGAGTTTACTAACAGAGTGGATGCTTTATTAACGGAATATGAGGTAATTTAAATGAGTACAAATTTCATTATAAGAACAGAAGATATTAAGTTAAGTGAAATAAAAAAAATATATGTTGAAACAAAATCAGACAGAAATATTATAAATAATTTAAAGTCTAGTTCTCAATTATTGCTTATAGGGAGTAGAGGAATTGGAAAGACTATGCTGATTAAAGTGGCTGAGAGTGAGTTGAATAGCGAATATTCTGCTAAAAAAGTATTGCCGGTATATTTGAGTTTTAGCAAAAGTATGCTTGTTAATAATCCTTTTGACAATAAAAATTTTCAGTATTGGATGTATGCGAAACTATTGAATGAATTTAGAAATGCAATCCTTGAAAAGGGTATTATTACGGCAAATAGTGATCCATTTAAAATGTTATTTAACCGCGAAAAATCAAGCGAAAGCAATCTTGATAAGTTTATAACAGTTTTGGAAAGATCATGGAGAGATCAGAAAAAAATTTCGAAAACGGAAATTGTGGAAATATTAGGGATAGATGAATTAAACTTTAGAGTAGTAGATGACATCGATTTTATAAAAGAAATTATAAAAAATTTTTGTGTTAAGTTTTCGGTTGAAAAAGTCATATTCTTTTTTGATGAGGCTTGTCATAATTTTATACCTAGGCAACAAAGAGAATTTTTTAGCATGTTTAGAGATTTGAGAAGTCCGTATATTTGTTGTAAGGCGGCTGTTTACCCAGGAATAAGCTATTATTCTACACTTCAGTTATTTCATGATGTTAATAGTGTGGTAGTTGAAAGAAACATTAATGATAAGAATTACATTAATAGTATGAGAGAGATGGTTAAGTGTCAAATAGATGATGTTAAGTTTATAGAAAAACTAGAAAGTCAGGGGCAATGTTTTGATGCGTTAATCATGTGTTGTGATGGAAATCCAAGGCTTTTACTTAAGAGTATAGAACAAGCTAGTGAAGGATTTAAAAGTTTTAAAAAAAATAACGTTAGTTCAACAATAAAAGATTTTTATCGTGTTCAAATTTGGCAAGAACACACTAAATTGTCATCATTTTATTCAGGGCACAAAGAAATGATAGATTGGGGAAGGACATTTATAGAAAGGGATGTTTTAGAAGAAACAAAGAATAAAAATGAAAAGAATAATAAGAAAACAATTTTTTTTGCTATACACAAAGATGCTCCAGAATCAGTAAAATCTTCTGTTAGAATTCTTGAGTATTCAGGAATTATTAGGTTACATACAGAAGGAACAAAGGTACGTGGAGAAGTTTATGATAGATATCAATTGAATCTAGGAGTTGTGGTTGCTAGTGAAGGGACAACTTCTGTGGTTGAACGAAGTAAGGAAATATTTGATAATCTATCCATTAAAATTTATACAGAGTATGGTAAAAATTCGCCAGCTTTTAATGATATAAATAAGAGTATTAGTTTAGAAAATGCATCAGAAGATATGTTTTTGGTATTAAATAATATATTGAAAAGACCATTGGACATATTAGATTTAACTCAACATAAAAAAGATGAGCTTCAAAAAATTGGAATTAAAACTATAGAAGATATTCTTAAATCAACCGAAGAGGATTTACAAAGAGCTAATTATATAGGTCCATTTTATTCTAGAAAAATATATAATATTGCATATAATGCTGCACTTGAATACATCTCGGGTTAGGTAATAAAATTTAATGTCAGAATATGAATAACTACAACAGCTTGTCGAAATCTTAACAAATCTTTCAGTATCACTCTTGATACTGATATGATACTAAATAATTCAAAAACTACGAAAAATAGGTATAAAAACAACTAAAAATAGGAGCTAAAGAAATACTGATATAGAAAAAGAGAAACAAATATGCTATGGAAATTATCGAGTGGGAGTAGAGTAAGTTATTCAAAAGAAAACGCTTGAAATCAATAATTTCAGCGTTTTTATTTTCTTAATAGCACCAATTTAGCACCAAAAACTATTTTTCACTCTTTAAAACTATTATCTTTTTAACAGTTTGGTATTATCTATAGACATGCCTCTCTTTGATTCACTAATAATTCTCACATTATCGTTAGATAACTCATAAACATGGTAAAAACATTATTATATTCAAACTCACCTATCACCTCTTCTTTCCTCATTATCATTCACCCTTGAATATGAATTATCACTCACCGCTACTTTTCCAGTCATTATAAAACCTATTGAAATATAAGTTTCAATAGGTTTTTCTATATCTAAAAAAGGATTTTTACAATACTATTTTATATGAATTAAGATTTGTCAATTAGTCACGTTTCTGAAATAATAAGAATTTAGCAATTACAAGACTAATAAGACCTACAAAAACAAGGATTCTAGTGTCATTCGTACCTGTTTTAGGCAACTCTTCCTTTCCACCAGGAGGAGTGCTCGGTGGAGTATAAGTATTTTTAAAAGTATTCTTTCCACCTTCATACGAAACTGAAGCAACCAATTTACCATTGTTTTCGACTACTGTGATCGTTGCTTTGATTTCACTTGGATCATAAGTGATATTTTTCTCATCGCCTTTTACTTCACGAATAGTGTAGTTATAAATGCCTGCTTTATTAAAGTTTAGAGCAGTAAAGTCGATGTTCCCATTTGCCTTATTCTTAATAGTTTCTATCACTGTCCCATTTGCGTCACTTAAAGAAAATGAAAACTCACCATCTTTTAAATTTCGACCAACTAACAGTTTCTTTGCTGTTAATTGAGCTTGTGCAGGGACTGTTTTCTTATCTACAATTGTTTTAGTAGCTAATCTATAAGTAGTATCAAAGTCTTCTGGCTTGACCTTAACATCTTCAGCTAAATCATAACCAGTTGGAGCCTTTGTTTCTTTTAGAGTATAGGTATCCTTCAAGAGATTTCCTACTTCAGCAATACCTTGCTCGTTTGTTTCAATTTTTGCAACAACTTGACCAGAACGATCACGAATCACATCGAACTGAGCGCCTTTCAAGGCAGAACCATCTTCAGAAACCTTCTTAATCTGAACCTTAAAGGTATAACCTTCAGCTTTACCATTTCCAGAATAGATGATATAGACAGATTTATAAGTTTCTTCTATACCATTTGTTGTAGTTAAAGTGGCATCATTAGAGAATTGTTCTCCTTCAACTGGAACATAAGGCAATTGAACAGCGTAACTGATCCAAATACCTTCGTTCGCAGACAAGTCAGGCAACTGGACTGAGAAGTTGTCTGCATTAAATGTTATCGGAGTCTGTGCAGTAATATCAACGGAATTGTCTAAGAACCAATCTCCATTACGGAACACCCAATTTCCTTTATAGACTTTAAAAGTTTCTTGTTTGTAGCTAGCATTTGGTATTTTAAGTACATCTACCACTTTAATACCCGTCATTGGTTTACCACTGCGATTGACAGAGATGGAATAACGACCGATAGTTGGTTCAGTTGCATCTTGCCAACCAACCTTATTTAGGTTATCCTTTATAGGTTGTCCAATGCCTTTGAAATTAACCTTACCTGCAGGATAAATTTTCCCACTAACTGTAATATCGATCTGAATTTCCTTTGCAGTTTTTACAAGATCGTGATTGACACGTACATAAAAATAAAAAGTTCCTTTGACATCTGAATGCGTTTCAACATAAGGTTCATATGTAATAGTCGCAGTTTTTGTTTCTCGATCGACTACAGCTTTAGCAACTAAATGTCCATCCTGATCTTTTATATCGTAGTTACTTGTTACAGGCAAATAAAGTACATCTGGTAATTTTACAACAGTAGTATCTCCCGCCATTACTTTATTATTGTGTAAATTGAAATCAACTGTTAGACGAAATTGTTGCCATTGGTCTATGTTTGGAGAGTTTAGTTCATTGCCCTTCTCATCTGCTAAATACGCGCGGGTAATAACATCCGCATGTTCTGTAGCAGATACTTTGGATTCCATATTAAAAAAGAAACCAAACAGTATCGTTAATGTGAGAAAAGCCATCATCAAAACTTTTTTCATCTTCCTACTCCTTAAAATTCCTATTTATATAATGTTAAGTTATACAGTACTATTATACCTTTATTATTTATAAAACTCAAATAATATCCGGTTAAAATAAATTTTTATTATTTCAGTTTTCAAACTATTTGTTTAGGTATAGAAATAACGAACTTCTTTTGTTAGCATGAAATTTCTATTATATAAACATTATATTTCTTGAAACTTTAGTAAAAAAAGGGAACCAAAGTTCCCTCTCTTGTCTACATAAGTTTATGAATTGTGAAGAACTAGCAATTCTTTGCATAGACTATTTACGCTTCTTCTTCGCTTTTTTCATTTTGTTAGCCATGCGTTTCATTGACTGTTTCATAGCAAATTCACCGATTTTACCTTTAAGTCCTCCACCAAACATCTGGCTCATATCTGGCATTCCAGCTCCTCCAAGAGCTGACATATCTGGCATGCCGCCTTGTCCCATCATGCCTTCAAGGGCAGACATATCCATTCCTCCCATATTTGGCATATTTTTAGGAAGGTTATTTGGATTGATTCCCATTTGCTTCATCATCTTGTTCATATCACCAGACATGACACCTTGCATGAGCTGTTTAGCCTGGTTAAAGTCCTTGATAAATTTATTGACTTCAACAAAGGTGTTTCCAGAACCAGCAGCGATACGACGGCGACGACTTGGATTTAACAAATCAGGATTTTCACGTTCTTCAGGAGTCATAGAAGACACGATGGCACGTTTACGCGCAATCTGGCGCTCATCCACCTTCATATTTTGAAGAGCTGGATTGTTAGCCATACCTGGAATCATCTTGAGCAAGTCTTCCATCGGCCCCATGTTTTGCACCTGATCCAATTGATCGATGAAATCATTGAAATCAAAGGTGTTTTCACGCATCTTCTCAGCCATTTCAAGAGCTTTTTGCTCATCGTATTCCTGAGAAGCTTTCTCGATCAAGGTCAGCATATCCCCCATACCAAGGATACGGCTTGACATACGATCTGGGTGGAAGGTTTCGATATCTGTAATCTTTTCACCCGTACCAGTGAACTTGATTGGTTTTCCAGTGATGTGACGAACAGATAGGGCCGCACCACCACGAGTATCCCCATCAATCTTGGTAAGGATGACACCAGTTACTTCCAATTGAGCATTGAATTCACGAGCGACATTGGCCGCTTCCTGACCGATCATGGCATCAATGACGAGCAGGATTTCATTTGGTTGAGCCAAGGCCTTAACATCACGAAGCTCATTCATCAAGAGCTCATCAATCTGCAAACGCCCTGCCGTATCAATCAAAACATAGTCGTTGTGGTTGGCCTGCGCTTGCGCCAAACCTTGGCGAACAATCTCAACAGCTGGTACTTCTGTTCCAAGAGCGAAAACAGGAACATCAATCTGTTGTCCAAGTGTTTTTAACTGGTCGATGGCAGCTGGACGATAAATATCTGCCGCAATCATCAAAGGACGTGCATTTTCTTCCTTCTTGAGTTTATTAGCCAGCTTACCAGCAAATGTCGTTTTACCAGCCCCTTGCAAACCGACCATCATGATAATGGTTGGAATTTTTGGTGACTTGATAATTTCTGCCGTATCGGAACCTAAAACAGCTGTCAATTCCTCATCAACGATTTTGATAATCTGTTGGGCTGGATTGAGGGTATCAATGACCTCGTGTCCAACTGCACGTTCTCGAACTTTCTTGATAAAGTCCTTCACAACAGGCAAAGCAACGTCAGCTTCCAGCAAGGCCAAACGAATCTCTTTGGTCGCTTCCTGGACATCAGCCTCAGAAATTTTTCCTTTTTTACGTAGATTTTTAAAGACGTTCTGTAAACGTTCTGTTAAACTTTCAAATGCCATTTTTTTCTCCTATGTTTCATTAATTCGGTGGAAAACGTCCAAAATCTTGTAAACAAACAAGTTCTTCTGGAGTGACTTCTTTCATTATCTCATTTGGATATCCCCAACAGCTAAATCCCTCTTGAAGAGCTCGAGAGATAGAATCAGACGAGAGGATTTGTAGCCTTGTGGGAAAAGGAGTCTCAGCAGCTAATAGTTTACAGGGTATACCTTTGTAGATGACTATACTCCCCATACTTATTCTCTATTATCAATGCTTGTTAAAATTTCTATCTGCTCCTGCAGAAAGTCATCCTTGGGATAACGCTCCAAGATCTGGTCAAAAATCTGACTGCGGACAATGTAGTCCGAATACATGTGCAGTTTCATCTCATAATCTTCTAGAATCTTTTCCGTCCGCTTGATATTATCATAGACAGCCTGACGACTGACACCGAACTCTTCAGCAATCTCAGCAAGACTATAATCATCAGCATAATAGAGTTCAATATAGTTCATCTGCTTGTCTGTCAAAAGCGCCGCATAAAATTCAAAAAGGGCGTTCATACGATTGGTTTTTTCGATTTCCATAACTTTTATTATACCAAAAAAACGATTATACTGCTAGAGTAGAAGCACTTCAAATAGAGTAAGGAGAAGAAAAAAAGAACCTTGCAAGGCAAGATTCTTTTAGTGTCTGACTTAAATAATTGTTCTTCTGGGAACTTAATCGAATTAAGCTTCGATTTCTGTAACCATACCTGAACCAACAGTACGTCCACCCTCACGGATAGAGAATGTAGTACCTTGTTCTACGGCGATTGGGTGGATCAACTCAACGTCGATAGTCACGTTATCACCAGGCATTACCATTTCAGTACCTGCAGGAAGTTCGATTGAACCTGTAACGTCAGTAGTACGGAAGTAGAATTGTGGACGGTAGTTGTTGAAGAATGGAGTGTGACGTCCACCTTCTTCTTTAGTAAGGATGTAGACTTCACCTTTAAATTTAGTGTGTGGGTTGATTGAACCTGGTTTAGCGATAACTTGTCCACGTTCGATTTCGTCACGTTGAACACCACGAAGAAGGACACCTACGTTATCTCCGGCAAGACCTTCGTCAAGTTGTTTACGGAACATTTCAACACCAGTAACAACTGCTTTTTGAGTTTCTTCTTTGATACCAACGATTTCGATTTCGTCGTTGACACGAACAGTACCACGGTCGATACGTCCTGAAGCAACTGTACCACGTCCAGTGATTGAGAATACGTCTTCGACTGGAAGAAGCAATGGTTTTTCAGTGTCACGTTCTGGTTCTGGGATGTACTCATCAACAGTGTTCATCAATTCCATGATGATGTCTTCGTATTTAGAGTCACCTTCAAGAGCTTTAAGAGCTGAACCTTGGATAACTGGAAGATCGTCACCTGGGAAGTCGTATTCTGACAAGAGGTCACGGATTTCCATTTCAACCAATTCAAGCAATTCTTCGTCGTCTACCAAGTCAATTTTGTTCATGAAGACGATAAGGTGTTTAACACCAACCTGACGAGAAAGAAGGATGTGCTCACGAGTTTGTGGCATTGGTCCGTCAGTTGAAGCTACTACAAGGATAGCTCCGTCCATTTGAGCGGCACCAGTGATCATGTTTTTAACGTAGTCCGCGTGCCCTGGAGCGTCGATGTGAGCGTAGTGACGTTTTTCAGTTTCGTACTCAACGTGCGCAGTGTTGATAGTGATACCGCGTTCGCGTTCTTCTGGAGCAGCATCGATAGACGCATAGTCTTTTGGTTGGTTAACTGCTGAAGGCAAGCGACGTGCCAATACAGTTGTGATAGCTGCAGTCAAAGTAGTTTTACCGTGGTCAACGTGTCCGATAGTACCAATGTTAACGTGTGGTTTACTACGATCGTATTTTTCTTTTGCCATTTGAGTAAAAGCCTCCAATAAAATATATTTTATAGATAGACAGTAGGCAATACAGTCTAACTTTCCTTACTATTTTATCAAATTTCTGCTAAATTGCAAGTGTTTTACACATATTTTGTGAATTAATCTAAATCTTATCAAATCCTGTTCTTCTGCTTCTTTATAGCAATATGAATTCAAACTTCTTTTTGTTTGGAGATAGTATTTTCATCAAAAAATCAGGTTTCCCTGATTTTAATTTGATTCTGTTTTTTCCAGTTCCTTAGCTTCTTTATGGTTTTCATATAATTTCGCTAGGAACTTAGTAATTTCTTTAAAAATAGAGTAAGTAGGTACTGCTACGACCATTCCTATGACACCGTAGATATTACTTGACAGTAAAAGGAGCACCAAGATTGTAATCGGGTGTACTTTCATAACCCCTCCAACGATACGTGGATAGAGAACATTTCCGTCAATCTGCTGAATAATAAGCATATAAGCAACCGCAATCAACATACGATGAGGATCCGTGAACACATTGGCAATCACCATTGGAATTAAGCCAATACTTGGACCAACATAAGGAATCAAATTTGCGATTCCAGAGAAAATAGCAAAAACTAGGGCGTACTTTAATCCGATAACGCTATAGCCAATATAGGCTAAACATCCAATAATAACCGCATCAATCGCAATTCCACTGATATAACGGGCTATAGTTGTATTGAGATTGGTTAAAAGGCTAGAAAGATTCAATTTGTCATGTTTTAAGATGGTACGTTCCAACATTGGTAGCAACTTATGACCATCCAACAAGAAATAAATCAAGAATACAGGGGTCATAATGAGAATCAGAACCGTACTAAACAAAGCTGAAAGAACGCTTCCTAAACTGTTGCTGACGCTATTTAGGATATTCTGGAGGATATCCACATAGGAGAGATTCAGTTGTTGAATAGTTTGTTGAATATCAATATTTTGGAAGACTGGATTCATGGACAAATCAATGATCAAATCTTGTAGTCTACTATAGATGTTTTGACTAGAAATAATCAAGCTGGTCAACTGATTAATCAAAATCGGCAAGAGATAAACGACCCCCACAACGATAGCACCAATTAAGGCACAAAGAGTGACCAAGACACCAATTAGACGATTGATCTTACATCTCTTTTCTAAGAAAGTAACGACTGGATTTGTAATGTAGTAAAAAAATCCACCAAGCAAAAATGGAATCATGATGGTATTCACAACCGTCACGAAGGGAGTAATGATGGCCCCCATTTCTCTCCAAAGATAGAAAATCAGTGTTAATAATAAAATTTCAGCTGTCCAAAAAAATAATTTGTTTCTACGGAACATAGGTATCCTCCTTCTCTCTATTTTACCACATTTCTGAAAAAGATAAGATGGCTTTAGTAAAAAAGCGAGAATATTTTTTTTCTTTATGATAAAATAAAGTTAATATGAAAAAAATAATTTTATCTTTTATGACACTTTTAGTTTTTGGAACAGCTTCTACTGTTTCTGCTCAGGAGTTTGATGTTGCTGCTAAACATGCTATTGCTGTCGAGGCTACAACTGGAAAAATCCTCTATGAAAAAGATGCAAATCAGCCTGTAGAAATTGCTTCTATTACAAAACTAGTTACAGTTTATCTGGTCTATGAAGCTCTGGAACAAGGAACTATCAGCCTATCTACACCTGTTGATATTTCGGACTATCCTTACAAACTTACAACTAATTCTGAGGCGAGTAACGTCCCTATGGAAGCCCGAAATTATACTGTTGAACAGCTATTAGAGGCTACAATGGTATCCAGCGCGAACAGCGCTGCGATTGCACTAGCAGAAAAGATTGCTGGTTCTGAGAAAGACTTTGTAGACAAAATGAGGGCTAAACTTCTTGAATGGGGAATTCAAGATGCAACTATTGTAAACACAACTGGTTTAAATAATGAGACACTTGGCGATAATATCTATCCTGGTTCTAAAAAAGACGATGAAAACAAGTTGAGTGCCTACGACGTTGCAATCGTCGCTCGTAACCTCATCCGAGATTATCCTCAAGTTTTGGAAATCACCAAAAAACCAACTTCTACATTTGCAGGACTTGAAATCCACTCAACCAACTATATGTTGGAGGGAATGCCTGCCTATCGTGGTGGTATTGATGGACTAAAGACAGGTACTACTGATAAAGCTGGTGCTTCATTCGTTGGAACAACTGTTGAGAAAGGGATGCGTATTATTACGGTTGTTTTGAATGCAGATCAACAAGATACCAACCCTTATGCACGTTTTACTGCTACTTCTGCACTTTTAGATTATATTTCTGCAAACTTTGCCTTAAAAACTGTTGTTCAGAAAGGTGAAGCATACAACGATAGTAAAGTAACAGTTCTTGATGGTAAGGAAGATAATGTGACAGCTGTCGCTAAGTCAGACATTTCCATCGTCCAACGCATCGGAAGCGGTACTACACCTACTCTCCAATTCACACCGAAATCAACATCAGAAATGGCTCCATTGGAAGAAGGCAAGGTTGTTGGTACTCTAACCTATGATGATCAGGATTTGGTCGGTCAGGGCTATCTCACTTCCGACAAACCATCTTTTGAAATGGTTTCTGAAAAGAAAGTAGAAAAAGCCTTCTTTTTGAAGGTTTGGTGGAACCAATTCATCCGCTTTATCAATGAAAAATTATAAAAAAATCGCGATTCTTCGCGATTTTTTCTTTATTTCATTTCTTTAAAAGCCGCTTCTGCATCAGCGTTGCTAATAGCACCAAATTGGATTTTTCCGATTTTACCTTGACTGTCAATCAAGTATTCTGTTGGAATACTACGAATTTGGTAGGCTTGGAAGGTAGTTGCTTGCGTATCATATAGAACTGGAATATCCTTGTAGCCTTGTTCTTGGTACCATTTTGGAAAGTCTTGAACTGTTTTTTCACCTTGGAGACCAGGTGCAATGACACTCAAGATTTCAAAGTCTCGATCTTGTTTGGCAGCTAGTTCCATCAACTCAGGCATGCTTTTTTTACATGGTCCACACCAAGAAGCCCAGAATTTCAAATAAACCTTTTTCCCTTTATAGTCTGATAACTTCACTTCTTTGCCATCCATAGACTGCAAGGTGAAGTCTGGAGCATCCTTACCGACTGCGATTTGTTGTACAGCAGGTTGTTTTGGACTGCTTGTCTGTTTGGTTTCTTTTTCACCACAAGCAATCAACAAAAATAGAGACATGAGGCTCAATCCAGCAAAAATAACTTTTTTCATATTTTTCTCCTTTTATCCAAGAATTCCTGACAAGGCATTTAACTGCCCTAGCATTAATAATAATCCCATCAAAATAATCAAAGCTCCCCCGATTTTTTTTAGTAGGATCATATGGGGTTTTAATTTACTAAAATAGGGCATGATCCAGCCCGAAGCCAAGGCCAAAACAATGAAAGGAAGGGCCATTCCCAATGTATATACTAATGTTAACACGGCTCCTTGCCAAGCACCATTGCCTCCTGAAGCTGCAAGAGCCAAGACCGAACTTAAAACCGGTCCGATACAAGGGGTCCAACCAAAACTAAAGGTTATCCCAAGTAAAAAGGCTGACAGATAGTGATTAGACTTGGATTGTTTGAAGGTGACTGTCTTTTGAATCTCCAGTTTATTGAAATGCAAGATTTCCATCTGGTGAAGCCCTAAAAGAATAATGACTATTCCCATAGCATAACGAAACCAGTCTGCATAGAGCATGTGCCCTAGGAATCCAGCTCCAAATCCTAAAATAAAGAAAATAAGGGAGATTCCTGCAATAAAGCACAAGGTTCGAATTAAACCAGACCATGCAACGTCTCTTCCAAAAAAGCGAAAGCTTTTCGAATTTCCCTGATCATCCAGTAAAATACCAGCATAGACAGGTAGCAAAGGAAAGATGCAGGGTGAAAAGAAGGACAGGATACCAGCTAAAAAAACGGATACTAGAAATATAATCGACTCCAACGAATTACCTACTTTCTCAAAATTCTAATCCTATTTTACTACAAAAGAATAAATTTGTAAGAAGTCTGCTACGCTTATTTATTTTGATAAAATTTGACACAAAAAAAGGAGCTAAGCTCCTTTTTTTAATACGTTCCTTCTTCACCTTGACTAGTCAAGATAACTGGACCGTCTTTGGTAATCACGAACTGGTGTTCATATTGGCAAGACAGGCCGCCATCTATAGTCTTATGAGCCCAGCCAGTCTTCATATCTGTATCAATTTCCCAGTCACCAGTATTGATCATGGGTTCAATAGTTAGTACCATTCCTTCACGGAGACGGAGTCCACGCCCTGCAATACCGTAGTTAGGAACCATTGGCTCCTCGTGCATAGTTGGACCAACACCATGACCAACCAAATCACGAACGACACCGTAACCGCGACTTTCAGCGTATTCTTGAATGGCTGCACCGATATCACCGATACGATTGCCAACAACTGCTTGCTCAATCCCTTTATACATAGCTTCCTTGGTCACGTCCATCAGGTTTTTCACTTCTTCAGACGGTGTACCAACCGCATAAGCCCAACATGAGTCAGCTAAACCACCAGTATAACTTTGGGTGTATTTTTTCATTTGCTCAACATTGTTGAAGTTGAGTTTAGATACATTGAGGTCGGATTTGGCAATCGGCCCCCCCAGTACCATGTCAACCTTGAGCAAATCGCCATCTTTCAAGATGTAATGACGTGGAAAAGCGTGAGCTACTTCGTCATTGAGAGAGCAACAAGTGGCATAGGGGTAATCCATGACAGCACCATCCACACCAATCTGTAAAGGAAGGAAATTCTCCTCTTTACAACGTCGACGAACGTACTCTTCAACTTCCCACATATCCACGCCTGGCTTAATCAAATCACGTAAGCCGATATGGATACTTGCTAGGAAATCACCAGCCTTGTCCATGGCTTCGATTTCACGTGCTGATTTTAAAGTTATCATTTTTTCTCCTAGATTCTAATTAATTTTAACCGTAACATTTGCTTTTGAAACAATCTGATGCCCATGATAAATATCATAATCAATAATAGCTGAGCGTCTCGTGTGGTGAATAATCCGAGCTTGAATCCGCAAAGTATCATCTATCTGCACAGCCTGCAAGAAATAAATCAACATCTGTTCAATGATGAGATTACGTCCGCTATTGACAACGAGGTCTTGGGTCATATGGTTGAGGATTTCAGCCAAGACTCCATTAGCAAGGACCCCATTTTTCTCCAGCATGAAGGGCTCAACAGTAATGACGACTTCATCATGATGATAAGAGAGTTTTTGCCCGATTTGCTCGGAGAAAGTTGGCAAAGCTGAAACCTGAGAACGGCTCATCTTTTCCATGACATCTCGTCGTGTTACGACACCGAGTAAAGTTTGGTTACTTCTGACAACGGGAACCATCTCAAAGTCTTCTGCAATCATTCGTTGACTGACATTGGCAATATTGGTCGCTAAACCTGTTACGAAGATACTTCGCGTCATCACCTTGTCAATCGTTGTGCTGGGGGATTTATCTCCTGCGTCACGCATAGTAACAACCCCGACAACCACTTGGTGTTGGTTAATGACCGGGAAACGACTACTTCTGTTCTTACGGACCAAGTCTAGATAGTCTTTGACTGTATCGGTTTCTCTTAAAAAACCATACTCATGACTGGGACGATAGAGCTTCTCAACTGTCAGAATATCGGTTTTGATTTGAACATTTGAGAGAGCTTTGTTAATCATGGTTGCGACTGTAAAAGTATCATGCTTACTTCTCAGAACTGGGATACCTTTTTTATTAGCCAACTCAAGAACATCGTCCTGCACATGAAAACCACCTGTCACAAGGACCGCATTTTCATTTTCCAAGGCTAAAAGTTGAATGCGAGTGCGGTCACCTACAATCAAAAGACCACCATCATGGAGATAAGAGAGGATATTCTGCTCAGTCATGGCTCCAATAGAAAATTTACTAAACTCTCTCTCTAACCCTTCCTGACCAGCTAGAACTTCAGAGGAGGTGACTTCAGCAATTTCAGCATAGGTTAGCCGCTCAATAGCCACTTTTTGGGACTTGACCCGTATAGTTCCACTACGTGGCCGAGTTTCAACGATACCACGATTTTCAGCTTCTTTAATAGCTCGGTAGGCTGTTCCGTCACTAACACCTAGGTGATTGGAAATACTGCGAACACTAACTCTCTTCCCAATTGGCAACTCTTCCAGATAGGACAAAATTTCCTGGTGTTTACTCATTGAATTCTCCTTTTATGTATCGAAATTCAAGATAGTCCCTCATTTTTCGTGTATAGCGATCGCTCCCCTTAAACTGTCGGACGAGGCTAAAGCCCGATTTTAAGGCTACTTTTTGACTAGCTTGATTTTCCAAATGAGTGATGATGGATAATTGTTTTAAACCAAATTCTTCAAATGAAAGCTGACATAGTTTGGTAACTACTTCTGTCATATAACCTTGTGACCAAGAATCCTTTTTTAAGAAATAACCAATTTCTGCTTCTTTTTTGATTTCATCGATTTTTTCAAATTTAATAGAGCCAATCATTTCCTGATTTCCTTGAAGACAAATTGCCCAAACACCCAGAGGATTCTTCATAAAATAGTTAGCAAGTGCGTACTGACTTTCTTCCAAATTTGCTTGACTGGGAAAAATAAACTGCAAATTCTCAGGGTTTGAAGCAATCTCGAAAAACGCTTGACTGTCACTAAAAAAGAAAGGACGCAAATACAAGCGCTCCGTTTCAAAAAAAGAAAACATTGCTAATTTGGTCCAAATATTCATAATCACCTCAACGGCTTAGTCTTCAACGAGTGTAATATCTGCTCCAAGACTACGCAATTTTTCAATAATATCTGAGTAGCCACGAAGGATAAACTCAATATTCGTAATTTCAGTCTGGCCTTGAGCCATCAAGCCAGCGATGACAAGTGCAGCACCAGCTCGCAAGTCTGTAGCTTTTACACTTGCCCCGTGTAAGTTACGACCACCGTTGTAAATAATGTGATCGTTTGTAGTCGTAATATCCGCATCCATTTTTGCTAACTCAAAGACATGATTGACACGTTTCTCATAAATCGTATCAATAATCGTTCCACGACCTTGCGCAGTTAGTAAAAGTGGCGTGATAGGCTGTTGCAAATCGGTTGCGAACCCTGGATAGGGTGCAGTTTTGATATTGATGGCCTTTAAACCAGACTGTTCTTCAACGAAGATACTGTCTTCTGAGACCGTCATACGAACGCCCATTTCCTCTAGTTTGGCGATAAAGCCTTCTAAATGTTCATAGAGAACGTTGTTAATGCGAATTCCTTTTCCTACCGCTGCAGCAAGTGAAATATAAGTTCCAGCTTCGATACGATCTGGAATTACTTGGTGACGAGTCCCATGTAGTTTCTCGACACCATCAATAATGATAATATCAGTCCCTGCACCACGAATATGGGCCCCCATGTTGTTCAAAAGGGTAGCAACATCGATAATTTCCGGTTCACGAGCCGCATTTTCAATGACAGTACGTCCCTTAGCTTTAACCGCAGCAATCATGGTGTTAATAGTTGCTCCAACGCTGACGGTATCCATGTAAATACTTGCGCCATGAAGCCCCTTACCTTGGGCAGATAAATTCATATTATCTCCCTCATAGCTGACCTTAGCACCCATGGCTTCAAAGGCTTTTAAGTGAAGGTCAATCGGACGAGGTCCCAGATCACATCCACCAGGAAGTCCAACTGTAGCTTCACCAAAGCGACCTAAAAGACTTCCGTAGAAATAATAAGAAGCACGCAAGCTATTAATTTTGCCATAAGGCATAGGAATGTTTTGAACACCTCTTGGATCAATCTCCAAGACATCGTCATAACGCTTAACAGATGCCCCCATGATTTCCATGATTTCGACAAGACTAGCAACGTCTGAAATATCTGGAACACAATCTAAAGTGACAATATCATCTGATAAGATAATAGCTGGAATAAGCGCTACAACACTATTTTTAGCACCACTAATGGTGATCTCACCTTGCAATGGACGTCCACCATTGATGACAATTTTTCTCATGTTTTACTCTTTCAAAATTTACTAAAAAGGTCTTTTCGTTCTATTATATCATAATTTTCAGTTTTTTCCCATTCCTATTTACTAAATACCATTCCATTTTGATAAAAAAAGACCTATCATTCAAGCTGTTCAGCTTGAAATGATAAGTCTTAATGTTAGATTAACGTACTGTACGGATACGCATTGTGTTTGTACGAACAGCTTCGCCAAGTGGTACACCTGCAACGATAACAATATCATCACCAGATTCTACCAAACCTTGCTCAACTGCAATTCTTTCAGCGAGATCAAACATATCATCAGTGTTTGATGGGCGATCAGTTGTTACTGGGATAACTCCCCAGTTAAGCATCAAACCACGCTGAGTCAATTCATCGAAAGTGATTGCCAAGATATCAGCATCTGGACGGTATTTAGAAATCAAACGAGCAGTGTGACCTGTCTTAGTAAGAGTAACCACCAACTTGATATTCATAGAGTTTGTCGCATCCTTAACAGCTGAAGCCATAACCTCAGTCTTAGAATTACGTGACAAGTTAACAGACGACAAGCGACCGTATTCTTTTAAAAGAGTTTGAGCGTTCTTGTCAATTGTAGCCATTGTTGTTACTGACTCAAGTGGGTATTTACCATTTGCAGACTCACCTGAAAGCATTGTAGCGTCGGTTCCGTCGATAACAGCGTTAAACACGTCTGATACTTCTGAACGCGTTGCACGTGGTTTTTCAGTCATAGTTTCAAGCATGTTTGTTGCTGTGATAGCGACTTTACCAGCTGCATTTACTTTTGTGATAATCATTTTTTGGTAAACTGGAACCATTTCGAATGGTACTTCAATACCCATGTCACCACGGGCAATCATGATACCATCAGCTACTTCAAGGATTTCATCCAAGTTATCGATACCTTGTTGGTTTTCGATTTTCGCAAACAATTGAACGTGACCATTACCAGTTTCTTCACAGATTGCACGAACTTCTTCAACGTCTTTTGCAGTACG
Organism: Streptococcus oralis; assembly: GCF_023109195.1. Taxonomy (GTDB): domain Bacteria; phylum Bacillota; class Bacilli; order Lactobacillales; family Streptococcaceae; genus Streptococcus; species Streptococcus oralis_BV. The sequence goes on from NZ_JALDUB010000001.1 coordinate 702,826, forward strand.
TACAAATGAAATAGCGATGAAGTTGATACCTTGTTCCAAACCGAAACGGATATCATCGTTATCGCGTTCAGCAAGTGCTGGGAAAGGAATTTTAGTGTTTGGGATGTTTACACCTTTTTGCTTAGCAATGATACCGTCATTTTCAACGACTACTTCAAATTCACGAGTTGCATCGTCTTTTACGAAAACACGAAGACCCAATTTACCATCGTCAACCAAAACTTGGTGACCAACTTCAACATCATCGTAGATATCAAGGGCACCAGCAACGTTCAAAGCAATCACATCACGAGTTGATTTGATTCCTTGTTTAGTTGCAACACGGATTTTTTCACCAGTTTTGTAAGAGTACTCTTTTGCGTCACCTTCAAACAATTCTGTACGGATTTCAGGTCCTTTAGTATCAAGAAGGAAACCAACTTTTTTACCTGCAAGTTTTTCGGCAAGTTTAACAGTTGCCATACGCTCACCTTGTTCTTGGTGGTCACCGTGTGAGAAGTTGAAACGGAAAGTGTTTGCTCCTGCTTCAATCAGTTTAGCAATGTTTTTAGCTGAAGCTTCAACATCAAGTTTTTCACCCCAGTATCCGTCTTCACCGAATTTTTTACCACCACGGATTTCAACCGCAGGACCTAAAGTTGCAACGATTTTTACACGTTTGTTCATGATTTTTGTGACTCCTTTATATAATTCGACCTTTTATGGTCATGTTACCAAATTAATGAAAGTTGATTAGGACAAGCTCTTGTTCAAAGCAGAAAGTTCAAGATCAGCTTTATGAGGGTTGTTAACAATAATCTTACCTTCTGCAGTTAAGCTAAACAAAGCTCCTTCTTCTGCTGTACCAAGAATTGGATTTTCAACCATTTTTTCGTTACGGATACCAACAGCGACACCACCGATTCCTTGTTTAAGGAGTTTAACAGCGTGTGCCCCCATGCGTGATGCCAATACACGGTCACGCGCAGTTGGTGATCCACCACGTTGGATGTGACCAAGTTCTGTTACACGAAGGTCACTAGTGTCTCCTGCTTCTTTTAGTTTTTGACCAAATTCAGCTGCTGACATAACACCTTCTGCCAAAACGATAATGTTGTGTTTTTTACCGTGCTCATAACCAGCTTTGATACTAGCTACGATATCTTCCATCTTGAAGCCTTCTTCAGGGATGATAATTTCATCAGCACCAGTTGCGATACCAGCCCAAAGAGCGATATCACCAGCGTTACGTCCCATTACTTCAACAACGAAAGTACGACGGTGACTTGATGATGTATCACGAATCTTATCAATCGCATCCATTGCAGTCGTAACTGCAGTATCAAATCCGATTGTAAAGTCAGTACCTACGATATCGTTATCGATTGTACCTGGAAGTCCAATAGCAGGGAATCCATGCTCAGTCAAGCGCATAGCTCCATGATAAGAACCATCACCACCGATAACTACGACTCCTTCGATACCGTGTTTTTTCAATTGCTCAATCCCTTTAAGTTGGCCTTCAAGTTGTGCAAACTCAGGATAACGAGCAGAATGAAGGAAAGTACCACCACGAGAAATGATGTCTCCTACTGAAGCAGCATCAAGCGGATAAATTTCACCGGCAACCATACCTGCGTATCCATCATAGATACCAAAAACTTCCATTCCTTCTGAGATTGCTTGGCGAACTACTGCACGGATGGCAGCATTCATACCAGGGGCGTCTCCACCACTGGTCAAAACAGCAATACGTTTCATTTGGTTTATGCTCCTTTTTCTTTTAACATTCTTACTGATTATACCACATTTAAATCGAAAATTCTTCTATTTTCCGTATTTTTAGCGATAAATCGTTTTCATAGCAATTCCCTCTAATTTTTCCTCTAGAGCAGAATCTTTTCTTACATAATGTTGTGTAGAAACAACCGTTTTTCCTTCCTCTTCATACCTGATAATGACAGGGATTGGGCCTTTGTATTGTTCTAGGATATTTGAAATCTCTTTATCATTTTCATGATTTTTAACTTGAATCCAGAATCGTTCCGCCACTGCTTCTTTCAAATCTTGTGCAATCATTTGCAGACGACCATCTCGAGATTGAACTTTGCCATTGATGTAGTAAAATTTCCCTTCGGATAAATTGGAAGCAAATTTTCTATATTGGTCTGAAAATACAGTTACATCCATCCGAGACTTACTATCATGAACCTGTAGAAAAGCCATACTCTCGCCTTTCTTGGTTCGAATCACTTTAATCTTTTGCACTTCAACTAGGAGAGTGGCTTGAGCTCCCTCGGTTAGATTAGTGATTGGAGTGGTCGGATATAGGGCTTGTTTGGCAAGAGTTTGGAGAGGATGGGGACTGATACCTACCCCAATCAGTTCCTGCTCTTTGTAAAATTTCTCTGCCTCAGTAAAATCATCAGCTTCAGTCCAACTATAATTTGTATCCGCAAAGAGTCCACCCAACTCCTCAACAAAGACAAATAAGTTTGGTAGGTTCACTAAGATTTTCTGACGATTCTTGTCAAATTCATCAAAAAGCCCCAGTTCAACCAAAGGCGTTAGAAGCGACAGTTTCTTGTAATTCTTGGGAAGACGTGTGACGAAATCTTCAATGCTTGAGAAAGGACGATTTTCAATAATCCAGTAAGACAAATCTCTTGGCATTCCCTTAATGGCTTTTAGACCAAGATAGATTTTCTTATGAGCAATTTTATCATGATAGGGAACGCTGTTTATTGCTAAGGGAGCTACTTCAAAGCCCATCTGCAATGCATCTACAATGTAATCACTGCTAGAATAGTTCAACATAACTTGAAAGAAAATAGCAGGATAGTGTGTCTTGAAATAAGCTAGTTGGAATGCCAGTGCTGAGTAGGCATAAGCGTGGGATCGGTTAAATCCATAGCCTGCAAACTTTTCCATCACTGCAAAAACTTGGTTGGCCTTTTCTTCTGTATGCCCCAATTTCATAGCTCCTGTGATAAAATCTTCCTTCATCAGATGCATCTCTTTGGCATTTTTCTTACCCATGGCACGTCTGAGAATGTCGGCTTTACCAAGACTGAATCCTCCAAAGCGTTGAGCTACCTGCATGACCTGCTCTTGATAGAGCATAATACCGTAGGTTGATGAAAGGATGTCTTCTAAGACAGGGTCTAACACCGTCACCTTTTCTTTACCATGCTTACGAGCGACAAAATTATCAATATAATCACTTGCCCCCGGTCTATTGAGGGATGTCGTTGCTACTACCTCTTCAAAGACTTGCGGCTGAACTCGTTTCAAGAGTCGAATGGCTCCTGGTTGTTCAAATTGGAAAATACCTTTGGTATTTCCAGCTACAAAGAGGGCTAAAGTTTCACTGTCTTCCAGATCAATCTCTTCGATTTTTAGATGAACACCCTCTGACTCCGCAAGCAATTCCTGCATTTTTTGGACAAAAGTCAGGTTACGTAAACCGAGGAAATCCATTTTTAGAAGTCCATTGGCTTCAACACCATGAGCATCATACTGGGTGATGAGCATATCCTCACCATATTTTAGAGGAATATAGTCCGTCAAATCTTGGTCACTCATAACGACTCCTGCCGCATGGATAGAGGTCTGACGAGGATAACCTTCAATCTTTCGAGCAATCTCAAAAGCTTTTTGATATTCAATCTTGCTATTGATGACCTGTCTAAATTGCAAATTCTTTTCATAGGCCGTCGTTAGCGTATCTCGGAAACTGATTTTTTTCGTAATATTTGTTAATTCGTACTCTGGAACGCCATAGCGTTTGAAAACATCACGAATTGCCTGTTTTGCTCCAAAGGTCGAATAAGTGACAATCTGCGCCACGTGTTGACTGCCATAGCGATCACGAACATAACGAATGAACTCTGGTCTATAAAGGTCTGGAATGTCGATATCGATATCGGGCATGGTGTAACGCTCACGATTTAAAAAGCGCTCGAAAATCAGGTTCTTCTCAACTGGATCAATCCCTGTAATATCCAGTGAGTAGGCGACCAAACTACCTACAGCAGATCCACGCCCCATTCCCATATAGTAACCTTGGGAACGTCCAAAACGGAGCAAATCCCAAACTACAAGGAAATAGTCGTCAAAGCCCATATCATGAATCACAGCTAATTCTTCATTTAGTCGCTCATGATAAATAGCTGAGGTTAGCCCCTTGTCACTCAAACCTTTCTCAGCCCTCTCTCTAAGTTCTTCGACCGCTGGTCTTTCAGGATTAAAGCGAGGGAGTTTTAAACTTGGGTCGATTTGATAGCTAACATTTTCTATCAGACCTTGGAGATTGGCAAGAGCCTGAGGGAAGCGATTCATAAAACGTGCTTCCAGGTCTGAGGCAGGTAAAAAAATCCCCTGTTGTGAATGTAGATCCACTTCTCTCAGGCTGACATTTTCCTTGACTGCTGACAAAATTTGTAAAACCTGTAGGTCTTCTTTTTCAAAAGAGTTGACTTGATAGAGTGGAAGAATGGGTCTTATAAAGACTTCTTGAGGAGTATCTGGACTAACACCGATAAAATAATCAACCCCCAAATCCAACTGTTCGACCCCATTAAAATAGGGAACAATAATAGCAACATCTTCGAGGTGGGAGGTGAAGTCAGACCAATTTTTCCGTCCAGTCATTTTTAAAGTGGATAACTTCATCAACTCTTGATAACCTTTAGTGGATAGGGCTAGAAAACGTAGAGAGAGATTCTCCTCATCTTTGACCAAGGTCATTTCTAAACCAATTAAAGGTTGAATGCCATGCTTACGAGTTGCTTCTAGAAAATGATAGGCTCCATAGAGATTATCCACATCCATGATAGCAAGGTGAGAATAGCCGTATTCTTTAGCCATTTGTACATATTTTTCAATCGAAACCACACTTTCCATAAAACTATAAACAGTCTTGGTGTCGAGCTGTGCAATCATTTCTTCTCCTCCTTGCTTTCGTTTTACTACTATTATACCATTTTAAGCTGGATATTGAAGCAACTCTGCACTTTCTTTTCAATATCATCAGTTACAAACTTCTTCTCTTCTTACTGTTAAATTCTTCATTTTTCAAAGGAAGAAAATAAAAAATTAATATTATATAATAGTTTTAAATGTAAATTTAGATATATTTATACCAAACGAAGAATAATAAAGATAGGAGTTATATGCAGTTTTACATATAAAAATCTCTAGAAAAAGGCTTACTTCTATGGTATTTATTCAGCATTTTATAATAACTTACCAAATAGATATGCTGGTTTAAGAAATTTATTTCATTTAAGTTTATTTATTCCATTTTTCCCTCTTTTTTGATATAATAAATCCAGTCTGTTTTCAAAGGAGAGAAACATGCGTTTTAATCAATTCAGCTATCAACCAACCACTAGTTCTCAACGATTTGCAGAATTAGAAGGTCTTGGTCTAAAGCTGTCACCCCAACTGTCCTTAAAAAGACAGTTTGAAGACTTCATTCGTTGGAGTTTTTTCACTTATTCTGACACGGATTATGCCTTGTCGACTTTGGCTGCGGATAAAGAAACAGATTTAGTAACTTTTTTCCAGTCAGACCGTGAGTTAACTGCGGAGATTTTCTACACAGTAGTTTTTCAACTTTTAGGATTTAGCTATCTTGTTGACTTTGAGGATGCCGAACAGTTTCGTAAAGAAACTGGTTTTCCTATTGTTTATGGAGATCTCATTGAAAATCTTTATCAGTTACTCAATACGAGAACAAAAAAAGGAAATACGCTCATCGATCAACTTGTTAGTGATGGACTCATTTCAGAAGATAATCACTACCACTACTTTAACGGTAAGAGCTTGGCAACCTTCTCTACTCATGATGTCATTCGTGAAGTCGTGTATGTCGAGAGCCGTTTGGATACTGATAAAGACGGACTCCCTGACTTAGTCAAGGTCAGCATTATTCGCCCGCGTTATGATGGACAGATTCCTTCAGTCATGACTGCCAGCCCTTATCACCAAGGGACCAACGATAAAGCCAGTGACAAGGCTCTCTACAAAATGGAGGGAGAGCTTGAGGTCAAACCGCCCCACACCATTGAACTTGAGGAGCCCAAGCTGAATTTAGTCGAACCTCATGGTCAAGCAGAAGTCGTCTCAGAAGCTGAGGAAAAGCTATCTCATATCAATAGCTCATATACACTCAATGACTACTTCCTCCCACGTGGATTTGCCAATCTCTATGTATCAGGTGTTGGAACCAAAGATTCTCAAGGTCTCATGACCAATGGGGACTACCAGCAGATTGAAGCTTATAAAAATGTCATTGATTGGCTCAATGGTCGTTGTCGTGCTTTCACGGACCACACGCGCAAGCGCCAAGTCAAGGCTGACTGGTCAAACGGCAAAGTCGCAACAACAGGAATTTCCTATCTAGGTACCATGTCCAATGGTCTCGCCACCACTGGTGTTGATGGCTTGGAAGTGATCATCGCAGAAGCAGGTATTTCCTCTTGGTACAACTACTATCGGGAAAATGGTCTAGTGACCAGCCCAGGGGGCTATCCAGGTGAGGATTTTGACTCACTTGCTGAACTGACCTACTCCCGCAACCTCCAAGCTGGTGACTATATTCGTGGCAATGAAGCTCATCAAGCAGACTTAGAAAAAGTTAAAGAGAAACTCGATCGCAAGACTGGTGACTACAATCAGTTTTGGCATGACCGCAACTATCTGCTCAATGCTCACAAGGTTCAAGCCGAGGTCGTCTTTACGCATGGTTCCCAGGATTGGAACGTCAAACCTCTTCATGTTTACCAGATGTTTCATGCCCTTCCTAGCCATATCAATAAGCACCTCTTTTTCCATCATGGTGCCCATGTCTATATGAACAACTGGCAGTCGATTGACTTCCGAGAGTCCATGAATGCCTTGTTAAGTATGAAATTGCTAGGACTTGACTCAAGCTATCAACTTCCGACTGTTATATGGCAGGACAATATCGCACCGCAAAGATGGCAAGGCCTTGATAACTTTGGCAAACAGGATGAACTGCATACCTTCTCTCTCGGTAATGAGGAAAAAGTGATTCAAAACCAGTATGATCAAAAAGATTTTGATCGTTATGGAAAAACTTACCAGATCTTCAACACCGAACTTTACCAAGGTAAAGCCAATCAGATCACCATTGACCTTCCAGTAAGTCAAGACCTTCACTTAAATGGGCGAGTGGCGCTGAAACTTCGTGTCAAATCGAGTACGAACAAGGGCTTATTATCCGCCCAACTGCTAGAACTTGGACAAAAGAAATATCTGCAGCCTTATCCAGCTGTTTTAAGTGCTAGAACCATTGATAATGGTCGTTACCACATGTTAGAAAATCTCTGCGAACTGCCATTCAATCCAAGTGCCCAACGTGTCATCACCAAAGGTTACCTTAATCTTCAAAATCGAACCAATCTCTTGACGATTGAAGAAATCCAACCAAATGAATGGATGGACTTCCAGCTAGAGCTTCAACCAACTATCTACAAACTTAAAGAAGGAGATACTCTCCGTTTGGTTCTCTACACCACAGACTTTGAGATTACAATTCGAGATAATACAGACTATCAGTTGACTGTTGATTTAGCACAGTCTAGTCTTATCCTACCTTGTCAAAAGGTATAATCTACCAGACTTTCAATATGGAAGGATTCAAAGGAAAAGTCAATGAATTTGACCATTGAACTTCCTATAACCAAAGTTTTCCACTTGAACAGTCGAATCAAACATAAACTTTGTATCAAATCCAGTTCATCTGAAAGCATTTTAGAAGCCCCTAGATAGAACTTGGACAAAAGATACTAACACCCCTAACCAACATGTGTAACCATTTATCATACACGCTACTAGACCACATGTTGGAAATCACTGTGAATTAACATTTAGAGTGAATTCACAAAACGCCGTGACAAAATGCTACGCTTATTGGATGATACACTGTCATTAAAGAACATCAATGGTGATGAACGAATCGCTACCCAGTTTATCTGCACCCAACTAGTGAAAAGTTAAAAGAAGGAGAATCTCTCCATCTAGTTCTTTATCCTACTGACTTTAAAATCATCATACGTGACAATACCGCCTACCACCCGACTGACGTTTTCGTTCAGTCCACGCTTACTGTACCTTTTAAAAGGAGTACTTACTTTATGAACAAATCAGAACACAGACACCAACTTATCCGCGCCCTCGTTTCAAAAAACAAAATCCATACGCAAGCTGAATTACAAGCCTTATTAGCGGAAAATGATATCCAAGTTACTCAGGCTACCTTATCACGCGATATCAAAACTATGAACCTTTCAAAAGTGCGCGAAGAGGATAATTCTTACTATGTGCTAAATACAGGCTCTATCTCCAAATGGGAAAAACGTCTTGAAAATTATATGGAAGATGCTCTTGTTATGTTGCGTCCGGTGCAACACCAAGTTATTTTGAAAACTTTACCCGGTTTAGCCCAATCATTTGGATCTGTAATTGATTCCTTGGCTTTTCCAGATGTCGTTGCAACCCTTTGTGGAGACGATGTCTGCATGATTATCTGTGAAGATGCTGCAAAAGCGCAGGCTTGTTTTGAGAGTCTTAAAAAATATGCGCCGCCATTTTTCTTTAGTGAATAAAACAAATCCCGTGATTAAAAGATCACGGGAATTTTTTATTTCTTTGACTGTGTTTCTTCTTTCTTTGTACGCGCCAATCGAAGAGCACGTTTAGGATTGAGACGATTAAACAATTCTTCTAGTTTCTTTTCATTCCACACATCTGCTGCAGAAACAAAATTGCCATCTGCATCTCGGAATGATATCGGTTTATCTCCCATATCAATCTCCTAGTCTACAAATTCAAACTCAAATTTACCGATGCGGACCAAGTCGCCATCTTTGGCGCCACGTGCACGAAGGGCTTCGTCAACCCCCATACCACGAAGCTGACGGGCAAACTTCATGACCGATTCGTCACGGTCAAAGTTGGTCATGTTAAAGAGTTTCATTAGTTTTTCACCAGAAAGTACCCATGTCGCATCATCATCACGACTAATCTCAAAGGCTTTTTCTTCCTCGTCAAAGCCATAGTAAGCCTCTTCTTCCATATCGGATTCATCATAAATCGGGAATTCTGGAGTCTTGTCTAACAACTCGGCTGTCGCGTCCAAAAGTGTAGCCAAGCCTTGCTTGGTCAGACCAGAAATTGGGAAGATGGCTGGGAGTTCCTCAAACTCGTCGTAGTTTGCTGCCAACTTTTCCTTGAAAGTTTTCAGATTTTCCTGACTTTCAGGCATATCCATCTTGTTGGCCACGATAATCTGTGGACGTTCCATGAGACGAAGGTTATAGGATTCCAATTCCTTATTGATAGCAAGGTAGTCCTCATAAGGATCACGTCCTTCGCTAGCTGACATATCGATGACATGGAGAATAACTCGAGTGCGTTCGATATGACGAAGAAACTGGGTTCCAAGACCAACACCTTGACTAGCACCTTCAATCAAACCTGGAAGATCTGCTACTGCAAAAGATTCACCTGACTGCGTACGAACCATACCTAAATTAGGGACAATCGTCGTAAAGTGGTAAGCACCGATCTTAGGTTTAGCTGAAGTGATGACACTAAGCAAAGTTGACTTTCCGACAGATGGGAAACCGACTAGACCAACATCTGCTAAGATTTTCAATTCCAGTTGCAACTCACGTTCTTGTCCTGGTTCTCCATTCTCAGAGATTTCAGGTGCAGGATTTTTTGGAGTGGCAAAACGGATATTTCCACGACCACCTCGACCACCATGAGCCACGATAAATTCTTGACCATGTTCAATCAAGTCTGTGATGACTTTACCTGTTTCCGCATCACGTACAGTAGTCCCCTGTGGCACGCGAACACGTAGATCTTCTGCACCACGTCCGTGCATTCCTTTGGTCATTCCTTTTTCACCGGAATCAGCCTTGAAATGACGGTTATAGCGGAAATCCATCAAGGTACGTAAGCCTTCGTCTACCACGAAAACAACGTTACCTCCACGTCCACCATCACCACCCCAAGGACCGCCATTAGGGACATATTTTTCACGGCGAAAGGCAACCATGCCATCGCCACCATTACCAGCCTTGACCTTAATCTTGGCTGTATCTAAAAACATACTCATATTTTCTTCTCACTTTAAAAAGGCTGGGGAGAACCCAGTCATTAGTTATTGTTTCTATCCTCATAGCTTGCTTAGAATCTACTGAAAGCTCCAAGCGCAGTTGCAAAGATACCAGCAAGGGTTACAAACAACATGATGAGCACGACAACAAGCGTCACCTTTTCAAACAATGTTTTTTTGCGTTTTCCGTTATCTCCAAAAGCCATAACTTCTCCTTTTTCTATATAATTCTAATTTAATACTCTGATGAAACTGGTGCAATCAACCATAAAATGATATAAGCAAGGACTCCTGTCCCATAACAAAATGCAAGAACAGCCCAAATGACACGAACAATTGTTGGATCAATATCAAAATAATGAGCAACTCCTGCGCATACTCCACCAATTTTTTGATCTTTTCCGCTTCTCATTAATTTTTTCATTTTTTCTTCCTCTTATTCTATTATTTGAATTCGTCTCTCCAATAATCTCTGATGCTAGACAATTGTTTTCGAGACGCTCTTAAAATACGCTTGGATTCTTTTACTGGGCTTGTAACAGCCTGTTGAGGTAGATAGAGAATCGTTTTTAAAAAGCGCTGAGTGACAGGCTGTCCATCATGTAGCTCATGTTCAAAGTTATTTGAGATAATGGCATCAAGGTAAAACTCATGAACTCGTTTCCCAAAATTTTCAGCCGAAATCTCGTACAACTTATCCGCCAAATTTTGTTCAGACATATCAGGAGTAGCAATCAATGCTTCAAGTATAGCTCCTGCAAGCTCTCGTTCTCCATAGTAGAGGGTCCCAAACATTTTATCATTGATCAGATTTTCAAGATAGGGGTTGCCATGAGCAATAACAGGCGTTCCACTGGCTAGACTTTCTAGATAGGTTAAACCCTGAGTTTCACTCGTAGATGCTGAAATAAAGAAATCAGCTGCTTTATAGTACAAGGCTGTCTCACTGGGAGCAATCATACCTGTAAAAATCACATGTTTTTGTATGTTTAATTTCCCTGCTTGTTCTTTCAGACTGTCCAGATAAGGTCCGTCTCCAGCAACAACCAACTTCACCTTTTCTTCTTCTTTCAAAACCTGTGCAAAGGCGACTAAGACTGCTTGGATATTCTTCTCAAAGGAGATACGAGAAAGGCTCAGCAGCATTTTCTCGCCTTCCTGAATACCTAACTTCGAACGAAGCTCTAGTAAGTTTTCCTCTTTGATCTCAGGTCGTTCAAACTTAGCCAGCTCAATTCCAGTTGGGATGACACGCTTTTCAACCTTGACTTTGTATTTAGATAAAAGGTCACGAACAATCTCACTAGGGCAAATCACGCCATCTACATCATGAAGGAAGCCACGCACCAAATATTTTACCATACTCGGACGAATTAGCATGCCCTTAGCAATGTAATGCACATAGTCTTCATATTGGGTATGGTAGGTATGAATAACTGGAATTTTCAATTCTCTCGCAATCCAAATTCCTAACAAACCAAGAGAAAATTCTGTCTGGGTATGAATAATATCGAGTTGATACTGCTTGGCAATTTCAAGCGCCTTTGTAAAACCTCGGTAGGCAAATCGTCGATCCTTAAACGCAAAGAAAGGGACACTCGGAATGCGAATAATTTGCCAATCTTCGTATCGGTTCACGTCTTTATCAGTTGTTGTAAAGATAAAAACTGCATGCCCCTGCTTTTCAAGCTCAGTTTTCAAAGTCCGAATACTAGTCGCGACCCCGGAAACCTGAGGGAAATAGGTATCTGTAAATAAACCAATTCGCATAAATTACCTCACTTTTTGCCCAAAGCAGCCTGTTCTCGATAAAATTTTAACCAGATTTCCAACAAATGCTCCTCAGAGTACTCTTTGGAGATCTCGCGAGCTTTTTCTTTCAAGTCCATTAAGGCTTCAGGGTCATTCTTGTATTCTAGGATTGCTTCTCTCATCTCGGAAACATCACTTGTAGCACGATAATTCCCATCAAGAATAACCTTATACAGATCCAAATCTCTTAACATAATAGGAGCCTCACAACTAGCGGCCTCTAAGATAGTCATAGGGAATAATTCATTGTAACTTGGTAGCAAGAATAGATCCGCCATAGCGTAAAGTTCCCGCATCCGTTCCGGTGACACAATTCCAGGGAAAATAAGATTTTTGGGTGGATTGTCCATTATCTTCTTGTAGCGTTCATAACCATCTGTCATCCCACCAAATGAAAAACCACCTGCCCAGATAAAGGTAATTTCTGGCAATTCCTCAGCAAGACGGATAAAATCATCAATTCCTTTACGTTTCTGAACCTGACCCGCACCGATTACGACAAACTGATCTTCCGCAAGATCCATTTCCTTCCGGAGTTGTACAACCTGTTCAGCTGGTAATGGATGCCATTTTTCTTTGTTTACAAAATTTGGAATATAAGTTACTTTTTCACGCGGAATACCAGCAGCCACCAAATCCTCGATAAACATGGGATTGACCACCACCAAGTGTTCCATTCGGTTGTAAAAGGAAAAAACATAGCGTTTGACAATTCCTTTTAGGAAAAATGGAATCTTCAAACTCCCCTCAAGCGTATCAGGCAAAAAATGCACATAGCCAATTTTTCTCCCAGAGCGTTTCTTTTGGAAAGTAGATAAATAATAAGGGAAATCAATGGTGTGAAAATGAGTTACATCTGCCTCTACAGGAAGATTCTCTGTAACAATCAACTGGTCTTTGGCATCGCGGTGAAGGAGACTAACCAATTCTCGATAAGCTCCTGACACTCCTTGACCAGCTACTTTTTCACTTGAGCTTAGCATATTAATACGCAATTTTTCGTTTTCCATACCTTTCATTATACCATTTTATTTCCAGAAAATCAGCAAAAGAAAGAAGAGACGATTGGAAAATAGGATAATTTTATCCTTTTTCCAATCGTCTCTCGCATTTTTCTTAGTCTTTATTTAATTCCTAGAGCGATACGCGCGTATCGGCTCATTTTTTCAACTGTCCAAGCTGGATACCAGACCAATTTAACTTCGGTATTGGTTACCTCAGGCACATCTGTCATCGCATCATGTATCTGGTCTGTCAAAAGGTCAGCCAGTGGGCAGCCCATAGTTGTCAAAGTCATATCAATTTCAGTGTGACCTGTTTCACCATCAAAACGAATTTCATAAATCAAACCTAGGTTGACAATATCAATCCCCAACTCAGGGTCGATGACTTCTTCCAAAGCATTTAAAATGCGTGTTTTGATCGTTTCAATTTGCTCTTCTGTATAAGCCATGTTATTCCTCACTCTTAGTCTTCAATAAAATCACGAAGCGGTTTGCTGCGACTTGGTTGGCGCAATTTTCTCAAAGCCTTGGCCTCGATCTGACGGATACGCTCACGAGTCACGTTAAAGACTTTCCCAACATCTTCAAGAGTACGCATTTTCCCATCGTCCAAACCGAAGCGCAAGCGCAAGACGTTTTCTTCACGGTCTGTAAGAGTATCCAAGACTTCATCCAACTGCTCACGCAAGACGATACGAGTTGTGTAGTCTACGGGATTTTCAATCACTTCGTCTTCGATAAAGTCCCCAAGATGGCTATCGTCCTCTTCACCAATCGGTGTTTCAAGCGATACAGGTTCTTGGGCGATTTTTAGGATTTCACGGACCTTGTCAGGTGTCATATCCATACGCTCAGCGATTTGTTCAGGAGTTGGATCTTGCCCCAATTCTTGAAGGAGATTACGCTGTTCACGGACAAGCTTGTTGATGGTTTCAACCATGTGGACAGGGATACGAATAGTGCGGGCCTGGTCAGCGATGGCACGGGTAATCGCCTGACGAATCCACCAAGTTGCATAAGTTGAGAACTTAAATCCTTTAGAGTAGTCAAACTTATCCACTGCCTTCATCAAGCCCATGTTTCCTTCTTGGATCAAGTCAAGAAACTGCATGCCACGCCCTACGTAGCGTTTAGCGATCGAAACCACCAAACGAAGGTTGGCTTCTGCAAGACGTTGTTTGGCTTCGATATCACCAGCCTCAACTGCTAGGGCCAATTCTTTTTCCTCTTCGTTGGTCAAGAGAGGAACAACCCCGATTTCCTTCAAATACATACGGACTGGGTCATTAACCTTGGCAGAAGTTGAGCCAATCAAGTCCTCATCACTGAGTTCTGGTTCTTCTTCTGCACTAAGCACACGCGCACTTGGATTTCCTTCGTTGTCTGTGATAGAAATTCCAGCATCTTGAATCCGTTGCAAAAGGTCTTCAATGCCGTCTGCATCGAGGGTAAAAGGAATAACCAGACTTGAATTGATTTCGTCATCTGTTGCTGTTCCTGTTTTTTTGTGGTTACGGATAAAGTCTGCTACTTGCACATCAAATGTGGTTACTTCTTTTTGTTTTGTTGCCATTATTACTCCATTCTTCTCTTTTGGGAAATCAATCGTTGCAATTCTTCCAAGGCTGTGTCTGTATCTCCTACATGACTAGCTTCCTGCACTTTCTTTTTAATTCTTAAGTTGTCCTTGCTGAGGAGGGCACGGTTTCGAGTCGCTTCGACCTCCGCTAGCTCTTGAGGCGACATCTCAGCTGGCAAATCCAGACTAAGCACGTGGTACCAAGCATTTTCAACCTCAGGTGTCTGATGAGAAAGCTCCTCTGAGCCGACTTCTCCCTGCTCACTTAATAATTCGTAAAGAATCTGAAATTCTGGGGTATCAAAGAAAAAATCTTCTCTTAATCGGTAGTCATTTAACACAACTGGGTTCTCAGCCATCCTATAGAGGAGATGAGCCTCTGCTCTCATGACTGCTGTCAGTTGCCGCGTTACAGGTAAAGTAATCGCTGCTGGAGGTTGCTCCTCTTTGACTCTTTCCTGCCTCTGGACAATCCGACTTTCATTTACAATCTGCTCCACCTGTTGGTAATCAAAAGAAGGTAGATTATCCGCCAAAATGTGGATATAAGAATTCTGGGCAGTGATAGACTTTTCTTTGGCGATTAGGGGCGCAATCTTTTCAATGAATTCGATTTGCGCCTGTAAGTTATCACTATTTTCAGGCTTTAGCTGGTGAATATAGAACTCTATAGGACTAATCCGAGTCTTGGTTAAAAGGTAAGCCAGGTCTTCAGCAGAATTCTTTTGCAAATACTCATCTGGGTCCATGGCATCAGGTACTCGGACAACCTCAACTGAGAAGTCTTTTAACTCCTCTAGAGCCTTGGCTGTTGCTGCCTGCCCTGCCTTGTCACCATCATAGCTGAGAACTATCTTTTTGGTAAAGCGTTTGAGGTGATCAACATGCTCCTTGCTTAAGGCTGTTCCCATGGAAGCTACAGCATTTTCTATACCAGCACGGTAGGCCGCGATCACATCCATGAAGCCTTCCATCAGATAGAGCTCTGTAATCTTACCTGTTCCCTTTTTTGCCTTGTCCAAATGATACAATTCGTAACTCTTGTTAAAAATTGCAGTCGAGCGACTATTTTTATATTTGGCAGTCTGACTATCCGTTTCTTGCCAGATACGACCTGAAAAGGCAATGACCTGTCCCTTGTCATTGGTCAAAGGAAAGATGATCCGTCCAAAGAAAGTATCATAAAATTGATTACCATCTGACAGATAAAACAAGCCCGAATCCAATAAATCCTTTTCCTCAAACTTGTCAGCTAAACGTTGATAGAGATAAGTTCTCTCTGCTGGAGCTAGTCCAATCTGGAAGTGCTTCAGAACATCATCTGTCAATCCGCGTTTGTAGAGATAAGCCCTTGCTTCTTCTCCCATCTTTGTCGTCATGAGGATGGCATGGTAAAAACGGGCAGCTTCTTCATGCATATCGTATAGAGCTTGATGAGGGGAAGTTTGTTGGGGACGAGACTGTACCGGCGTAGCTAGTTGAATACCGACGCGCTCTCCTAAGAGCTGAACGGCTTCCATGAAGGACACACCTTGGTATTCTTCGATAAACTTAAAGACATCTCCTGAACGACCACAGCCAAAACAGTGATAAAACTGCTTGTCTTCCACAACGTTGAAAGAAGGGGTCTTTTCACCATGAAAAGGACAGAGCCCTAAATAGTTCCGTCCAGCCTTTTGTAAAGAAATCACATCACCTATGACTTCCACAATGTTGGCATTGTTTTTGATTTCTTCAATGACTTTCTTGTCAACCATACACAATACCTCCATCTTATCATAGTTTCACGTAAACTAGTATAGCTCATTTCTGAAAAAAAGTAAACCATTTCATACGCTTTCCGTAATTCTCTTTGCCTTATTTTTCTAGATAGAAAGAGGTGATAAAAAACTCAGAAACACTTCCATGTTTCTAAGTTAATTTTCACTATTTTTTGATGGTTACTTCACTCATCTATTCAAATAATTGATAGTAGTCTGAAATTTTCATCTTAGCTTTTTCTTCTTTATTGAGGTCTTGGATGATGCGACCTTCCTTCATGACAATCAGACGGTTTCCATACTTCAGTGCATCTTCCATATGGTGGGTAATCATCAAGGCTGTTAGATGATCTTTGCTGACAAAGTCATCTGTTAATTCCATCAATGCCACACTTGTTTTTGGGTCAAGGGCTGCTGTGTGTTCATCCAACAAGAGCAACTCTGGTCGTTTCAAAGTTGCCATCAAGAGACTCAAGGCCTGACGTTGTCCACCTGAAAGAAACTCAATAGGAGTGTCCAGATGTTTTTCAAGACCATTTCCAACCTTTTCAATGGTAGTCTGGAACTCTTCCCTATGGCTTGAAAGCCTTCTAGGCAGGAGTCCTCTCTTCTCACCACGAAACTTGGCAATCAAGAGATTTTCCGCCACTGTCATACGGGGAGCCGTACCCATCTTAGGATCCTGAAAGACGCGAGACAAGTACTTAGCCCGCTTTTCAGGTGAAAAATTCGTCACGTCCTCCCCCATGATACGGATATTTCCACTTGTTAAAGGTAAGGTACCTGCAATCGTGTTAAAAAGCGTTGATTTCCCCGCTCCATTTCCCCCTAAGATGGTAATGAAATCATGTTCGAAAATTTCAAGAGAAACATCATTCAGAATGATTTTTTCTTCGTCAAAGCCATTGGTGATGACTTTGGTAGCATTTTTTAATTCTACAATTGCTGTCATTTGCTAAACTTGACTCCTTTCAGGTATTTGCTTTTGAAGGTTGGAATCATGAGGCAAACTGCCAAAATCAAGGCGCTGTACAAACGAAGATAACTTGTATTAAACCCAAGAGCAATCACTCCCCAAACGAGGAACTGATAAGCGATAGAGCTTACAACGATGGTCATGAGTCGCTCTGCCAAGGTCAAACTCTTGAACAATACCTCACCAATAATCAAGCTAGCAAGCCCTACAACAATCACCCCGATTCCTCGAGAAACATCCGCGTATCCTTCTTGTTGAGCAATTAAGGCCCCTGCAAGCGCGATAATCCCATTTGAGAGAACCAAGCCCATGAGTTCCATACGTCCTGTATTGATACCAAAACTACGAGCCATATCAGGATTATCACCTGTAGCAATGTAGGCTTGACCTAGTTTGGTATCAAGGAAAAAGAGCATGAGACCAATAACAAGAGCTACAAAGATTAATCCAGTCAGGAGTTGGTTAAGGTCTGAATCGAAAGGCAAGAAATCCTGAATTTGCTTGGTTCCAAGAAGCCCCAGATTGGCACGCCCCATAATCATGAGCATGATGGAATGGCAGGAAGTCATGACCAGAATCCCTGATAAGAGGGTTGGGATTTTTCCTTTGGTATATAAGAGTCCCGTCGCCATTCCAGCTAGACAGCCCGCTCCTACTGCAGCTAAGGTCGCTAAGAATGGATTGACTCCCTGTGTTATCAAGGTTACAGCTACTGCTCCCCCTAGAGGAAAAGAACCTTCAGTAGTCATATCTGGAAAATTCAAAATTCGAAAAGTCATAAAGATTCCCAAACCTAGAATCGCCCAGACCATCCCCTGTGAAATAATGGATACTATCATAATCTTTCACTCATTTCTTTCTTTAGTAAAAATGGGAGGAGATGTGTCCAGCTCCTCCTTTATCTTTATTCAATCACTTGTCCTGCTTCTTTTAGAACGGACTCAGGAATGGTGATACCAAGTTCCTGCGCTAGTTTTTTGTTAATCACTGACTTACCAGTTGAAAAGACATTAACTGGTGTATCAGCTGGTTTTTCACCTTTCAAAACTTTGGCAATCATTTTACCAGTAGCCACACCAAGATCGTGTTGGTCAACTACTACAGATGCTAATCCACCTGCTTCTACCATGGCAGTGGCACTTGGATAGATTGGCTTTTTAGCTGTTTGGTTGCTTGAAACAACTGTTGAAAATGCGGATGCGATGGTGTTATCAATTGGAACCCAAATCGCATCGACCTTGCTGGTCATAACATTGACTGTTGAAGCAATTTCATTGGTTGATGGAACGGCAAATGTTTCGACTGTCAAACCTGCTTTTTCAGCATAAGCCTTGAATTCTTCAACTTGTGATTTTGAGTTATCTTCACTGCTTGAGTAGAGAGCTCCGATCGTTTTGACATTTGGTGTGAGGGTTTTAATCAACTCTACTTGCTGTTCAGCTGGGTTATGGTCTGACACCCCTGTGATGTTGCCACCTGGTTTTTTCAAATCTTTGACCAAGTTAGCACCGATTGGGTCTGTAATAGCAGCCATGATAACAGGTAGGTCTTTTGTAGCACTAGCAAGTCCTTGAGCAGCTGGTGTTGCGATCCCAACAACAACATCGTTTCCATTAGCAACCAATTGTTTACTCATGGTTGCAACCTTGCTCTGATCGCCTTCAGAGTTCATAAAGTCGATTTTTACCTGGTCGTCCTTATAGCCTTCTTCAGCTAGTCCATCTTGAATTCCTTGGTAAATCAAGTCCAAGGATGGGTGACTAACAAATTGAAGGACACCAACCTTAGCGACCTTTTGCTCTTCCTTAGCTGCTGGCTTGTTCATAGATGAATAAATCAAGCTAGCCACCACCAATACTGCTAATCCAGCGACAATTCCAATCAAACGTTTATTTTTCATTTTTCTTTCTCCTTAATTCTTTTACCTTAATTTTTTAAATCACATCATCAAGCGATGCCATCGTTTAAATTCCAATATCTTTCCTCCTCATAGAAAAAGTCCTCACACAAAAAACTTGTGTGAGGACGTCGATGCGCGGTGCCACCTCAATTATAGGGAATATCCCTATCGCTCTTTCTCGCAATAACGAGTTGCACTGTAAGGTGTGCTCACCGAATTTTTATGATTTCAAATTCTTAAGTACATTCAGCCCAATTTCATCACTTTCATCTATCTGCTTTCACCAACCACAGACTCTCTAAAAAATGAGCATGATTACTTTCTGAATGTTTAAATTATATCATTTTTCAACTACTTGTCAAGCTTATTTTTAGAATTTTTTAAACAATTCAAAAACTTCCCCTTTATAAAAGAGGAGGTTTGTAGAATATCAGCCTGAATTACGCAAACCAGTTGCAATTCCGTTGATAGTTGTATGAATCAGTTTTTCTTCGTCAGCCGACAATTCGCCGCGACGTTGACGTTTGATCAACTCCAACTGGATGTAGTTCAGGATATTAAAGTAAGGCATACGATAGTTTAGACTGTCTTTTAGGTAAGAGTTTTCTGCCAAGAGTTCGTCATAACCTTCGATAGCTAAAATAACGTCCTTAGTCAACTGCCATTCATCTAAAATAGTGTAGTAGATAGCTTGTACTTCTTCGTCTTCACAGAGCTTGGCATATTCAAAAGCAATGTTCATGTTAGACTTAGATAAGACCATGTCCACATTGGAAAGAAGAGATTGGAAGAAAGGCCAGTTTTGGTACATATCACGAAGGAACTCGATATTCTTTGGATCTTGATCAATAAACTCTTTAAAGCTGGATCCCACACCATACCACCCAGGGAACATGACACGACTTTGTGACCATGAGAAGACCCAAGGAATGGCACGCAAACCGCCAATTTCAGTGATGGTCTTACGAGCTGCTGGACGCGAACCGATATTGAAGCTTGAAATAGCCTTGATTGGACTTGATTCAAAGAAATAGTCATAGAAATGTTCATTTCCAAAGACCAAATCACGATAGATATCGTAGCTACGGTCCACTACTTGATCCATAATAGCTTCGTAACGATTTGACGTATTGGTATCACTCTTCTTCTTGGTAATCATACGGTTAATGGCTGCAGAAACCAACATTTCAAGGTTGTAATAAGCAGCGTCTTTGTTACCGTATTTGTTTCCAATGACTTCTCCCTGCTCAGTCAGACGGATACGGTCCTTGATAGACTTGAGTGGTTGAGATGTGATAGCTTCATAAGTTGGTCCACCACCACGACCCACAGTACCACCACGACCGTGGAAGAAAGTGACCTTAACGCCAAATTCATCTCCAATAGCAGTCAGTTGTTGTTGCGCTTTATAGAGAGTCCAACATGATGACAGGTATCCTCCGTCCTTGTTACTATCAGAATAGCCAAGCATGATTTCTTGGTAGTTGTCTTTTGAAGCAATCCATTTTTTAGCCAAAGGAAGAGAGAAATATCTTCTCATGGTTTCTTCTGAGTGATCCAAATCTTCAATCGTTTCAAAGAGAGGAACAATCTGAACGCGGGCTTTTTGGGCATCCACCAAGCCGACTTCCTTAAGCATAATGGCTAGCTCTAACATATCGGATACACTGGTTGCATGAGAAATGATGGTTTGACGAATAACATTTTCACCCAGTTTATCCTTCAACTTGCGCGCAGTTTTAAAGATAGAGAGTTCTTTTTCAAGCAGTTCTGACTTTTCAGCATGAGTCGCTGAGAGGATACGAGGATCTTCTTCCAACTCTTTTAAGAGGAGGGCACATTTTTCGTCTTCAGATAGATCGCTATAGTGATCATTGATACCAGCAGATGCTAGCAATTCAGCTACACAGGCTTCATGAACACTAGAGTCTTGGCGCATATCAATAGAAGCAAGGTAGAAACCAAAAATTTCGACAGCTTGCATCAACTCGACAAATTCTCCTGAAATCAGGTATTCTCCCTTATTCTCAAGGAGAGAATCGCGAATGGCCAACAAATCTTGATAGAATTCATCTGCAGTGGCATATCTTGGCTGAAGATCCTTGTCTTCAATGAGATAAGCCTTGGTAGCCTGCATCTTAGCTTGGATGTCAAAAAGAGCACGACGATAGAGTTCTTTTTCACGATAAATCGAGTTATCTTGTGACTTCAGCGCCATCTCACGGACCTTGTCGCTGACATTCACGATACTGGTTGAAAGTGAAAATTCACGGTAAAGATTATAAATCTTTTCATCATAGTAGTTCATGATGACTTCACACTGAGTCAAGGCTGATTTATTGAGAGTTTCCGCTGTTACGAAAGGATTTCCATCACGGTCTCCTCCTATCCACATCCCCATAGTAATCGGTTTTGGATGCTCAAGCTCGATACCTTGTTCTTTAGCCAATTTTTTATACTCAGCTGTCAAACGCGGAACAGCATTCAGGAAAGAACTTTGGTAATACTCCATCACGTTGGTGATTTCGTTGGTTACTTTCAATTTCTTCTCACGAATCATGTCCGTTTGCATGATAATTTCAATATAACGGCGGAGATCTGTGTGCCATTTTTCTTTATTAATCAAGCCGAGTTTGACATCACGGTACTTGCGCAAGAGCGTATGGATGTGGTTGGTTAAATCCAGCATACTCTTGCGTTGTACTTGCGTTGGATGAGCGGTCAAGACAGGAACGACATTTAACTTTTCTAAAATTTCGGCTGCATTTTCTTTTTCAGCTACCATCTTAATCGTTGTAGATAGTTTTCCTAGATAGTCTTGGTCCACATTGTTTTGGTGATTGATTTCATAGGCCAAATCCACATCCTCAGAGATATTAATCAAAAGTGGAAGGATAGAGAAATAGCGTGAAATGTAAATCATTTCTTCATTCGAAAGACTGGTCACTAGGTCATTGAGCCCTTGATAATTCTCGCTAGTTGATAATTCCTTCAACTGGATAATCTTTTCAAAGGTTTCTGGCGCCAGCATATTTTTTGTGATATCTTCTAATAGCTCAGTCAGAATCAAGACTTCTTCTTGGACGACTGCTTTATTACTATAGTTTTCTAATTTTTGAAGAGACATATACTTTCCTTTCCATACAATCCTTACAGACTTTCATCGGTTTGATTCTCGTATTCTCTGATAAGCTTGGCACGTTTTTCACTGGCATCAATGTTCAGTACAAGCGCGATGGCTACGGATAATACCAGTAGACTGTTCCCACCTTGTGAAAGGAAGGGGAAGGTTACCCCTGTAGAAGGAATCAACCCTGAAATCCCACCGATATTGACAAAGACCTGAACAAGGATCATCCCTCCGACACCAATAGCAACCATGGAGTTAAAAGGATCCTTTGCTCGAATACCAACCAAGATGATTCGCAAAATCAAGAAGAAGAGTAGAGCCAAAATCATACTGGCTCCAACGAATCCAAACTCCTCTATAACGATTGAAAAGACGAAATCCGTATGGGCTTCTGGCAGATAACCACGCTTCTCGATAGAATTTCCCAGTCCCAGTCCGAACCAGCCTCCATTTACCATGGCATAGTAGGAATTTGCGAGCTGGTGTCCTGCCCCCGCCAAATCATTAAAGGGATTAAAGAAGGCACTAAAACGTTTAGCAACGTAACCAAATACAGGAATTTGAGAGAACTTTTCAACCCCAACAAAGCGAATGACAGACAAGACTAACATTGAGCTCCCTGCCAAGAGAGCCAGAATGGTCGAGAACCAACGATAGGCGATTCCACTAACCGTATACATGATGAGCGCCACCAAGACCAAGATGGTCGCATTTCCCAAGTCTGGGAAAATTCCCAGGCTACCAATCAGAACCAGCAGAACAAAACGCCAGTCATTAAAAGCTCGAGGTAGCCACTGATTCTGTGTCAAAACCTGGAAGTCATAAACCGCAATCTCATCTTGTTGTTTTGAAAATCGATGTGCCAGGTACCAGATGATGATAATCTTAAGGTATTCCGCAGGCTGAATCGTTACAGGTCCTACAGAGATCCATCCGTATGCTCCATTGACAGGTGTTCCGACCAGTCGCGCCAGAGCTAAAAGAACCATCTCCACAATCATTACGATAAAAATAAGACGTCCATTTCTTAGGAAACCTAATTTTAATTTATAGATTAAGGCAATCAGAATCAAACTAGCTATCCAGAAGATCCCCTGGTTACGCACCAATTGAAAGGCACTTTTTCCTTCTTCGATCAAGGTTGCACTCGTTGTTGAGTACACTACAATCAGCCCCAAAATCGATAAAAGGAAGTAAGGAATCAAAATGGAATAGTTTAGTAGGTGCCTTTTACTAATTTTCATATTTCACCACTCTAATAGGAACAGACGCTTCTGTTCCCAATTCCGTTTTATTTTCTAGTTTTGATTGCTATTATACCACTTTTTCAGAAAGAAAAAAACTCTTATCCTTTAATCCTTCGAATTTTACTCATTTTCTAGGATCAGGTATAAAAAAACAAATCTCTTTTGAGATTTGTTTTTTGCTTTCTTAGTTAGATGAAGAGCTGCTGCTTGAACTTGAGTCACCACCACCGATGTATTGGGTGAAGATGTTTTGGAAGGCTTGGTCTTTAACCTTGATGTTTGCTGCTTGCAATTCTTTACCAATTACTCCTTGAACAAAGGCTGAATCATTTTGTTTCTGAGTCAAGATGATGGTCTTCAATTTTTCTTTGTAATCCTCTATATTAGAAGATTTTTCTGTTTTCTTCGTTACTTTGATGATGTAGAACTGACTGCTGTAGGCTTGTGTTCCAGTAGCTGTAATCACATCAGAAACCCCGTTCACATCCAAGGCAAAGGCTGCTTTCTTGACTTGTTCTGGAAGTTCTGTAGAAGCAGAGTCAAAAGTGATTTCTCCACCATTTTCTTTTGTTTTGTCGTCGTTAGAGTTGTCT
This sequence comes from Streptococcus oralis, assembly GCF_023109195.1. Lineage (GTDB taxonomy): Bacteria > Bacillota > Bacilli > Lactobacillales > Streptococcaceae > Streptococcus > Streptococcus oralis_BV. The sequence continues at coordinate 726,962 of NZ_JALDUB010000001.1, forward strand.
TTTGCCAACTGAGCAAAATCTGCACCTTCTGCTTTAGCTTTCTCAAGTACTTCTTTTGCCTTGTCTTCATTATCCAAACGGATGATTTGAGCTGTTACATCTGGTGTGTAAGACTCAAAAGCTTTTTGGTAAGCTTCGTCTGTCAACTCACTCTCAGCAGCCTTCTTAACTGCCAATTCAACCAATTTGCTAGTGCGGATTTGAGCTTTACGAGTCTCAGGTGTCATACCTGCACGTTGAAGCACGCTGTTGTAGCTATCGCCGTATTTCTTTTGTTCTTCAGCAACGGCATCATCCACATCTTTATCCGTTACCTCTGATCCATATTGTTGTTCAAATACTTTTTGGATGGTCATATTGAGCAAGACTTGTTGTGCAGTTGGATTGTTCTTTACTTCTTCAAAGAATTGATGCTCTGTAATCACATCGCCCTTCATGCTGATCAAATCTTTTCCTTCAGAACTGTTTGAACAAGCTGCAAGTGTTGCTACTGATAAAAGTGTGATGGCTCCTGCCATAAGTTTTTTCTTCATTTTTACTCCTTTTACGGTAAGTGTTACCTTATCTATTTTACTATAATTTCTTAAATTTTTCTGAAAATCATTCGCTCTCAGGAAGCTCTACTTCTGCTAGATTCTTTCGTAGCATGAGAATACCATCTCCAAGTGGAACTAGAGTTGCTGTTAAACCTGGATTGTCCAAAGTTGCGTCGAAAAGTCTTTGCAAACCACGGTAAATGGTTCGTTGACCACGGCGGACTTCCATGATGTCCTTGGCAACATCTCCTCCTTGGAAAATATCATCCAAGACCACTACTCCACCAACTTCCAAGTGCTTGAGGATTTCTGGTAGAAAGACGATGTACTTGGACTTGGCCGAATCCATAAAGACAAAATCATATGTTTCTGTCAAAGTAGATAAAACATCAACAGCATCACCTTCAAGTAAGGTGATTTGCTTACGACTGTCAAACTGGGCAAAGTTTTCCTTGGCAAAGCCTATCATCTCAAGATTACGGTCAATGGTTGTAATCTTGGCATCTGGCGCATGTTCCGCCATCAAGAGGGCTGAAAAACCAATTGCCGTCCCAATCTCCAAAATGTTCTTGGGCTGTATGGTCTCCATGAGAAATCGAAAATACGCGACCGTTTCATGGGGAATGATGGGAATGTTCTCCTTGCGAGCAAAGGTCTCCAATTCTTTCAAAGAACCTGTCACCTGCTTTTGACGCTGGCGCATGAGTTCAACGATTTCTTCCTTGACGACGGGCCGACGCATATTGTGATTGGCATTTTTACTATAAGACTCTACCATCTTAAGCTAGTCCCAATTTTTCAACAAGGGCTTCAAACTCGTTCAAGCGACGTTCAAAGACTGCAAAGGCATCGTTGAGATAGTCTTCCTTCTCCATATCCACTCCCGCTTTTCTCATGACATTGAGTGGATAGTCTGACTTACCTGCCTTGAGGTAGTCGATATAGCGGTCACGATCTTCTTGACTACCATGGACAATCTTTTCAGCTAAGGCTGAAGCAGCTGCAAAACCAGTTGAATACTGATAAACATAGTAGTTATAGTAGAAGTGAGGAATGCGTGCCCACTCGTATTGGATCTGAGGATTGTCTTCCTTGCTGAGTCCATAGTACTCTTGGTTCAAGTCAGCGTAGAGTTTATTGAGGAAATCACTTGTCAAGACTTCTCCATTTTGGTCTGCTTGGTGGATAGCATGTTCAAACTCAGCGAATTGAGTTTGACGGAAAACTGTTCCACGGAAACCATCTAGGAAGTTATTGAGAATTGCAAAACGAGTCGCATTGTCTTCTACTTCTTCCAACAATTTCTCTGTCAAGATATTTTCGTTAGTCGTTGAGGCAATCTCTGCTAAGAAGATAGAATAATCCCCGTAAACATAAGGCTGAGTTTCACGAGTATAGCTTGAGTGCATACTGTGACCTGTTTCATGGACAAGGGTAAAGAGATTGTCTAGATTGTCCTGCCAGTTGAGAAGCATAAAGGCATTGGTATCGTAAGAACCACCAGAGTAGGCACCAGAACGCTTGCCTTGATTTTCATAGACATCAATCCAACGCTCACTGAAGGCACGTTTGACACGGCTCAAGTAGTCGTCACCCAAGACCGCCAAGGCTTCTTCTGCCTTTTTCAAGGCTTCTTCGTAGGTAAAGCTATAATCTACTGAAGATAGCGGTGTGTAGACATCGTACATCTTGAGGTCGGAAATACCCAAGATTTTAGAACGAAGTTCTAGGTAACGATGCAAGAGTGGCAAATGCTTGCGAACTGCTGCTACTAGATTGTCATAGACACTTTCTGGAACAAAGTTTGCTGCGAGGGCTGCATGGCGAGCACTCTTATAGTTGCGAACTTTTGCTCGGTAGTTTTGCACCTTAACATTTGTCTGCAAAGTCTTAGCATAAGTGTGTTGGAATTGCTCATATGTCGCATAAAGGGCTTCATAGGCACCACGACGCACTTCACGGTTTTTAGACTCCATCAAACGGATGTAAGTACCGTGTGAGAGTTGCACTTCCTTGCCTTCGTCATCAAGCACGTATGGGAAGCTAATATCCGCATTGTCCAAAATAGCGAAGGTTTCACTAGCAGAACCAAAGATTTCTCCTGCTCCAGCAAGCAATTCTTCCTCACGTTGTGAAAGAACATGGTCTTTCTTTTGCAAGAGCTTGTCAAAAAAGTGCTTGTAAACTTGGAGTTTTGGTTGAGCTTCTAGGAAGGCCGCATACTCCTCTTCGCTAATATCCATAAACTCAGGTTCATAGAATGAAAAGGCTTGTTCTAACTGACTGTATAGGGTCATTGCCTTAGCATAGTACTCTTGATACTTGGCTTCACGCGTGTCCTGGTCATTTTTCATATGCGCATAGACATAAAGTTTTTCAACTTGGCGTTCCAAGTCGAGTGAGAATTCTGTGATCTCAAGCAAACTGTCTGCGCTATCCAAGAGATGCCCCTCATACTGGGACGCTGTTTGTACTTTTTCAGTTAAATCTTTCAAGGCTTCTTCCCAAGCCTGGTCTGTTGGGTAGATTGTTGAAAGATCCCATGTATCTTTTTCATTTATTTCATGTCGTTGTAAAACCATAAGATTCCTCCATCCTTTCTATTTTACCACATTTTTTGAGAAATATAAGTGATAAAAGGCTGGTGGATAGAGCTTTTGGAGATTATTTTTCTGATTTTTTTGATAGTAAGCCTGAAAATTTCTATAATAGCTAGCCAAATCCGTTTCAATCTGCAAAAAATCACCTGATGCTATCGGTCTGACCTGGGGATACCAGTCGTCAAGTTGACGGTTTAATAGATTGTCTCCTTGATAATAAGCTTCCTCCTGTTTTTTCATCCAGTAGGGCGTTTGATAGTACAACTGCTGGCGAATGTAGTGACAGATAGTTGAATCTTGCACAACTGCAAAACGAGGCAGTTTTTGTTTCTGATAAGGAAATCGTAGAATTTCCAAGAGATTTCCTTGACCATAGGGAAATTCTTTGACCTGAAAATGAAGCTTGCCACGTAGGTCCTGATGCAGAAGATATTTGAGTCTCAAAATTTTCCTTTTGAGATCCAGTTCCCAAACAAAGAAACCCATATTTTGACTAAAATAGAGAAATCCCCTTTGCAATTGTGTTAATCGCTCTTTTAACCAGAGTTTTTCTCCCAGTAGCCAGATAACCTGATAGCCCTGGCTGCGGTATCCTTGACTTCTATCGCCTAAAAGCTTTTGAGACAAGGGACTGCACTGAACTTCTAGTGCTAGTTTCCCATTGACGAGAACATCCGCAACCTGCTGAATCTCGGGCAGACTATATTCCAAGGCGACCTGATTGTCCTTCTTGGCCCAATGATAAAGGGCCTCTTTGTTGCCCATGTGTTCTGGACTTTCATTCTCGAAAATAGCGATGCAATCCCTTAACCTTTCATGGGCAAAGTGCGTTCGAATACTCTGTCCTTGGCGTAATCGTAGTCTGCCCCCACAGGCTGGACAAGTATAAGCTTGCTTGGTCACATCTTTTTCAAGGGCATTCACCAAATTCCCCTTGGCATCTCTGGCTACAAACATGGGCTACCTCCTTTTCTCATTTATTCGAAAAAGAAGAAAAAAAGACTGGAATTCCAGCCTTTCATGATATTATTTCTCATCTTTTTTGTCTCTTAGAATATTTTTTTATCATGGGAATGAGATTGGAAATCTGCTCACTTCTAATGACCAGCACGCCGTATTCCTGGCAGCGATTGGCATAAACAGGATTGATTTTCCCCGTACAGACAATTAGCTTGAGGCAACTCTCCCCAGCAAAATGATTAGCGTAAACTTCTAGTTCATTGATGGCTTCGACTGATAAATCTGTCATCTTGCAGGAGATAAAGGTAATCGAGCGTCCCTTTCTCAGAATGACATCAATCTCATTTTGAACATTGTCTGCCTCTGGAAAGATGCCATTCCAATCAATCTCACCACCTATCATGCACTCATCAAACAGCTGAGACTCAAGTGCCAAGAGATAGAGATATACCTCTAAAATATGTCCCTTGTTGCGGCAAAAGACTTGAGCTTCTTGACTTGGAAAGCTGTATGCTACTCGTTTCTTGCCTTCGCTTTCCATACAAAGCATCCCCGCTTCCACAAGTAAAGGGATAAGGGATTCTGGGTAGTGATAATACTTGCCGTTGTTTTCCAGTATCTTTTCGGTCTCAGCATGCAGGTCATTGGTCTTAGCTAGAGAGAAAAATTGGGTCACCTGATACCAGTGGGCAGGGTTGGCAATGGCAGAGCTGGCTAGTTTTTTGATGGCTGCAATTTGCTTAACTGAGTGGATAGGGCGTTTTGATTTGAGCATTTTTCCACCACGCAAGGCTATCAGCTGTTGGATGTTTAGGGTTGGAATGTCCAAATCTTCTTTTTCTAACTGACCGGCTACCCACTTGTATTGTTTTCCTCGCTCGACATCCATGGCAACGATGGGGAGGTGGCGATCCAAGCCGTATTGATAGAGAGATAAAGCTAGTAGCGAATCCCCACCAAAAACATCGAGAAGGACTTGGTCATAGCATGCTAGGCAATAATCTAACTGATCCGCTAGTTGTTCTAAGGATAACTGACGAAAGGTCACTCGTTGGATATGAGGCACCTCTTCCATGATGAACTGACGGAGAGAGAGTTTTTCATTATTGCTTATTTTCGTCAAAGAAAGGAAGAGAATCTCGTCACAATCACTGATAAAGGCCTGGTAGACATTCTTTTCCAATACATGCCGATCATACAATTCCACCAAAAGACTCGTCATTGGACCACCTCCATCATCTACACTTTCTCAAGCCGAGAGAAAAATAATACAGCTCTACTGCTCACATTTCCTACTTCTAGTATAGCATAAAATCCTGCTTCCCCACTCTACCATCGCAAATAAAAATGAATAGAAACCTTGTAAAGTGGTTTCTATTCGCTTGTAAAGATTTGATTTACTTGATTTTCTTGGCTAGCATAGTCGCAAAGCGTAGTTGAATGCGATTACCATTTTCATCACGACGGTGCAGATGTCCTGGGTTTTCATTGTACTTAATCAATTCCCAATCCTTGTAGTAGTCCGCCAACTCCCCTTCTTTAAAAGTGAATGGGAAGTTGATTGAGCAAGGATAATCCTCCGTGTCCATGGCACAGACGATGAGATTGTAGCCACCGACTGTGGTGTGCTCCTGCATATTTTGGATAATAGCTGGAATGCGGTCCGCTTGTAGGAACATCAGAACAACTGTCGATACGATGAAATCATAGTCTTGGCTAATGCTGGCTGAATTGATATCGTATAGTCCGACAGGCATGTCTAGATCCTCTTGCTCTACGATGCTTTGCAAGATTTCAAGGGACAATTCATTTTGATCAACAGCTGTCACATCAAAACCATTCTGTGCAAGAAAGAGAGAGTTACGGCCTTGACCACAACCCAAATCCAAGGCTCTTCCTGGTTTCACCGTCTGCATAGCTTCTAAGACTTCCGAATGGACTGGATTGGTCTGGTATTTCTTAGGGAAATAATCCTCAGGTTTACAATAAAATTCCAAGTACCATTCTACATCGTCTGTTGCAGCCTCTACTCGGTGCCAGGCTTGCGGTTGTGCCATAGGATTGTCAGCTCCTGCCTCAAAGCGGTGCTCAGCTAGAACCTCACCATCTTCAGTCAACTCAATAAACTTGAGTGCCCCCTTCAAGACAGTAATTTTTCCCCAAGTGCCGACTTTAGTATTGTGCTTTTGCTGAACAGCTTCAGGCATGGTCTGTTTATTCCACAAGGGCATCCGTTTATAGGCAATTAATTTTTCCATTTTACTTCCTCTTCTTAACGCTGGTTGACAGCTTTCATCACACGCGCGATGTCGCGGTTTTGTTCACGACGTTTGATAGACTCCCGTTTGTCATAGTCATGTTTCCCTTTAGCAAGTCCTAAAAGGAGTTTAGCATAACCATCTTTAATATAGACTTTAAGGGGAACAAGGGTCATTCCTGTCCCTTTGGTCTCTTGTTCCAATTTTTGAATTTGCTTCTTATGGAGCAGGAGTTTACGACGGCGTTCTGGTTCCTGGTTCCAGATATTACCCTCTTCGTAAGGGGCAATATGAACATTGCTCAGCCAGACTTCCCCATTTTTTACTTGGGCAAAGCCGTCCTTGAGGTTGATTCGAGCAGCTCGAACGCTCTTGATTTCAGTTCCGGTTAGGACCATTCCTGCCTCTAGCGTATCTACGATTGTATAGTCGTGGTGCGCTTTTTTATTTTGTGCGACGACCTTTCCCTCGCCCTTTGCCATGCTTGGCTCCTTTCTTAGCTACTTCTTTGTAAAAAGGTTTCTTGCCTTTTTTCTTTTTATCTTTTTGTGAATGCTTGTACTTATCATTTGAGCGTCCTGATTTTCTCTTGTCTTCCTTCTTGTCTGAACGACGACTTGAACCATGACCTCTGTCTTTGCGCCCAGCTTGTTTCAAGCCTTTTTCGATGACATCAAACTCACTTGGAATATAAGAGAAATCAATCTCTCCCGTCATCTTATCGGCTCTTTCAACTTGAATGCGAATTTGCTGTCCCACACGGAAGGTTGTTCCTGATTTCTCTCCACGGAGAGTCAAATCTCGCTCGTTGAAATGATAAAATTCAGACAAATTGGTAATGTGAATCAAACCTTCGACTGTATTTGGCAATTCAACAAAGAGACCGAATTTGACGATGCTGGATACAACTGCGTCGTACTCTTCACCCACATATTCTTCCATGTACTCAGCCTTTTTCATGGCTTCGACTTCACGCTCAGCCTCGATGGCACGACGTTCACGGTTGGAAGACTGGGTTGCAATCTCTGGAATCACTTGTTCAAAATGCTCTGCTATTTCCTTAGAACGACCATAGTCCCGAATCATACGGTGGACTAGAAGGTCTGGATAACGGCGAATAGGACTGGTGAAGTGAGTGTAATAGTTAGCGGCTAGTCCATAGTGACCGTGATTGTGCTCAGAATAGCGAGCCTGTTGCATAGAACGGAGAAGCATCATGGACAATACATCCGCATAGGGTTCTCCCTCAACAGCACGCATGATGTCTTGGAGAGCCTCTTGGCTAATCTCACTGGCAGTTCCATAAATTCGTAAACCAAAACTAGAGGCGTAATCAATAAACTTCTGAACTTTTTCAGCCTTGGGCTCCTCGTGAATTCGATAGATGAAAGGTAGATCCAACTTGCTAAAGTGCTCGGCAACCGTTTCATTAGCAATCAACATGAAGGACTCAATCATCCGCTCAGCAATACCACGTTGGCGAAGAACGATATCCACAGGCTTGCCTTTTTTATCCACCAGAATCTTAGCTTCGCTGGTATCAAAGTTAAGGGCACCACGCTTCTCACGCATGCTTTCTAGCCTTTCATGAAGCTTGGCCATGAGCTCGATACTTGGAACAATTTTCTTAAACTCTCGTCTCTTTTCCTCATCGCCAGCTAGGATATCATTAACAGCGCTATAGGTCATACGGAAGCTCGTCTTAATAACTGTTTGGGTAATGGTGTAATTAACCACACGACCATGTTTATCAATTTCCATAATAGCAGACTGGGTCAAGCGATCTACTTGAGGATTGAGAGAGCAGATGCCATTTGACAAACGCTCTGGAAGCATTGGAACCACTCGGTCTGTCACATAGACAGAAGTCGCGCGGTTAAGGGCTTCCTTGTCAAGGGCAGAACCCTCGGTCACATAGTAGGAAACATCTGCGATGTGAACTCCGAGTTCGATATTGCCATTCTTTAAAGGCTTGATGTGTACTGCGTCGTCTAAGTCCTTGGCATCCGCACCGTCAATGGTAAAGGTGATTTCATCTCTCAGGTCCAGACGACCTCCCATATCCTTTTGAGACGGAGCTTCTGGCACACTTTCTGCTTCCTTGAGAACAGCTTCTGGAAATTCTGAAACAATATCCATGGATTCCAAGACTTCAAGAACGTCAATCCCAGCATCAGTCGAGTGCCCCACCACGTCTAGCACACTAGCGACAAA